>JABCYU010000072.1 GCA_013290045.1 Methanobacteriota archaeon | reverse complement strand
GAACCGGGGGATCCGAGCCGCCGCGGTCGTCTCGGGGATCGGGATGGTGAAATCCGCCGCGGTCGGCTTCTGGACCGGACGGGAGTACGATGTGCAGAACCTCGATCGGCCCCACGAGCTCATCGGCCTCCAAGGGTCGATCGCCACCCTCGATGAGGGCCCCTCGATCCACCTGCACGCCCAGCTCGCCAACGAACGCCATCAGGTCGTCGGCGGCCATCTCCTGCGGGCCACCGTCGGCGTGGTCGGCGAGATCCTGCTGGAGACGTTCCCGGGGAAGACGTTCGGTCGACCGTTGAACGAGTCGCTGGGGCTCCGGACCCTCGACCTCGAGCCCGGTCCCGTCTGAGTCCGACCGGGGCCCCCCGGTCCAGGTCGGGCCGCCATCCCTTTCCGCCGGAGAACGCTCGCCGCCGCCCCATGTCGATCGACGCCGTCGACCCGAGGCACCGGCTCCACCCTCGCCTTCGGAGTGCGGTCGAAGGTCGGGGGATCACCGATCTCACGGAGATCCAGCAACTGGCCCTGCCGCTCCTGGAGACCTCCGCGGACGCCCTGTTGATCTCGCCGACCGGCACGGGGAAGACCGAGGCGGCACTCCTCCCCCTCCTCTCGCGGCAACTGAAGGACCCCTCGCCCCCGGTGAGCCTGCTCTACGTCACGCCGCTTAGGGCGCTCAATCGCGACCTCGAGCACCGGCTCGTCTCGTTCGTCCGGGAGGTGGGCCTCTCCGCGGCCGTTCGCCATGGAGACACGACCCCCGGGGACCGACTGCGCCAGTCGAAGCATCCTCCAGACCTCCTGCTCACGACACCGGAGACGCTCCAGCTCCTCCTCGTCGGAAAGCGCCTCCGGGAGGGGCTTCGGAACGTCCGAGCGATCGTCATCGACGAGGTCCACGAGCTGGCTCCCAACGATCGGGGGGCCCAACTCGCGCTCACGCTCGAGCGGCTCGACGCCTGGGTCGGCCGGCCGGTCCGTCGCGTCGGGCTTTCGGCCACCGTCGGGAACCCCGAGGAGGTGGCGCGGTTCCTCTCGCCGAGCCCCCGGGTCGTCGAGGTCCGCCAGGCGAAGACCCCGAGGAAGATCACGATCCGCGCCCGCCTCCCGCCCGCCGACCTTCCTCCGCTCGCGCCGGAGCTGGTCCACGATCTGAAAGCCGACGGACCGTTGCTCGCCGCCCTGAGAACCGTCGAGGAGGAGGTCCGGGGGCACCGAACGACCCTCGTCTTCGTCAACACCCGGCCGACCGCGGAGGGGCTTGCCGCGCGGTTGACCCGCCTAGCACCGGACCTCAGCGTGGCGGTCCACCACGGCTCCTTGTCCCGAGACGTGCGCGAGGAGGCCGAACGGCTGTTCCGGGAAGGGAAGCTGCGCGCGCTGATCGCGACCTCCTCCCTGGAACTCGGGATCGACATTGGCAGCGTCGATCTGGTGATCCAGTTCGGCTCGCCCCACCAGGCCGGACGCCTCCTGCAGCGGGTCGGCCGCTCCGGCCACCGGATCGGCCGGTCGATCGAGGGCGTCGTCATCGCGATCGACGACGAGGACCTCGAGGAGGCCGCGGTCCTCGCCCGACGGGCGACGCACTCCGAGGTCGAGCCCACGACCTGGAGGACCCGCAATCGCCTGGCGGCTTCCCAGCAGGTGATCGCGGAGCTCCGGGCCGAGGGCCGCGCCGACCCCATCGTCCTCACGACGAAGCTCGGACATGCGGCCCCGGCGGCCGGCCTGAGCGAATCGGACTGGACGCGTCTCGCGACCTACCTCTCCGAGATCGGCTCCCTCCGCGAGGAGGGCGGTCAACTTCGGCCGGGCCGCCGGACGCTCCACCGGTTCTACTCGACGCTCTCGCTGATCCCCGAGGAACGAACGTACCGGCTCCGGGACATCGCCACCCGTCGGCTGATCGGCACGCTCGACGAGCGGTTCGTCCTCACGCAGATCCTGGCGCAACCCGAGCAGATCTTCCTCCTCCACGGTCGGACCTGGCGGGTGGTGGAGACGCGCGAAGGCGAGCTCCTCGTCGAGACGGTGGCGGAGATCGGACAAGAACCTCGTTGGGTCGGCGAGGAGCTGCCGGTCCCGTTCGATGTCGCCCAGGAGATCGGGCGGATGCGGCGGGAGGGCACGCTCGACCCGTACCCCCTCGACCCTCTCGCTCGCCGGCATATGGAGGCGAGGCTCGCGGCGGGTCGTGGCGCGGGGATCTTTCCGGACGATCGGCGCATCACCATCACGCTCCAGGGCCGGATGGTCGTCTTCGGAGCCTGCTTCGGGACGCGGACGAACGAGACGCTCTCGCTGGCGAGCTCGGCCCAGCTGACGGCCCGCCTCGGGGCGCGCGTCGAGGTCCTCTCCGTCGAGCCGACGTGGTTCGTGCTGGGGCTTCCCGTCGCCGTCGATTTCCCGACGTTGCGCCAGGCGCTCGCCGTCCCGGCCGACACCCTCGAGGGGCTGCTCGAGAAGCTCGTGCCGAGCGGCTACGACTACCGTTGGATCTTCCTGACCGTGGCCCGCAAGTTCGGGGTCCTCCCTCCGACGGCCGACCCGAGGGACCTGCGGGTCATCGAGCCGCTCTTGGAACAGTCCCGGCAACAACCGCTCGGCGAGGAGACGCTCGACAAGACGCTCCACGACCGTCACGACCTCGAGCACGGCCGACGGGTCCTCGAAGCGATTGCCTCGGGGACCATCCAAGTCCACGAGACCCCCCCGGGGACGTGGACCGACCTCCCGCTCTCCCGACTGAAGTGGCGCGAGCTCCCCGATGTCCCGCCGCCGACCCTGCTGAAGGCGGTCGCCGACCGGCTTCGGATGGAGGAGCAGACCCTCGTCTGCCTGCGCTGCGGATTCACCCGCACGACGACCCCCGCCCGCTACGCCGCCGCCGGAGGGAGCCGCTGCGGGATCTGCGGAGGATCGCTGTCCGCAGTCCTGTCGCCCCGACGACCCGAGGACATCGCCCAGGTGGTCGCCTACGCGAAGCGCAAATGGAAGGGTCGGAAGGCGTCCCGGACGCCGAGAGCCCCCTCTGCGACCGTCACCCCGCTGTTGCGAACCTCGTACACCTCTGCCGAGCTTCTCGCGACGTACGGAGAGCGGGCACTGCTGTGCCTCGCCGCCCGCGGGGTCGGTCCGGACACGGCCCGACGGCTCCTCGCGCGATTGTACCGCAGCGAGGCCGACCTGCTGACGGAGATCCTGCGCGCCGAGCGGAGCTACGCCCGAACGCGCGGTTTCTGGGCCTGACCTTCGGAGACCGCCTTGGCGGCGAGGAGGACGTCGACGCGCGGCGCCGTCGTCCGGAAGGCGGCCGCGCGGACGTGCGAGCGGCCGGCGCTCCATCCCCCCGACTCGAGCCGATCGAGCAGGGCGTCGATCGCCGGAGGGTTCGGGAGGTGGAGGGTCGATGCGAGCTCGTTCGGCTCGTAGAACAGCGGTCGGTCGGCCCGCGACTCGCCGCGGAACGCGCCGAGCATCCGCTCCAGCTCCTTCGCCCGCGCGGCCCCTGGGGGGGTCCCCATCCGGGCCACGAGCGCCGGGTCGAACAACCGCCCGAGCCACATCGGGCCGAACGGACCGCCGATGACCGCCGGGCCGTCCCACGGCTCGGACAGCAGGCCTACCGGGAGCGGAGACTCGTCCTCCGACGCCTCGTCCAGGCGCAGGTAGGCCCGGACGTGGTGGTCGTGAACGTAGGCGAGGATCGGCCGGGCGCGTCGGCGCTGGGCGGCGGCGATCTTCGCGACGTGGGCGAGGAGGATTCGAAGCCCGCCTTCCGGGCCGAACCGTCCCCGGAGCGGACGGGCGCCGTAGCGCGCCTCGCACGTCCCCCGAAGGACCCCGGCAAGGACCATCATGTCGGTCGCCGTCACGCCCAACAACCCGCCCGACCGCAGGGCCGCGATCGCCGTCGGGAGGAACGGGACCGGCGTTCCGTACGGATCGAGGTCGACGAAATCGAACGGCGCCCCCTTCAGCACATGGTGGGCATCGTGGGATCGGACGTGGGCCCCCCGCGACGCGTAGCGCGCGGCGTTGCGTCGAAGGACCTCGAGGGCCTCGGGGTTCTGCTCGGTGAACCACATCTCCCCGAACAGGTCGGTCTCCCGGACGAGCCTCAGCCCGCGGACGCCGGTCGCCGCCAACATCTCCCAGCCGCGGAGCGGCCCCTCCCCTTCCTCGCGGAGCTCCCTCGCGAGCGCGACGCCGAGGTCGCGGTCGACGGCCATCGCGGCGTTGTAGAACACGGGGGCCTTGGAGGCCGGGCCGCGGCCCGTCGGCGATTCGGGAAGCTCGAGCTCGGTGTCGCCCTCGCGGCTGAGCGCGACCTGCGTCAGTGCGCGCGTCCGGTCAGCAGGCGGACGATCTTGAACGCGAGGAGGTTCTTGTTCACCGGCGTCACCTCGAGCAGTCGTAGTTCGTCCCTCCGCCGGATGTCCTGCAGCAACGGGTTGCGGGACTTCTTATGGAGGGTCATGACGATAGATTTGTTGGCGTCGAGCGTCTCGATGACGCTCTTCGTGAACGCATCGCTCTCGACCTCCATCTTGCCGACCTCGTCGATGACGATGACGTCGGCGGATTCTCGCGCCTCCTGGAGCGAGCGGGTGCCGAGCCCCTCGAGGGCATCCAGGTTGACGCCGTAGCGGCCCGATTTCACCCGGGACTTGAGGCCCTCGTGGGCGAACACCGCGTGCTCCTTCGTCAGCCAGTTCGTGATCTGGAATCCCGTGCGTCGCTGCCGTTCGATGATCGGTTCGGTGACCATCCCACCGACCGTCACCCCCTCCTGCTCGAGGAGCTGGATGATCCGCAGCAGCGTCTGGGTCTTGCCCGAGCCCGGCAGGCCCGTGATGCCGATCTTGACTGGGGCGGCTAGCCGACGGGGCACAGGGTGATAACTCCGAGAAGCAGCCGTGTCATCCCCCTGAGGAATAAGAAGGTGTCCGGGTGAGGCGCGCCGGAGTGCTACGGCCCCTCACGCGGCCGGCGGGGCCGGGGCATCCTGACTCGGTCTACCCGCCGAGAGAGGACTCCCGGATCCTCGTCGAATTCGCCGGTCGCCCGGGAGCGAAGTCCGTGCTCGACATCGGCACCGGGAGCGGCGTCGCCGCGGTCGCCGCCGCCCGGACGGGGGCGTTCGTGGTGGCGACCGACCTCAACCCCGAGGCGCTCCGCCGCGTCGCGCGTCTGGCTCTGGAGGAGGGCGTGCGGGTCCACCCGGTTCGGACGGACCTGGCGAGGGGACTCCGGGCGTTCGGCCGGATCGTCGCCAACCCGCCGTACCTCCCGACGCCCCCCGGGTCCGAGGATCCGGACCGATGGATCCATCTCGCCCTCGACGGCGGCCCCGACGGGCTCGCGACGACCCGTCGCCTCGTCGAGGAGCTCCGCGAGCATCTCCTCCCGGGCGGGGAGGCGTTCCTCGTCGGCTCCTCCCGGCAGGACCGTGGCGCGCTCGCCCGATTGCGCCGGAGCTGGAGAGGGACGGGCGGGCAGTGGCAGCGCGTCGCCCAACGCCGGCTGGAGGGCGAGGTGCTGACCGTCGAGCGCCTGACCCGCCGATCCCGGGCCGGGGCGCACCGGCCTACGTATGGCGCTCGGCGTACCGGAGCAGCGCGTCGAGGAACCGCTCCCCGTCGCCGTAGCCCTCGGCCGACCCGGCGCGGGTCCAATCCGGGGCCTGGGCCCGGAAGAAGCCGCGCTCCGGGTGGGGCATCAGGCCGAAGACGTTCCCCTCGGGGTTCGTGATCCCGGCCAAGTTCCCTTCCGAGCCGTTCGGGTTCCACGGGTACTGGGCCTCGGCCCCGTCCGGGGCGACCCATCGAAACAGGACCTGCCCGTTCGCTTCGAGCTCCTTTCGGCGAACCCCCGGCTCGCCCCCGAAGACCAGCTTGCCTTCGCCGTGGCCGCTCGGGAACAGGTAGCGGTCCCCCATCGGGCGCCCTTGGAGCGGAGGGAACGCCCCGCCCTGCCACGCGAGGAAAGTCGGCCGACACTCGTAGCGCCCCGAATCGTTGGTCATCAGGGCGGCCTCCGGCGGCCCGAGGCGGCCACCGGGCCGACCGGGGAGCAGCCCCAACTCGGTGAGGACCTGGAACCCGTTGCAGATCCCACCGACCAGCCGCCCGGATCGCACATACTCCTCGAGCTCGTTCCCGATCGCCGATCTCGTCCGGGCGGCCAGGATCGCGCCGGCGCGCACGTAGTCCCCTCCCGAGAACCCGCCGGGGAACAGCAGCATCTGGTAGTCCATCAGGTGCCGCCGGGAGCCCGGTTCGACGTCCCGTCCCTCCAGCTGCTTGAGGTGCACGACCTCGGGGCGGGCCCCGAGGGTTTCGAGCGCGACCTTCAGCTCGAGGTCATTGTTCGTCCCCTCGATCGCGACGATCGCGACCTTGAGCCGACGGCGGGCCACGGGGAGAGGAGGCCGGACCGGGCTTAACTATTGCCGGCGCGGACGCCGACGACCGGCAGTTCCATCGGGGTCGATATCGGCGGCTCGTTCTCGATCGGCGTCGGAACGGCCGTCTCCGGGCCCTTGAAGAACGGCGCCCGCAGGCGAACCGCGCTGCGGAACGCCTCCACGAGCTCCCCGAACGGGGCACCGTCCCGGAGCAGGCTTCGGACATCGATCAGTCCCGCGTTCGTCATCAGGCAGCCTTTGAGCCGACCGTCGCTCGTGATCCTCAGGCGGTGGCACGCCATGCAGAACGCCGGGTTCTCGACCGGTTGGACGACCTCGAGCGTGATCGGTTTGCCGGCGCGCTCGAAGGTGTATCTTGGGCGGTCGTGCAACCGATTGTGCTCGGTGCGGAACGCCCGACTGGCCGCCTCCTCGCTCAGCCGGCTCAGCTCGGAGTGCAACGCCCGGTAGACCCGGGGATCGACCCGTCCCTTCACGTTCTCGAACTCGATCACCTGAACGACGGCGCCGGTCGCCTGCGCGAAGGCCACGAGCGGCTCGACCGACTCCGGTTCCGCCGTCGTCCCCGAGAGCGCGACGACGTTGAGCTTGATCGGGGCGAGGCCGGCGTCCTTCGCGGCGTGGATCCCTCGGATCACGCGGTCGACGCCGTCCACGCCGGTGAGCCGGTGGTAGACGGCCCGGTCCAGGCTCGGGAGGCTGACGTTCACCCGGGCCAGCCCCGCCTCCCGCATCGGCAGCGCGAGCCGCTCGAGCAGCAGCCCGTTCGTCGTCATCGACACCTCGCGGACGTGCGGTCGGATTCGCCGGATGATCTCGACGATGTCGGTCCGAAGCGTCGGCTCGCCGCCGGTGAGCTTGACCCGGTCGACCCCGACCTCGACCGCCGCCCGGACGAGCGTCTCGATCTCGGCGGGGGTCAGTTCCTCCCGGGACTCCGGCTGGCCCTCCATATGACAGAAGACGCAGGTGAGGTTGCATCGCTGCGTCAACGAGATCCGCAGGTCGGTGACCTCGCGGCCGTAGCGGTCTTTCACGCTTCCCCGATGGGGCGCACGGCGGATTAGGCTTTACTCGTAGGGGCCGGGTGGGCTCACGGCTCGGCCGCCGCCGAGATGGGGAACGGCAACAGGTGAGCGCTCACCCGCGCTCCTCGCCGAAGGTGGCTTCGCCCGGGGGGAAGGAGGGCGAAGGCGTTGGCGCCGCTCAGGCTCGTGATCGCCGACGAGTCGCGGAACGTCGGGGTGCCGGTCCCCCGCGCCACCTTCAAGGGAACGACCGTCGAGAGCCCCGCCGTCGGGACATCGTACGGCTCGGCCATCGTCACGGTCGTGTCGATCCATCCGGGGCCGGAGCGGTGGCCCAGGCGACGGAGCACGGGGAGCAGCAGCCAGTAGGCGTTCAACAGGCACGAGGTCGGATGCCCGGGCATGCCGATCACCAGCCGGGAGGAAGTCGCGACGGCGAGCGTCGGCTTCCCCGGCCGCACCGCGATCCCGTGGAAGAGGAGTCGGCCCAGTCGCGGAAAGATCACGGGCAGGTAATCGTGGTCACCGACCGAGCTTCCACCGGTGACGAGCACCAGGTCGCTGTCGGAAAGCGCTTCGCGGATCGCCCGCTCGATCGCCTCCGCGTCATCCACCACGGGCGGGACGGCCCGCGCGATCCCCCCGGCCGCCGAGATGACCGCGCTCAGCGTGACGTTGTTCGTCTCGTAGATCTGGCCCGGTCCTCGCGAACCGCCCGGGGCCACCAACTCGTTCCCGTTCGGGATCACCCGGACCATGGGCCGGGCGAACACCTCGATCTCGGTCCGTCCGATCGCCGCCAACGCCCCGAGCGCTGCGGGGGTGAGCTCCACCCCGCGCCGGACCAGCCGGGCCCCCTTCGCGAAGTCGTCCCCGGGATCGGCGATGCGTTCGCCGCGCCGGACCCTTCGAGGGACGAGCAACTCGCTCCCTTCCACCGAAACCTCTTCGAAAATGATCACCGCATCGGCGCCCCGCGGGATCGCGCCTCCGGTGGCGATCGCGACCGCCTCGCCCCGGGAGAGCGGCCGATCGAGTCGATCCTCGGCGTGCACCTCGCCGACCAGCCTCAGCCGGGCCGGTGAGCGCGAGGTGGCGTCGCGGGTGTCGCGGAACCGCAGCGCGTAGCCGTCCCAGGTCGCCCGGGAGAATCCGGGAACCGGGAACGGGGCGCGATGGTCTTCCGAGACGACGCGTCCGACCGCGTCGGCCAGGCCGACCGTCTCGGTCGCTTCGACCGGAACGACGGCGCGGAGGAGCCGCCGGCGGGCCGTCTCGGCGGGCAGCAGCCGTCCGAACGGTCGCATCTTCATCCCTTGGGCCCCCCGACCACGCCGATCGCGTGGTCCCCTTGCATCCAGGCGGCCGCGGCACGCGTCCCCGCGACCAGACAACCGCGCATCGGCTGGCCGGCGAACCATCCGGCGTAGAACCCTCCTCGGAAGGCGTCTCCGGCCCCAGTCACTTGGCGGACTCGCTTCGGGACGTGAGCCCGCACGGTCACCGTCCCGAGGCGGGTGTGCGCGACAGCGCCCGCGGCTCCGCGGGTCTCCACGATGGTGGGTACCAGTTCGAGCAGCCCCTTCCGATCCCGGAGCTTCAGGAGGGCGATGGCGCGGTCGACCTCGGAACGGTTGCCGAAGAACAGTTCGCAGCGATCGAGCAGTCGACGCAACCGCGAACCGTCCCACCGATAGTGGATCTCCTGGGCCGGGTCGGCGGCGAGGTGCGCTCCGGCCCCGCGCGCCGCGTCGGCGATCCGCCCGAGATACTCCGGGTCGCCCGTCCCGAGGTGGACCCAGTCGACGCCGGAGATCACCGCCCCGGGCAGCGGGGCGGAGCGGGCATCGCCCATCGGGCCCTGGTCGATGAACGTCATCTGCGAACCCCTCCCGTCCTCGACGATGTAGCAGGCGGAGCAATGGGCCCCCGCGACGCGCTCGACGCCGGTGAGGCCGACGTTCTCCTCGCGGAGTCGCCGCTCGAACGCCGCCGGGAAATCATCCCCGATCCGGCTGATCAGTCCGACGGAGACCCCCCAATGGGCGGCCACCCGGGCGAGGTTCGTGGCGGTGCCGCCCAGCTCGGTGCGTTGGGTGGTGATCGGCACGGTCCGGTCCGGCGTCGGCAACCGGGCCACGTCGAGGAAATGATCGAGGTTGATGTGGCCGACGACGGCGAGATCGAGCCGCCCGGGGGCCGGCCCGTTCCTGGGGATCGACCCCTCCACGGTCGGTGCAATCTCCGGGAGGCATATCTGTTGCCGGCGCCGGCCGCCGGGTAGGGACTTACATAGAGCCCCGGGGATGACCGCGCGCCGTGGGGATCATCGTCGAGGGAGCCATCGTCGATGTCGATGGGCCCCGACGCGGGTACGTCCGGTTCCACCGAGGGCAGGTCGTCGAGGTCGGTGCCCCGGGCACGGATTCCACCCGGGGCCGGATCCGTCGGGTGCGCGGCATCGTCGTCCCGCCGCCGGTGAACGGCCACACCCATCTCGGGGACGCGGTCTCCGACCGGGAGCCGCCCCACCGACCGATCGACGAGATCGTCCGCCCGCCCGACGGATACAAGTTCCGACTCCTCGCGGAGACTCCGGCGGCCCCGAAGCGTCGCGCGATGCGCTCGGCGCTCCGCCGGATGCAGCGCGAGGGGGTCGCTGCCACGCTCGACTTCCGCGAGGAGGGGAGGAGCGGGGTAGAACTGCTCCGGGCCGCCGGGGCGGGAACGGGGGTGCGGACGGTCGTGTTTGGCCGTCCGTTGGAACGGCCGATCCGACGGAAGGAGGTCGACCGGTTGCTCGCCGTCGCGGACGGGATCGGGATCAGCTCGGCGCTCGAGGAGCCGTTCGAGGTCCGGCGCGCCCTCGCCGATGCCTGCCGTCGCGCGGGCAAGTATTACGGACTCCATGCGAGCGAGGTCCGACGCGAGCTCCCCGAGACCTATCTGGCACCCCGTCCGGATCTCCTGGTCCACCTGACGTTCGCCACCCGGGGCGATCTGGAGGCGGTGGTCCAATCGAAGACGACGGTCGCCGTCTGCCCCCGGTCGAACGCGCTGTTTGGCCGCCGCCCGGACCTCGCGATGTTCGCCGACGTCGGCGTCCGCACCATGCTCGGTACCGACAACGCGATGTTCCACGCCCCGTCGATGCTCCGCGAGATCGAGTTCGCCTACGTGACGGCCCGCCTCGCCCGGCGCCCGGTGCCGCCGGGGTTCCTCGTTCGGGCCGGATACATCGAGCCGTGGCTGTTCCTCGGCAAGCCGCAATGGGCCCGCGTGGAGGCGGGCGGGCCGGGACGACCGATCGCTTTCCGGCTGCCGGCGGAGGACCCCGAATACCAGCTCGCGACTCGGGCGACCGAACACCTTATCGTCCGGCCCGGGCCGAGGGGTCCCTGACGGGGGAACCGCTCTGAAGACCGACGAGTTGTTCGCCCTCCTCCGCCGGCGGGGCTACCTGTGGCCGAGCGCCGAGATCTACGGGGGAGCGGCGGGCCTCTTCGATTACGGCCCGCTCGGGACGGCCCTCAAGCGCCGGATCGAGGAGGCGTGGACCGCCTACTTCCTGGGCCTTTCGGACGATTACCACCTCATCGAGCCGGCGGAGCTGCTCCCCGAGGCCGTGGTCCGGGCGTCCGGTCACCTGGAGAACTTCACCGACCCCGAGGTGACCTGCGGGAACTGCCAGGCGGTGTTCCGTGCCGACACGGTCCTCGAGAAGCTTCGACCCGAGGGGGTGGATGGACTCACGTCGGCGCAGATCGCCGAGCTCGTCACCGCCCACGGGGTCAAGTGCCCCTCGTGCGGCCAGCCGAAGCTCTCGGTCCCCGGCCGTTCAACATGATGTTCGCCGTCGATTTCGGCGTCACGGGAAAGGAGAAGGTCTACCTCCGCCCCGAGACCGCCCAGTCGAGCTACCTCGCCTTCCCCCGGATGTGGGACGTCGGCCGC
>JABCYU010000071.1 GCA_013290045.1 Methanobacteriota archaeon | reverse complement strand
AGCGTAGATCGTTTCGATCGGGGCACCGGAGGCGGTCAGGAGCTCCGCGGCGAGGAGCCGGTCGGCGGCGTGCCCCCCCATGACCTCGACGCTCCCCCAGGTGTTCCGGAACTCCTGGGCCATCTCCTCCGGCGTCTCACGCCGGTTGGCGAGCGCGACGGCGACCGGCCGCAACAGGACGATCGCCTCCGGCGGCGTCAACGGTCCGAGTTCGGCGAGGAAATACTCCGCGGTGCGGGCGACGTGGTCGAGGTCTCCGAGGACCCGCTCCAGCTGGCCCGCCACGACCTCGAGGGCGAAGGCGTCGACCCGCGGGGAGCGGACCTTGAGCTCCATCAGCACGTGGCGGCCGATCGGGGTCAGCTGGGGCGCACTGGCGGAACCGGTGACGGCGCCGTGAGTGAGGAGGGCGTCCCAGACCCCGGGGTCGGGGAGGACCGGTTGACCCGAATCGAGTCCGGACAGGTAGGCGCGGACCTGCCCGCAGTTAACGGATGGCACGGCCCCCGGGGATACGGGGGCCGCTACTTAGACCCTCGTACCCCCACGAGGGTAACGTCAGGAGCCGACGCCTTGCTTGGGCTTGGCGTCGGGCCCGGGCGTCCCGCCGGTACCGGTGCTGGTCCCGACGGAGGCGTCCTTGAGATCGCGGGCGATGAACGCCAAGATGGCGAGGAAGACGAGGGCCAGCACGAGCCCGATCGCGAGCAGGCTACCGACCGCGATGTGCGACCCCGCGGTGTAGGTGAGCCCGTTACCGACGAACGGGATCGGGTCCTTGGGGGCCAGGAACGTGAAAATCCCCCAAGTCACGCCGATGAAGGCGACGGTGATCAGGGTGTCGCCCAGACCGTTAGGGTAGTTGTCGGGCATCTTTCCATACCGGATAGATAGGTAGGCGAACATCACGATCAGGGTGATGATCAAGGTGAAGGCGAGGAAGACCCCGATCGCCAGATAGAGCACCGCAAACAGGACCAGCGCGAGCGCGTACAGGGGAACGTCCATCCGGAGAAGCCTCGACGGGCCGCGCAGGCGGGCCGCTCTCTTAAACCTCTCGCTTCCCGAACGGTCCGATCCGAGAGGGCCCGCTCCGTTCCGGCTCGATCGGGCGCTACCCGGATAGATCGGCGCTCGGAAGGCTCTTCTCCCGACGCCCCGCTCCGCCACCGAGGGCCCCGACCGCCCGGAGAGCCCCGAAGAGCGCCTCGAGCCGTGGATCTAGCCCGGGGGCTCCGCGTGCCCCGCGGGGATCCGGCCGCGGCAGGCCCCTGCCGTCGGCGCCCAACCTAGGACCGCTCGGCCGCTACGTAGGCCCCCGAGGAGCGTTCGTCGGTTGTTAGTGGTGTATCTGCAGTTTTTCTCTCGGTATCTGCCACAAAGGTATAAATGGCAAATTCGGCTGCAACAACCCGTAATGCGCGCCACTTCCCCGACGGTCCGAACGCACTCCGCGACCCGAAGCATCTCACACAACGCCCCCGGCCCGAGCGGCCGGAAGGGCTTGGCTCGGGGGGTGTGGATCGGGTTCCTGATGACCGTCCTGGCGACGATGGTCATTCCGGCCGGGGCTTTGGCCCTTTCGCCGGGGACGGTCTCGGCTCCCACCGCCCACCTCGCCGCTCCGCTCGCGGTCCATGCCATCCCTACCAAGGCTGCCTCTCATACTCCCCAGGTCTCGGTGAGCGTCAAAGCGGGCCTCCCGGGGTCGAACCCGAAGGACCAGGCTTCGGTCAACGGACCGGCGCTCCAGGACCCGTACCTTTCCATCCAGCACAAGATCGACCTCCAGCGCGAGCAGCTCGCCTTGGCCCATGGTAGCGCCTCGCTGACCTCGGTCGCGAGCTCCAGCCCCCAGCCAGCGTCCCCGGCCCCCGCGGCCCCGACGATCCCCGTCGGAACCTTCAGCGGTTACATCAACGCCACCCACGGCTCGGGGCTCTCCGGAGTCTCGGTCTCGTCGGTCGCCCTCGCGGGGCAGATCTGTCCGAGCACGACCTGCTCGGCCGTCTCTACCTCCGGGACGGGGTACTTCACCGTCGTGTGCGCCGTCGGGGCGAACTACGTCCAGGCGATCGTCGGGTGGTATCTCACCAACATCAGCTTCAACACCTGCACCCAGAACATCAACACCTACGTCGGCACGATTTACATGGTCCACGACGCCATCGGCATCGGGATCGTCAAGTCCGACACCCCGAGCCACACCAACATCTCGGGCGTCCTGGTCACCGGGACCTCGCGCGACGGCTCGGTGAGCGCCGAGCCGTCGGTCCGCAGCGACATCTACGGGAAGTTCTACGTCCCGATCCCCCCGATGCCCTCCCGGGTGGACTTCAGTGCCGATTGGGGGTACTTCGCGAATTTCACCTACGTCAACGGCACCCCGTGGGAGAACGTCAGCCTCGGGTTCGTCTATCTGGAGCACCAGGTCCTCGTCCAAGCGACGCTCTACGACGCCGTGACCCGGGCCCCGGTCCCCACCGATTACCAGGGAGGCCGCTCGATCACCGGCTGTGCCGGCCTCACGAACACCTGCGGGCTGCAGGGCGTCATGCAGGTCGGAGCCACGGTCAACGCCTTCGCTCCTCCCGGGCCCGACTACCTGATCGTGCAGGCGACCGGATACATCCAGAACATCCACCCGATCGGAACGGTCCCGAAGCTCAACGCCGGGTCCGTCTTCCACGTTGCCCCGATCTACATGACGCCTCTCGGAGGCACGACGATCACCGTCGACATCTCGAAGAACCACTCGACCCCCAACCCGCGCTACGGGACCGGGTTGTACTACGTGACCGGCTCGTCGCTGGACGCGTACTCGATGATCGGGCTGAAGATGAACTCGTACTTCGGCTACAACACCACGGGCTCGACCACCGTCACCCTCGGGTGCGGCGCCGTCGGCGTCCCGACCACGTTCGGCGGGGCCCCCCTGCGGATGCAGCTCACCATCCAGCCCGACACCACGGGTGTCTGCGGGTTCGCGCCGATGTGGCCGATCCCCGGCCTGTTGCCCGTCTGGCCGAACGAGACCGCCGTCAACAACACCCCGGATGAGGTCACGAACAGCGGCTTCCTGAACCTGACGCCGGGAACGTACATCGAGGGGAACGTCACGATCCAAGGGCTCCTGCCCGGAGCGTTCCATGCTCCACCGCAGTTCGCCGTGTCGGTCCAGTCCCAGTACTACACCGGCCTCGCGCAGTACGGCTACGTCTACAACTCGGGAAATCCGCAGGCCACCAGTCCCTGGCTGTGCAACGGCGGGGCCTCCTCGATCCCGGCACCCGGGGTGAGCGGCGGCTACACGTTCTGCGCCCCGGCGCCGCCCGACGCCGACGTCATCCAGGTCAGCGCCCTCGGATACTACAACAACTTCACCTGGGCTTCGTCCGCGTCGGTCTGCTGCAACCTCTCCCAGGAGCCGCTCCCGCTGGGGACCTCGAATGCGGAGCACTTCACGACGGTCAACCTGAGCTCGGGTGGCGCCATCTACGGGCGCGTCCTGCGCAACAACACCACCCTCGGCGTCCAGTTCGGATCGTATCGGGCATGCACCGCGGGCTCGAACCCGTTCTACGGCTGCGCCACCGGCGGCGTGGACCTCGATGGGACGTTCTTCACCGGTCCCGGGGCCGTGCCTCCGGGATGGGACTCGGTCACCGTCTCGGCCGCCGGGTACGACCCGGATACCGTCTGGGCGTACGTGAACGGCAGCACCGGCAACACTTCGGTCGGCAACATCACCCTCCAGCCGTTGGGGACGATCTTCGGCCAGGTCGTCAACCCCCTCGGCGAGGGATTGTATGCCGCGACCGTGAAGGCTTGCAAGATCTCGAGTGTCGGCTCCTGCGGCATCGTCGGAGCGGGCCTCACGACGACCGACGGCCACTTCAACGGGACCATCCTCGGCGGATGGCTCCCCTGGTCGACGTACGAGATCCAGGCGAGCGCGGCCGGCTACACCACCAACTGGGTCTGGGTCAACGTCTCCTCTGGAATCTCGACCCAGGTGCCGACGATCGTCGTCCAACCGATCGCGGTGAACGCGACGAGCGCCAGCCAGGGGGCGTGGCTCGATGGCGTGCTGCGCGACAACGTCACCGGCTACGGCGTCGCGGCCACCGGCATCATGGCGTGCCCGACCACTGGAGGCGGCTGCACGAACGTGCAGGACGGCGCGAACGCCGGCGGTTACTTCAACCAAAGCATTGATCCGGGCCTGTACAACCTCACGGTGAACACCCCCGGGTACTACCCGATCAACGTCTTCTTCAACGCCAGCAACCGGACGTTCGTCCACCTCGGCCTCATCGACATGACTCCCCTCGGCTGGGTCTCGGGGAACGTCTCGGTGAACCCGTGGGGGAACATCTCGATCCGATACGGCGCGGGCTACCGCGGGATCCCGTTGGGGCCCGGCGCCAACGTCGCGGCGTGCAACAGCGCGGGCAACTTCTGCGGCCTCTCCGTCGCGGTGGACAGTTCCGGCGGCTACAACGCGAGCGTCCCGTACGGCGTGCTCAACTCCGTCCGTGCGACCGGTGTCTACGCGGGTGGCGGCTGGAGCGCCCAACAGGGGTTCAACCAGAACCGCACGGTGTTCAACACGACCGGCGACTGGACCCCGCTACCGGAGTCGGCGACGATCCACATGGACATCTTCGGGGCGGTCTCCGGGTTCATCCGGGACAACTCGACGTTCAGCAACGCCCTCGGCTACGACACGATGCCGGTGCGCTGGGCCTCGGTGAGCGTGCTGACGACCGGGACGTACAACGGCGTCGTCGCCAGCAACGCGGGATCGGGCGGGCAGTTCACCTACTTCCTGCCGCCAGGCAACAAGGCGGGGAACACCACCGTGACCGCGCTCATCCAGAGCGTCTACTATCAGGTGTTCGAGAAGGTCTACCAGGTCATCCAGCCCGGCCAGGTGACCGTCGCGAAGAACCTCTCCTTGTATCGCTACGGCTGGATCAACGCGTATGTCCGCGACTCGCTGACCCACACCGGGGCGCCGTACCTCGGGATCGGGGCGCAGTACAACGACCGGGCCAACTCGACGATCTACCAGACGTCGGGGATCACCAACTCCGCGGGGTTCGCCAACCTGACGGCCCCGGCGGGACGGAACGTCGTGCTGATGGCCGGTCCCGGCAACGACTACAACAACAGCAGCGGGACGACGCGCGTCAACTCGAGCATGGCGAGCTACTACAACTCCACCTCGCCGCTCACCGTCGGGAACCTCTCCGTCGACCCGTGGGGATGGGTCCGCTCGGCGTACCTGAACTACAGCGTCACGCCGTTCACGACCACGATCCGCGACGCGGTCAACCACCAGGGGCTCCCGTACTCCACCGTCTCGGTCACGACCTCCGATACGTCCCAGTCCGGGGCGTGCGCGGCCACCTCGAACTGGGGCGGCATGTGCCTCAGCGACGCCCCGATCGGGCCGAAGGACACGCTCACGGTGAAGCACTACGCCTACATCGGGAACTCGACGCTGCTGGACGTCACCCGCGGCCTGATGATCACCGAGTCGATCATCAACCTCACCGGTGACGGGATCCTCGCCGGCATCGTCCTCGCCTTCCCGTCCCACCTGCCGGTCTCCGGCGCGCTGGTCACCGCCTGCCCCGCGAAGAGCACCGTCTGCTCGTCGGGGATCACGAACGCCACGGGGCTGTTCTGGATCAACGCGGCGCCCGGACTCGAGAACCTCCAGGTCGACGCCTCGGGCTACGTGAGCAACACGTCGATCGTGGCCGACCCGTGTTCGGACTGCTGGGACTGGATCGGCACCGTCACCGTCGCGCAGTTCGCCTACATCGGCGGGATCGTCCGCGGCCTCCCGAGCGGACTACCCGTCGTCGGCGCGACGGTCAGCGTCTGCTCCCCGCTCGGCAACCCGACGGGCCCCTGCGGCTTCTTCGTCGGGAGCTCGCACTCCGGAAGCTTCCTGCTCGGGGCGCCGGCCGGCAGCTACATCCTGGCGGCGAACGACACGTTCTACAACACCACCTACTTCCCGATCTCGCTCACGCCCGGCGAGATGGTCAGCGTCGGAACGATCTTCCTCGCCCAGTTCGGCACGCTCGTCGGTTCCGTCGAGTCGGCGACCGGCTTCGAGCCGATCTCCAATGCCACGATCCTCGCCTGCCCCGACTGGGCGGGCGGGGGGTGCGTTCCGCCGCTCCTGACGCAATCGAACGGGCACTTCCAGCTGATGGGCGCGCCCGGGCCGTACACCGTCTCCGTCTCGGCGCCCGGCTACACGGACGCCTACGTTCCGGCGATGATCGTGAGCGGCGTCACCACGGCGATGAACCCGATCCTGATCTACCCGCTCGGGACCGGAATCGCCTACCCCGTGACGGGAACGGTCGTCAACGCCTCGGACCCGACCCAGGGGATCGCCAACGCCGTCGTCTCGGTCAACGTCGGGGGCACCATCGCCGCCTCCACGACCACGACGGTGACCGGAGCGTTCCACCTGAACGTCATCTGGGGCACGTACAACCTGACCGTCAGCTCGAACGGGTGGGCCCCGGTCGTCCAGACGCTCACCGTCCACGCCCCCGTCCCGGAGCTGGTGATCGGGCTGTCGACGATGGTCTATACCCTGCAAGGCACGGCGAGGGACGGCCTCACCAACCAGTCGTTGGCCGGAGTCCAGATCGCCGAAGGCTCCGGAGGGTTCGTCGCGGACCTCGGGATCACCGACGCGAACGGGCAGTATTCGATCCAGCTCGCGAACGGGACGCACTTCCTCAACGCCTCGTACAGCGGCGCGGCGGGCGTGACGTACCCGAACGTGGCGTTCGTCGTGACGATCAACGGCGCCGGCCAGACCTACGATCTGAACCTCGTGCCGCCCTCGACCCAGGTCTTCGGGCTGGTCGCGAACACGGCCTCCGGACTTCCGGTCCCGGGGGTCACCGTCGCGATCGTGGGCGTCACCGTGAACGGCGTGCCGGAGACGTACAACGCGGTCTCCAACATCGTCGGCGAGTTCAACGTCTCCGTCTGGTCCGGGAAGTACACGTGGTCGGTGAACGCCTCCGGCTTCAGCACGCTCGCCGCCCAGACGTTCACGGCCGACACCCCGGTCCACCAGCTGACGGTGCCGCTCGCCCCGATGACGAACTCCGCCGCGTCGACGAACACGCCGTCCGGGACCAACGGGTTCCTGGCGCTCGCGGGCGTCGCGGCGCTCGGCGTGGTCGCGGCGCTGTTGGCCGCCTTGTATGTCACCCGCCGGCGCCCGCCGGCGGCCGCCCGGAGGTCGTAACGATGGGGAAGATCGAGGAAACGATGGGGAACCTGCGGACCGAAGGGCAGATACGCGTCGAACGCCATGAAGGACCGATGATGGCCCCCCCGGCCGCCGACCTGTTCCGGTCTCGTCGGGAGAGCGTGATGCTGCTGTTCGGGTTGACCCTGATCGGCTCCGTCATGTTGCTGAGCGGGTTCGCCCCGTCGACGAGCAGCGTCTCCGCCTCCCACCATCTGGCCCGCTCGGGGATCGCGCCTCCGCTCCTCGCGACCGCTTCTTCGGCCGGCACCACGCTCGTGAACGCCCCGAGCGCCACGTCGCTCCCCGCCCTCCAGCTCGGGATCACGGCGACCCCCCACACGATCTGCGCCTTCGGGATCGCGACCTGCGCCTCCGGCGCCGCCTCGGCGCGGGTCACCCTGACCGCGAACGCGGGGGGCCAGGGGATCGTGGCGTGGCCGAACGTCCAGGTGGCGTTCGTCATCGAGACGACCCTCTACGATGGCGTGTACGATCCCAACGCCGGCGACTCCGGCCGGGACCCGTGCGCGGGCAGTGGCGGCATGCCGTGCGAGGAGTCGAACGGGGTGCCGTTCTTCGTCTCCCACGCGCAGCAGATCGCGAACTCGATCTCGACGGCGAACCCCCACTCCCAGGTGCAGTTCGCCATGGTCGACTACTTCCAGACGTGCGATCTCGACGACTGCGACGGCTCCCGGTACCACGTCGACATCCAGAACTTCGTCCCCTCGGGCTACTTCGGCTCCGAGGTCCAGAGCACCTTCCAGGCGACCGTGCTCGGGGGCGGCTACGTCTACGGGGACTCGGATTTCTCGGACAACATCCTGCACACCTCCGCGATCACGGCGATGTACGGGACGATCACCGGAAGCGGCCTCACCTGGTCGAAGGACACCCACCACGTGATCGTCTGGATGGGCTCCTCGGCCCCGCGCGACCCGAACTACATCGAGAACTACTGCGTGAGCGCATCGGACTACGGCGGCTTCTACACCGGCGCCCAGTGCCTCTCGTCGACCTGCGAGCCGGCCTACCAGTTCCAGGTCGGGACCAGCCCGAACTGCGAGGGATGGGTGAAGAGCCAGGACGGCAACAAGACCCACTCGATCGCCCAGCTCGCCAAGACGGCGACGGAGTGCACGGAGTCGATCGGCGGGGTCTGCACCATCGACGCCATCGATCTGTGGGACACGGCGACCGACCCGCTCTCGAAGGGATGGCCGGTGGTCACCGGCGGCGGTCCGGGCAGCCTCCAGGTCCAGAAGGACGTCGACCACGTGCTCCTCGCCGGCTGCGACATCGCCGCGGCGACCGGGGGAACTTGGGACGGTCCATCGTTCTTCACCTGCCCCGACGGCACTACCGGGAGCTTGCAGTACGTCCCCCACGGCTCCGCGACGAGCCCCAACCTCGGGAACCCCTCCCTCGCCAATGCGTTCCGGCAGGTCGGATTCGGTCCCGTCATCGAGACGCAGGTGGCGGCCGGCAGCGGCAAGCCGTTGTTCACCTACGTCCCGTTCGGGAACGTCGTCCTATCGCCGAACCTCCAGCCGACGGCCGCGTGCTCCCGTAACGGCGTCACGCTCCACACCTGCCAGACGTTGCCGCAGATGCTGCGCCTCGGCAACGTGAACTACCTCGGCTGGAACTGGAGCACCAACCGCACGAGCAACGTGATGTACCTCGGCGATTCGTGGACCGCCTCGTTCAACGTCGTCGCGACCGGTCCGCCGTTCGCCACCGTCCCGGTCGACGCGTGCATCACCGTCGATTGCCGGGCAGGAGGCAGCGCGTCGGTCAACGGGCTCTACACTTGGGCGACGTACGTGCCGTACTCGAACAACACGGTGGTCACGAACTCGTTCCCGCTGGCCCAGATCACGGTACAGTACACCCCACCGCCTGGCGTCCCGGCGCTCTCCCCGCCCCCGCCGCCCCCGCCGCCGCCGCCGTTCCCGATCCCGACCGCCGCGCCGGTGGTCGTGGGTCAGTCGATCGGCGTCGGCAACTCGGTGGGCGTCGGGAACGTCTCCCTGCAGGCGACGGCGGCCGGGTTCCTCGGTGCCGGATTCGTCCGGGTGTCGATGAAGAACCGGCCGATCGCGATGAAGATCGCGGCGAAGGCCGGACCGCAGGTGTCGAAGTTCGAGTCCGCCTCGGCGAAGAGCTCCGAGGGCAGCGTGGGCCACTTCGAGTAGGGCGACAACCGATTCCAGGGCCCGCCGCGGCCGGGGCGACCGCCCCGGCCGAGACCTCGATAGCGTGCGATCGATCGTGGAATCCCTCTATCCTGTACTAGAATCGGCACGGCGGCCGGGGGTTGGGACATCCCGAGGGCGCGCGAAGAGAACCGCACCGGGCGGGAACGTTCGTCGGGACTCCTCCTCGAGCGACGCGGCCGTCGCGCGAAGCGCGAGCGTTGCGAAGACGACGAAACTCGCGCGACGATATCGCGCTCGCGATTGCGGGGGGGAGAGGTATAAAGCCCCGAACGAGACCACCCCTCCGCTTGTCGCCCGTCGACTGTCCTGAATCGTCGGTAATTACCGGGGGTCCCCGTGCTCGGGTTCCCCGGAGAGGAACGGAAGTGACCTCCGAGAGCCTTAAGCCCCGTGTGGTGTCCCGAAGCCGAATGACTCGTGCATCGCTGCCGCGTTGGCTGCTCGCGCTCGGCATCCTGGTGCTGGCGGTTCTGCCGTCTTCGCTCGGCGCTCCGGTGTTGTCGCACCCCGACGGGACCGGGATCTCCGCCCGCGTCGGCGTTCACGCACCGGTCGCTACGCTCCCCGCGACCGCCGCCCCGCGGCCAGCGGCGAACGTCACCTCGCAGTTCAACCCGCCGTGCCACAAGGTCGCCACCACCATCTGCGTCTCCATCCAGTTCCCCGGCGAGACGAACATCGTGCCGGCCGCCAACGAGTTCGTCGCGGGGGTCGAGCCGAACGCCTCCCAGTCCATCGCGCTCGTCGTCAAGTCCTACCAGCCGCTCAACTACACCGGCAACCTCCACAACACCTCGGCGTCCCCCCTCGCCCTCAACGTCACGGGGGTCCTCTGGAACGGCGACCCGTACTACTCGGTCTACGACAACAGCGTCTGGCACGCCGGGACGAACTCCTGGTGGCAGGGGCCGCTGACGGGGATCAACAACAAGTCCTACCCGTACTGGTACGTCGTCAACTTCTCGGCGCGGGCCGCGAACGGTCCGAACTTCTTCGCAGGGATGGCGATCACCTGGTGGATCTACATCAACGAGAACAACTCGTTCAAGCACACGATCATCGAGAGCCCGCGGTTCCACTTCACCTACTCCGGCGGCTGGCCGTACTCGCCGTACCCGGCGTCCCCCGAGTATGCCGGCCCGAGCTCGGTCACCCAGGACCTCAACCTCACCGTCACCCCGAGGTTCCCGAACTGGAACGACACGGTCTCGGTGACGATCAACACCACCCAGGCGGACGTCCTCTCGAACGCCACGATCGGCCTCGCCTACATGGACCTTCACGAGTACCTGACGAATGGAGCGGTCGCGCTCGCCTCGACCGTCAATTTCCCGGTGACGGTGAACGCCGCGAGCTTCGGCGTCGTCACCACGACGGCCAAGATCCCGGCGGCCTTCGCCCAGATCTCAGGGGCGACCGTCTCCGTCGCGATCGTCGTCCAGGACGTTCCCGGCGACCAATTGGTGAGCCCGGCGATCAACTACACGATCGGGTCGAACGGCTCGTTCGCCTCGGGGGTGTTCAGCGACGACATCGCGCTGTCGACGAATCCGAGCGCCATCGGCGCCGGCGCCGGCTCCGTGACGGTCAATCCCGGAGGGATCGTCAACGTCACGATCGAGAGCCGGAACTCCGGCACGGCGATCTACTCCGCCGAGATCCTCTACTCGTTCGACTACCCGGCGCTCAACGAGCACGCGGCCGGGGCGATCCCGCTCACCCGGATCAGCTCGGTCTATTTCGTCGCGAGCCTGCCGCCGCTCCCTCTCGGAAGCGTCGTGAACTTCTCGGTGTATGCCTGGGACTTCGGCCAGCATCTCGAGCGGTCGCCGGGGCTCGGCTACGTCACCCCGACGTTCGCCCAGTACGTCCCGATTGTCCCGGGGAACCTGTCGTTCTTCTACGTCTTCGTCTACGACAACGGCTCCCACAGCTGGGTGAGCGGGGCGCGCGTCCAGATCACCGGGCCCAACGGATTCTTCAACTCGCTCGGGAACACGACTCTCGGGGTCGCCTACCCGAACGCCACTCGGACGCCGTTCGTCCCGCTGCTGGTGCCGGCGAACGCCTCGTATACCATCACCGTCACCGACCCGTGGTTCGTCCCGCCCGGCTCGCACTCCACGACGCCGGTCAACACGACGATCGTCGCCCTCCACTCGATGACGCAGCGCTCGACCCTCTCGCAGGACCTGAACACGCTCATCGTCCTCGAGGGGGCTTCGGTCCTGTTCTACCTCAATGCGACGCCGCCCGCCCCGACCGTCTCGCCGTCCGTCCAGTCGGGGATCCCCTCGTCGGTCGTACCCGCGACCGCCGCCCTCGGGTTCCTGGGCGTCACGATCGCGCTCGCGTTCATCGGTCCGTGGTGGATCCAGATCCGGCGGCGCCGCAAGGAAGAAGAGAAGCGGGTGACGCTATGAGCTCGGCCGCACCGGTAAGGGCGGCGGTCGTCCTCCTGCTGTTCCTCCTCTCCTCATCGGCCGGGCTCGTCCTCGCCCACCCGGCCTCCGTCGGTCTCCCCGTGCCCACGTTCCGGAGCCCGGGCCCATCCCACGGGGGGTCGATCGCCCCGATGGCGCACCCGGCTCCCGCCGTCCACCGAGCCCCCACCGCCCACGCCGCCGCGCCGGCCGCATCGAAGCCGGACTCCGGGTGCAGCACCCCGATCACGCGCCCGCAGTGGAACTCCGCGAAC
>JABCYU010000070.1 GCA_013290045.1 Methanobacteriota archaeon | reverse complement strand
GGGCGCGACCGGCGCACGGGCGAACCGCACCCGCTCGGCCATCAGCAGACCGACGTAAGCGCCGGCCGCCAACGCCGCCACGCCCCCCGCCGGGACCGCGACGGCGAGGTTCGGCCCGGCCCAGAAGGCGCCGACCAGCCCGATGACCATCGCTCCCAGCAACGGGAGACCGACCCAACGCGGGATCATCCGAGCCTCGGGGACCGTCCGAGGTCGACCAACGCCTTCCTAAGGGCCTCCCGGGCCCGCTCTACTTCCGGCTCCCCCATCACGTGCTGGGAGTATCGGGCCTCCTCGAACAGGTCGGTGAGCTCCCGCGCCGTGGTCGGGGCCACCTGGAGACGCTCGACGCACACGCGCTCGATGTCCCGGGGGGTCATCGTCTCCACCGGACCGTCCACGCCATGGGGCCGCCGTTCCTCGAACCGCTCCAGCAGGGCGGCGTAGGCGGCGATGATGCGGCGGTTGGCCCCGAGCGTCGCGGGGGCATCGAGGTCGGCGAGCGCTTTCCGAAGGGCCGCGCGCACTTCGTCCGGGCTGGGGGATCTCGATGCGGACGGAGTCGAGGGTACGCGTCGGGCCGCGAGGAGGTACGGGAACAGGAGCACCACGACGAAGATCGCGGTTACGCCCAGCCCGCCGTAGACGATCCAACCCGGGAGGTTCACCCCCGCCGGGCCGGTGAAGTTGCTGACGGGGGGCCCGGAGCCGCCCGGCGGGGGTGGGGTCCCTCCGACCGAATGGTTGGCAGAACCGTTCGATACCGCGAGGGGGCCTCCGCCGAACAGGTGGAACAGGATCACGAAGCCGATGGCCACGCCGAACATCGTGAGCAGCAGGAACATCGTGTGGACCGGAACCGGAAGCGTCCCCTGCCGCAGGGTGAGGGCGAGGCGCGCGACGAACCAGGCGATGATCCCGAGGAAGATGACGACGGCGGCGATCTGGAAGTAGAGGATCCCGCCGGGAGCGGAGGAGGCCGATGGGGCCGTCGCCACGAACGTTTGGGCCGGGCCGGCGAGGAACGACGCCGCGAGCCCGAAGGCGACTGCCGCCAGGAGGAAGATGCCGAGGGCCGCCGAGGGGGGCGGTCGACGGGCCGCGGGCGCCACGCCCGAACGACCGCGGTGGACGTTATCCCCTTTTCAATCGGGCCGGGGGGAACCTGGGGGGGCAGTCCCGGACCCGGGAGAGCTCGGCCCCGGGTCGACCGGGAGGGCCCCCTCTCCCGCCCGCGCGGAGGGCGAACCGGCTCGAAGGAAATAGAAGCTGCGGCGTTCGTGCTCCTCGGAGACGACGGCGAAGTCGTCGATCCGGTAGCCCGCGTCGAAGGCGGCCCGGAACGCGTCCCGGCCGGCGTGTCGCCAGGTACGCAACGCCGCCGGCTCATGCTCCCGCACCAGGCGGAGGTCGAACGGGACCTCGAGGTGCACCTCCGCCGCGGTCGGCTCGTCGACCGCCGCTGGCAGGCGGATGCCGGAGTCCCCGACCTTCGTCTCGAGGATCGCCGTCGACCGGCGCCAGCGGGCCGCGTCCTCGGCGGGGGTCGGGAACTTCCCGGCGATACGCTCCTCGGTGCGAGGCGCGGCCAGGTCCCAGACCAGCCGGAGCCGGTCAGTCTCGATTCCCGCGTTGGCCGCCGAGTCGAGCTGGCCGAAGTAGTGGACGAGGTACCGGTCGGGGACCCCGCCGAGCCGGCGGATCGCGACGTGGGCGTTGCGGCTCTGGAGCGGGTCGAACACCCAACGGATCTGGTTCAACCCCTGGCGCTGGACCTCTTCGCGCTGGAACAGCTTGAGCCGCAGGCCCACGTGGTGGTTCTGATACTCCGGACGGATCCCGGTGAGGTGCGAGTAGTGGTACAGCGAGCTCCCGTCCCATCCCAGGAAGCTCATCGTGAACCCGGCGAGGTAGATGTCGACGAACGCGCCGAGGACGAGGCCCCCATTGTCCTGGAAGCCCCGCTGGACCGCCCCGGGAACCGGGACCTCGGCGCCCAGGCCCCACGCCTCGCGCTGGACCTCCTCGACGGCCCGGAACTCTTCGGGTTTGCCGACCCGACGGAGGTGGAACTCCTTCGCCTCCTTCGGGCCCGGGGCGACGGCCATCGCCGTCCGACCGGCGGACGATACTTAACCGAACGGGGGCGCGCTACCGCCGGACGCGCAGTTCGGCCCGCTTGTCGGCGTAGCGGACCTCGTCGTTGGGCGTCAGGTCCCAGAGCAGGTCCTCGAGCTCGGGGATGTTCCGCAGGAACTCCGCCTTGCTCTTCGTGAGCATCAGGTGCTCGAACCGCCGGCGGGCGACGTAGTACGCCCCCACCAGGTAGGCGCCGATGATCGTCAGGATGACGCCGAGGATCGGGTAGGTGAGGGTGTAGTTCGGCCCGCCGGAGCTCGCCTGGTCGGCGGCATTGTTCAGGCCCGGGAACGGTCCGGAGTTCATCAGCGGTGTGAAGGCGCCGAACGCCAGGACATCGAACAGGATCCCAATGGCCAAGACGACGATGGAGATGGGGAAGCGCTGGGCGCGCATGAACGTCCGGAGCCGTCGCTCGAACGGGGGCTTCTCCGGCTCGTCGGCCATCCGGACGGCCCGGAGGTCGGGCCAGATATCAAGCTATGGAGGCGGCGACCCGGCTCCCGTGGCGGAGCCTCGGTCCTCCGTTCCCGCGGACGCATAGGATTAAGACCCAAAACGACGGATGCCCCGGCATGGCTGCCGCTGCGCCCCCCGCCGCCGCACCTCCACCGCCGACTTGGACACCGATGCCGGTCGCCCCCGCGGCCCGGCCGATTCCGTGGCTGATGATGGGCAATCTCGCCAAGATCATTGGGTTCGTCCTGTTCTTCGTCGGCGTGATCCTCGTGGTCGCTTTCGCCTCGGTTCCCGGAGGGTGCATCAGCTCGGCCGGGAGCTGCAGCGGGACGAACACCGGGTTCGCCTCCGGAGCGCTCAACGCGATCATCGCCGGGAAGATCCTGGTGGTCCTCGGATTGGCGGGGTTCGGGGCGGGCGCCGGTATCAAGCTGCACTGGGGCGCGAAGCCGGGCCCGGGCGAGGACGCCGCCCCGTGGCTGGCCGACCACCGGTTCAACGGCCTCCTGTTCATCGTGAGCATCCTATTGCTGCTCTACCTGCTGGTCTCCGTGAACACGGCGCCGTCGATCAACCTCCCGATCCCCTAGACGGCCGCCGGCTCACGAGCCGAACCTCTTCCCCGCTCCCCGGCGGGCCGGTCCGCTCAGCGGTCGGTCCGGCCGAACCCGGATTTCGCCGCGTCGACGGCCCCCGATGGGTCGTCGTCGGGGCCCGGAGGGGGCCGGACCCGTCCGAGGGTCGGGCGCCGGAGCCTCCGGTACACGTAGAACGACCCGACCGCGGCCAGGGCCGCCGCGGCGATCCCGAACTCCGAGCCGAAGTACAGGCCGAGACCGAGGAGGAAGAATCCGAACCCCCCGAGGAGTCCGCCGGAGAGGGGGCTTCCCCCGACGCGCCGGCTCCCGGAACTCGCGGGGAGGGACAGGATCCCGCTCGCCACTTGAACGGCCAGGATGGCCACCGCCTGGGTGAGCACGAGCGCCGCCCCAGCCGCGTCGACCGAGAGCCCGCCGAAGTACCGGGTCACCGCCGCGAGGATCAGGATCCCCGCCATACCGGCGCGCAGGGCGAGGGCGTAGAACGGTCCGGAGTGATCGGATCCAAAGTAGACCGACCGGAGGAGGAGCCACTGCGCGAGCTCGGCGAGGGCCACGAGTACGGCGAGCTCGAAGACGACCGAAACGACGTAGCCGCCCGCGAACGAATCGAACAGCACCAGGAGCACTACCGACAGGGGGCTTCCGACCGCGAGGCCGGCGATCAGCGCCCAGCCCAGCTTCCGCTCGTTGAACAGCGTCCGGGGAACCTGCGGTTCGGCGAATGCCCCGATCTCGAAGTAGAGGTAGGCCCCGATCAGGAGGGCGGCGGCCGTCGCCCCGGTCGCGAGGGGCGTGTAGACCATGATCACCCCACCCGTCTCGCGCCCGTGAGGAACGCCGTGTGCCCGAGCATGTCGAACTCGGGCCGGGTCCCGCCTTCCCCGACATGGAGCGCCCGCTCCAGGATCTCGACGCTCCGGATCTCCTCGAACCGCGCGGTGCGGAGGGCCCGGACCGTCCGTTCCAGCTGGTTATACGTCGGGGTGTAGGTCGCGAGATATCCGCCCGGTCGCAGGGCAGCCATGGCGTGATCGACGACCGTCCAGGGCTCCGGGACATCGAGGAGGATGGCGTCCAGATCCGACCGCGAGAACCCGTTCAGGCCGACGTCGCGCTCTTCGAACCGGACCCGGGAGGCGAGCCCGGTCAGCTCCACGTTGCGCCGGGCTACGTCGAGGAACTCGGCCCGCCGGTCGTACGACCAGACCTGGCCGGTCGGGCCGACGCTGTACGCCAGCACGACGGTGAGCGCCCCGCTTCCCGCCCCCGCCTCAGCGACCCGGTCCCCCGGCGCGATGCCGGCCATCCCCACGAGCTGGGCGGCGTCCTTCGGGGTGACGATCTGCGCCTTCCTTCGGAGATGACCGAGGAGGTCCGATAGCGAAGGGCGGAGCACCCGGTACTCCGATCCGGCCCACGGCACTACGACCCCCGGCGGCCGACCGATCACGGAGGTCAGATCCACCACCCCCTTGCCCTCGACCGGGTGGGGCCCGGGGGCGAGCGTCAGCAGGAACGAGTCCCCTTCCCTACGGCGGAGGAGCACTCGCTCCCCTTCGACGAACGGTTCGATCCCGCCCAACCCATCCTCCCCGGCGGTGCGACGCGCGGCACCGCGCCCGAGGAGCGGGACCCCGATTATAACCGACCCCGTGCCGCCACCCGGCTCTAACCCGGCGACAACCCCAGGGCGGCCCTCGCCGATTCGCTCGTCTTTATATTTCGGGAGCAGGTGGCGCGGACCGCCTTCGGACGCCGAGGGGAACCCGCGCGGGCATAGTGTAGTCTGGTTATCACGCAGGCTTGCCAAGTCTGCAACTCGGGTTCAAATCCCGGTGCCCGCATCCCCTTTCCCTCCGCCTTTCCCCTAGGTCGGAACCGACCCCCGGTCCGAACCGACCGAGGGTGCGGGGCTCGCGGCAGCGGCGCGGTGGTCTCGGGTCCCGAGCCCCGGGCGGGGGGTTTATCCCCACCAATCAATCCCCCGTCCATGCCACGCCTCTCCCGAGTGACCGTCGCGGGGGGGCGCTCGTTCGAGTACGTTTCCCGGGGGAGGGGCCCCGCGACCTTGTTGGTCCACCCCGGGGGGCCGGGCCTGACCTACGACTACCTTCGCCCGCTCCTTCGGCTGGCCCATGCCCACCTCCGGGTCGTCCTGTTCAACCCACGCGGCGTCGGTCGCTCCTGGCGCCCTTCGCGACCTTCCGCCTACACGATCGCCAACCTCGCCGAGGACACCGAGGCCCTGCGGCGGGCGCTGGACATCGACGAGCTCCATCTCCTCGGGTTCTCGGCCGGCGGGTTCGTCGCCCTCGAGTACGCCCACCGCTACCAGCGCCACCTCACGTCGCTCCTGCTCGTGGCGACCGCGGGGAGCGCCGAAGAGGTCCGGCAGGCGAACCGGTTGATCCGCGCCACGGCCACGCCGATCCAGCGGCGTCGGCTCGCCGAGCTCGAGAAGGCGAAAGCGTTCGACTCGAAGGAGTATGCGCTGCTCACCGAGGCGCTCGCCGGTCCGTTCCAGCACCGATTCCTCTCCCAGATGCCGAAGGAGCTCCGGGCGAACCGGCTCAGCCGCGACGTCTACCGGGCGATGATGACCCGTAGCGGGGACGAGTTCCAGGTCGACGGAACCATGGCGCGTTGGGACGGCCGCCGCTACTACTCGAAGATCGAGGTGCCGACCCTGGTGATGGTCGGGCGGTACGACGCGTTCCTCGAACCGTCGCGGGAGATGGCGGATCGGATCGTGCCGGCCCATCTCCGCGTCCTGCCCCGGGCCAGCCATCTCGCGATCCACGAGCAGCCGACCGAGTCGCTGAAGACGATCCGCGAATTCCTGGTCGACGTCACCGGCGACTGATCCGGGCGCCGCTCAGTGGACCACGAGCCACACCAGGTTCGCCGCCGCCAGGGAGATCAGCATCGCCGGGAACGCCGATCGGACGTACGTGGACCAGGTGATCGGGGTTCCGGCGCGCGCGGCCGCCGCCAATCCCACGATGTTCGCCGAGGCCCCGATGGGCGTCCCGTTCCCCCCGATATCCGACCCGAGCGCCGCCGCCCAGACCAGCGGGCGCGGGCTCACGCCCGGGTGTCCGCCGAGGGACGCGATCAGGGGGGCGGCTGCGGCGGCGAGGGGGATGTTGTTCACGACCGCCGAGAGCAAACCCAGCGTCCACAGCAGGATCGTTCCCGTGAGGAGGAGGTTTCCGCCGCCCCAACCCCCGATCTGCTGGGCCATCGCGCCGATGTCCCCCGTCGTCACGAGCGCCCCGACGAGGACGAAAAGGCAGACGAAGAACACGACCGTCTGCCCGTCGAAGTGGCGGACGACGCTCCGGCCGAGGGAACGCCCGGCGAGCAGGAGGGCGAACCCTCCGGCCCCCAAACCGACCAGCCAGACGGGGACCCCCAACGGTCCCTGGGCGCCGAGGACCACGAGGACGCCGGCGAACCCCCCGACGGCGATCGCCGCCCGGAACGGGTCCGGGAGCGACGAACTCGGGGAGGGGAGCGGCGGCGGATCGCGCAACGTCGGGGTGGCGCCGAGCCGGAACCGGAACCAGAGCAGGATCACCCCCAGCGCGGCGATCGCGGGCAGGGAGGTGTACTCGAGAAAGTCGAGGAACCCGAGCTGGAAGTACGTGCCGAGGATGACGTTGGGCAGGTCGCCGACGAACGTCGCCGCGCCGCCGGCGTTGGAGGCGGAGATCTCCGCCAACAGGAACGGGACCGGATTCCGACCCAGTGCCCGCATCACCTCCAGGGTCAACGGTGCCAGGACGAGGAGGACGGAGATGGAGTTCACGAACGCCGAGAGGCCAAATGCCAGGACGGTGAGGACCACGTAGAGCCCGACCGGCCCGGATTCGAAACGTCGGGCGAGCCGGAGCGCGGCGTACCGGAACACCCCCAGCTCGTGGAGCAATCCCGCGAACAGGAAGAGCCCGACCAGGAGCCCGATCGAGTTCCACTCGACGACCCCCCCCTGGCCGTTGAACGACGTGGGTCGGAGGGAGGCGACCGGCACGAGCCCGGTGCCAAGGGCGGCCAGCGCCGCGGCCGCGCCGACAGGGACTCGCCAGCGCTCTCGCACGGCAAACAGCGCGTACGCCGCGACGAACAATCCGATGGCGGCCCAGCCGCGGGCGTCGATCATGTGCCGACCGATCCGGCAGTATCCCGCGGGGGGTCCGGAGCCCGGATCGCGAATCGCGGCGGGTGGCATGGGAGACGATGGACGAGTAGCACCGGTCGTGGATCGGGGAGAGGGAACATGACGGGGCCACTGGGGTCGGGACCCTAAGGGGTTTTTCCGAAAGTGCCCGACCGACCTCCTCGAAGGGAATGGGTGCCGTAATCCTCCGGCCCCGTGGGAGCCCTTGTCCCGAATCGCCCGAATACGGCCCTCTGGGCGGTCTCTGCCGGAGAGTCGATTCCTGAGGACCCTCGAGAGGCCATCGTGTCCTTGAACTACGCGTGCGACGTACTCGCCGAAGCCCCGATGGCGAGTCGTTGGCTGCTCTCCGCCCTGGCGCCTCCTCCCTGGTCTTCCGGGCGGGTGCGCCCGCCGGTTCCCTCCCGTCGACCCCGGGTACGCGATGCCGCCCTCCTCGCCATCCTCGCGGTCTCGCTCCTGCTGCTCCCGACGGGGTCGATCGGGGTCCCCGAACGGCTCGTGGGGAGCGAGCACCTCCGGACCCCGCCTACCGCGCCGCCAGCGAACAACAGTTCCGGTCGGAACAACACGCCGTACTGGACCAACTTGACCGCCGGGCCGACCCCTCCTCCGGGAACTCTGATCGTGAACGATTCGAGCGACGGGTATCTCCTCGGTTACCGCCCGAACGACACCGCCGGGCCGTTCCTGTCGCAAGCCACCTGGAGGTTCTGGGGTGGGACATGGAAGAACATCACGGTGACCGCGGGCCCCGGGCCGTACAGCGACAACGCCGGCCCGCTCGGGGTGGCCCTGACGTACGACTCGAGGGACGGATTCGTGCTCGCCGTCGCCGCGCCGGACTGGACCTGGGAGTTCCATCGAGGCTACTGGACCCAGCTCTCGCCGGACTGTACGCTCCTATGCTCGTCGTTCCGGTTCGGCGGGGAGGTCAAGCTGGCCTATGATCCCGCGATGCGATCGACGATGCTGTTCGACGGCGGGGGATCCTCCACCCCGACGGGCTCGATCTGGAGCTTCGCGGCGAACACGTGGGTCCCGCTGTGCAGCGGCACCCCGCTCAACTACAGCGATTGCTGGCAGTCCGGAACGACGCCGCTCACGACTTCGACCGGCGGTTACGGGGCTCCCGCGATGGCCTACGATCCCGGCGACCACGAGATAGTCCTGTTCGGCGGGACCCAGGTCACCACCAGCCACATCGCCCTCGCGGACTGCGAGATGTGGACGTACGCGAACGGGACGTGGAACGATCTCACGCACACCCTCCAGCGCTTGCCGACGTGCCGGGACTTCGCCACGATGACCGACGATAAGGCCCGCGGAACGGTCGTGCTGTTCGGGGGGGTCTGGTGGAGCTGCCTTCAGGGCTGCTACCTCTCCGTCGACCATCAGCTCAACGACACGTGGACGTTCGCCGCCGGGAAGTGGCGGAACGTCAGTCTGCCGAATTCCCCGCCCTCCGAAGCCGCCCCCAGCATGGCGTACGATGCGGGGACTTCGGGGGTGATGTGCTTCCAGGGAGCCCCGATCCGCGGCGCCAACGCCCAGGGGACCGACAACGCGACCTGGCTGTGGAGTCCCACTCCGCCGATCACCAACCTCCGTCTGACCGCCTCGGCCACCAATGTCTCCGTCGGCCTGACCGTGCGGTTCGCGGCGTCCTACTGGACGGCGACCGCCCCGCTGCGCTACAACTGGAGCTTCGGGGACGGCAATCGGTCCGCGGCGATAGCGCCGTCGGAGTCGTTCCCGCGCCCGGGGCCGTTCGCAGTGAGCCTCACCATGACCGACGCGGTGGGGCGCTCCGTGCGGGTCTCGATCACGGTGACGGTGCACAGCGCGCAGACGGGTACCTTGGCCTTGCTGCCGAACCCGGCCGATGCCGGGCGGCCGGTCGAGTTCAGCGATCCCGTTTCCGGAGGCGTACCACCCGTCCAAGTGACCTGGTCGTTCGGCGATGGCCAGTTCGGGTCCGGGTCCCTGACCAACCACACCTATTCCATCGCCGGCGCGTACGTCGTGACGGCCTGGATGAACGGCTCCGACGGGACCTCTCGGGCGCTCTACAACCGCCTGAATGTGAACCCGCCACTGGCTCCTCCGACCCTGGCGTTCTCCCCCGAACCGACGTCGCTCGGGGGGGTGGTCTACTTCACGGTGGGAGTCGGCGGGGGAACCGCGCCGTACGACTACGCCTGGGATTTCGGGGATGGGAGCTTCGCGGGCGACCAGGCCGCCGTCTCCCACGCCTTCCTCTCCGACGCTCCCAGCGAGGTGGTCGTCACCGTCACGGACAGTGTCGGGGCCCGCGTCCAGGGTTTCGTCAACCACTCGACCGAACTGAGCGCGACGGTCAGCGCCAATGTCACCCTCGGAGCGGCCCCGTTGACCGTCGGATTCAATACCTTCGTCTCCGGGGGATTCCCCGAGTACGGATTCTGGTGGGCGTTCGGCGACGGCGAGGTGGCGAACGGCTGGTCGGTCAGCCACACCTTCCAGCACGCCGGAAACTACACCGTGGCCCTCGTCGTCAACGACTCGCACCAGCAGCTCGTCCTGCTGCGCCAGAACGTGACGGTCGCGCCGGGAGGCGGCCCCCTCTCCGTGTTCCTGGAGGCCTCGAACACCTCGGTGCCCATCGGGTCGTCGGTCGGATTCACGGCGGTACCTTCCGGCGGGTTCGGCGCCTACGGGCTCACCTGGACGGACCCGCCCGGATGCCGAAGCCTCGCCCCGGACCACCTCGAGTGCGTTCCGCGCTCGGCGGGTCTGCTCGCGGTCGGGGTGTCGGTCCGCGACACGCTCGGCCGCTCCGCCGAAGTCAATGCCTCGGTGATCGTCGAAGCACCGAAGTCGTCCACACCGGTGCCCGGCAACTCCACCGCGGCGGCGGCTTCGTCGCTCCCGGTCTGGCTCATCCCATTCGGTGCCGGGATCCTCGTCTGCAGCGCGGCGTTCGGCGCCGGGTTCTACGCGGCGCGCCGGCCCCGGCCGGCCCGCGCCGCCGGCTCGCGGGACGCCGGCGGACCGCCGGGGACGATTCGGCCCACGGCTCGACCGCGAACGGACGGAACGGGTGGTGGGGACGCCGAGTCGCCGGCGGTGGACAGCTCTGCGGGCTCCCCGCGTCCCAGCGAGATCCGTCCTGGCGGTCCCCGTAGCAAAGCGTAAATAGCATGCGTTGAGTGCGCGTCCCCTTGCCGGCCGCTGCGCTCTCCGCGGCCCCGAGTGGTGTCCTAGTGACCGTAGCGGCCTCGGGTGCCAAGGCGACCTCCTCAGAATTCTCCCGGTTCGAGCGGGCCCGCATCCTCGGGGCCCGGGCCCTCCAGGTCTCGCTCGGCGCCCCGATCCTGATCGAGATCCCGGCCGGCCTCATCGACCCGGTCGAGATCGCCGAGCGCGAGTTCGCCGCGAACGTCATCCCGATCACGGTTCGTCGCGGTCCCGCGCGATAACTCCGCGGCCGCCTACAGCGCCGCGTCGTCGAGGGCGCGGGCACAGCCGCAATCCGGGGCTCCGTTGGCGAGCGACGGGAGCAGGTGCTCGAGGAGACGACGCATCGAGCGGGCGTTCTGCTGCATCGTCGCGACGATGTCCTTCGCCTCGACCGGCCGCTCCGCCCAGACATCGAAGTCGGTGACCATCGCCAGGCACAGGTAGCAGAGCGCCCGCTCCCGGGCCAGGGTCACCTCGGGGACCAGCGTCATCCCGATGACGTCGGCCAGGCCCCGGTAGAAGTTCGACTCGGCCCGGGTCGAGAACCGGGGCCCCTCGACGCACACGTAGGTCTTGCCGCCCTGGAACGTCACGCCGCTCGCGGCGCCGCTCGCCATCGCCCGGCGCGTGAGGTCGGGACAGAATGGGTCGGCCGTCGACACGTGATAGACCCGGCCGCCGTCGAAGAACGTGGTCGGCCGCTGCTTCGTGAAGTCGATGAACTGGGACGGTAGAACGAACGTCCCCGGGGGGAGCTCGGGCCGGAGCGAACCGACCGAGCTCACCGTGATGATCGCCTCCGCCCCCAGTGAGCGGAGGGCATCGACGTTCGCCCGGTAGTTCACCCGGTGCGGCGGGATGGTGTGGCCGGGTCCGTGGCGCGCGAGGAACAGGACCCTCATCGGACCGAGGTGTCCCTCCTGGACCGGCCCGGACGGCGCCCCCCACGAGGTGGCGAGCCGATGCGAGGTGCTCTCCCCCTCGAACAGATCGGTGATCCCCGAGCCGCCGATGACCCCGACGGTCCGTCGCGGCCCGCTCACGCCGGGTCCTCGGGAAGCCGGGTCGGGAGATGCGCGCGCGCCAGCAACCTCGCCATGGTGACCTCGCCTCGAGTGCGCTCGAGGAGCGCGCGGGCGCTGTCCTGCTTCGGTTTGAGGGCGACGATCCCGCGGGTCGTGTCGAACCGCATCAGGGTCCGATAGACCGTGTCCATCAGCTTCAGGTACGCCTCGGCCTGGACGAGCTCGCCCGCCGAGAGCCGGTGGTGGACCAGTCGTCGGACCTCGCCCACCAGGTCGCCGAGTCCGAGCAGGTACTCCTCGGGCTCGACGCCGAGGTCGTCCGGCCCTGGCAGCGCCGAGCCGTCGAGCACCGCGCCCAAGAGGCATGCCTCGACGCTCTCCTGGAGCGCGTCGCGGGCCAGGCCCTCATCGCCGCGCGCCTCCCGGCGGACCCAATCGGCCAGGGCCCCGGCCTCGCGACGGACCTCGGCGAGGTCGGGGCCGACCGGTCGGCCCTCGTGGAGTCGGGTCATCGTACCCTGGGCCAGGCGGCGCAGCCGTCGGGCGCGCTCGTACAGCTCGTCGCGTCGTAGTTCGCGCTGGCGAAGGTGGCCCTCGATCGCCACGACGGTCCGCTCCGGGAGCGGGCCGGTTACGGGATCACCGGAAGGGGGTGAATCGGACGTCGTC
>JABCYU010000069.1 GCA_013290045.1 Methanobacteriota archaeon | reverse complement strand
TTCACCCGCCCGAAGGTTCCGGTCCAGACGCTCGGGGGCTACATGCCACCCCAGCAGCCCATGGCCCCGATGCAGGCACCGGCCCAATCCGCGCCGGTCGCGCCCGCGGCCGTCAACTGCCCGACCTGCGGCAAGCCGGCGACGTGGGTGGCCCAGTACAACCGCTACTACTGCTACACCGACCAGAAGTACGTCTGAGCCCCCCGCGATAGCCAGGTGGACCGCGTCGCCCCGGCCGGGGGGACGGGCAGGCGGAGCCCTATTGTAAGCCACCCGAATCCGCTCCGCGCGATGCGGGTCGGTTCGGACGAGATGCGCCGGATCCTGACGGAAGCTCGCGTCGTGGCCATCGTCGGCCTCTCCGACAAGCCCGAGCGGGACTCCCATGACATTGCTCGATACCTTCAGTCCATGGGGTACCGGATCATCCCGGTGAACCCGAGCGTTACCGAGGTCCTCGGAGAACGCTCCTACCCGTCGCTGTCGGCGATCCCCCAGGATCTCCGCGTGGATATCGTCGACATCTTCCGCCGCAGCGACCAAGTGTTGCCCATCGTTAACGAGTCCTTGGCCCGGGGTGTCGGAGCGATCTGGATGCAGCTCGGCGTGACGAACGCCGAGGCGGTGGGCGCGGCGGAACGCACCGGCGTCCCGCTGGTCGAGGACCGGTGCATCAAGATCGAACACCACCGGTTGGGGATCCCGGCTCGCGCCCCGGTTTCCACCCCCCGGCGGGAGTGAACCAGATGAGCGCCCCGGCCGCCTCCGCAGCCGCGCCATCGGGACCACGTCCGGCCGTGACCCCACCCCCCCGAGAAGGCGAGGTCGATGATCCTGCGTCCGTCCGCCGCGACTCGGTCCGGTCGGCCCGGTGGACGGCGCGAGCCTCCGCCAAGGTCCTCGGGGACGTCGATGTGGCGGTCGGCTCGGTGGATGGTCCCATGACCGTCGGGGGAAGGCTCATCGCCGACCGGTTCGCCATCGGCGCGGACTCCGAGGTCCTCGGAGAAGTGACGGTGCGCGAGGCGCTGACGATCACGGGCGAGTCGCGGTTCGGGGGCCCGGTTAGGGCGGGGGAGCTGAGGATCCACGGCCGTCTCCAGGCGGGGGGCCCGATCACGGTGGAGCGTAACCTCCTGCTCGTCGGACGCCTCGAAACCCCGGGCGACGTGACGGTCGGCGGAGACCTCTCGTTCGACGGGAGCCTCGCCTCACCGGGCTCGGTCCGGGCGCGCTCGGTCGAGGGCCGGCAGCGAGGTCGGGGTGAGGCCGGGAACTTGGTCGCCGAAGTGGTGCGGATCCGCCGCCCCGGCGGGTTCGGCCCCTCCAACGGGAGGTTCGACATCCTGCGGATCGAAGCCCGGGAGGTGCACCTGGAAGGCGTCCGATGCGAGTACCTGCGCGCCGAGCGTGTCCACCTCGGCCCGGGCTGCCACGTGGTCCGGCTTGACGGGAACCTCATCCAAAAGCACCGTTCGTCCTATGTAGGACCCGAGGCACCGTTCGAACGGCCCCGCGGGATGTTCCGGTAGCCGCTCTCCCGCCGCCCCGGGTCCCTTTATCCCTCTCGGCCGCGTCGGCCGCCGCCATGTCCCCCGAGGAGGCGGAATCCGTCGGGACGGCCTCGGCCGTCGAGGTCCAGCGCCGAGTCCTCGCGTACTGGGACCGCTCCGGGACACCGGGCCGCCTTAAGGAGGGACGAGCCGACGGGCCGGTCTTCCGGTTCACGGAGGGTCCGCCGACGGCGAACGGGGCGCCACACCTCGGTCACCTTGTCGCCCGCGCCCTAAAGGACGTTCAGCTTCGCTACCGACGGATGCGGGGCTACCATATCGTGAGCCCGATGGCCGGCTGGGATTGCCACGGACTCCCGGTCGAGCTCGAGATCGAGAAGAAGCACGGGCTGAAGTCGAAGAAGGAGATCGAAGCGTACGGCGTGGCCCGGTTCTGCGACGAATGCCGGTCGGGCGCCCTCGAGGTCGCCGCGGTCTGGCAGGAGATGAGCCGGCGGCTCGGTTACTGGCTCGACTACGACCACGCGTACTACACGATGAGCCCGAAGTACATCGAGAGCGTTTGGTGGGCCCTCAAGACCCTGTTCGATCGGGGGCTGCTCGAGAAAGGCCACTACGTCCTGCCGTACTGCCCGCGGTGCGAGACCCCGCTATCCTCGCATGAGGTGGCCCAAGGATACCGCGAGACGACCGACCCTTCGATCACCGTGCGGTTCCCCCTCGTCGAACCGCCGGACGGACGACCGGCGAGCCTGCTCGTCTGGACCACCACCCCCTGGACCCTGCCGTCGAACCTGCTCGTCGCCGCACGGCATGATCTCGAGTACGTCGCCGTTCCCGGGGAGGACGATGGCGACCTGTGGATTGCCGAGTCCGCCCTGTCCCGTTACTTTCCGGCCGGCACGCCGGTCCGGGCACGCCGCCGGGGCGCGGAGCTGAACGGATGGGCGTACCTGCCGCCATTTCCGTTCGCGGGGCCCGGGCCCGGCCGATATCGGGTGGTCCTCGATGAGATGGTCGACGCGGCCGAAGGGACCGGGTTCGTCCACATCGCCCCCAGCTTCGGGATCGAGGACCAGCGGATCGGCGCCCGCGAGGGGGTCGGGGTCTACGATCCGTTGGACGGCCGTGGCGTCTTCGCCACGTCGGTCCCTCCGGTCGCCGGGAAGGGCTTCAAGGCGGCCGACCCGCTCCTCGTCGCCGAGCTCGCCCATGCGGGTCGGTTGCATGCCTCCGGGAAGCTCCAGCACACCTACCCGTTCTGCTGGCGCTGCTCGAACCCCCTCATCTACCGGGCGATCGACTCCTGGTTCGTCCGGACGTCGCGCGTCGTCTCCGAGCTCGTCGCGAACAACCAGACGGTGGCCTGGAACCCCGCCCACCTCCGCGACGGCCGGTTCGGCAACTTCCTCGATGAGGCGAAGGACTGGGCGCTATCGAGGAACCGGTACTGGGGGACCCCACTGCCGATCTGGCTCTGCCCGGAGGGCCACGCGACGTGCGTAGGCAGCTTCTCCGAGCTCGAGCGGCTGAGCGGGGAGAAGCTACCGACCCCCCTCGATCCCCACCGGATGACCGTCGACCCGATCCGGCTATCGTGCGCCACGTGCGGCCAGCCCTCGAAGCGCGAACCGTACACGATCGATGGATGGTTCGACAGCGGCAGCGCGCCGTTCGCCCAGTTCCACTACCCGTTCGAGCCGGGACCGTTCGACCCGGCCGCTCCCCTCGATTACATCGCCGAGGGGCTCGACCAGACCCGGGGGTGGTTCTACACGCTCCTCGTGATCTCGACGACGCTGTTCCACCGGCCCGCGTACCGGGTCTGCCTCAGCAACGGGCTCGTCCTCGACGAGTCCGGCCAGAAGATGTCGAAGTCGCGGGGTAACGCCGTCGAACCGATGGGACTGCTCGAGCGGCTGGGCGGCGACGTCGTCCGTCTGGCTTTCTTCCTCGCCGACTACACCGAACCGATGAAAGTCTCGGACACCACGATCGCGCGGAACGGCGGTCGCCTCCCCCAAACGTTCCTCAACGTCCTCGAGTTCCACCGGCAGAACGCCCTCGCCGATCGGTTGCCGCCCTCGAGCGGCCCGCCCCGGCCGCGCGCCCTCCTCGACCGATGGCTCCTCTCCCGGCTCGACGCGACGATCGAGGAGGTCACCGCCTCGCTCGACGACTTCGAGCCCCGCCGGGGAGCGACGGCGCTGCGGGGGTTCGTCGACGACCTCTCGACCTGGTACCTCCGCCGCTCCCGGCCGAGGTTCTGGTCCGACGCCGATGCCCGCGACCGCCGCGACGCCCACGAGACGCTCGACTTCGCCCTGCGGAGCACGGCGCGGCTCCTCGCCCCCCTGGCCCCGTTCACCGGAGAGTTCGCCTACCAGACCCTCGTCGAGGGCGGGTTTTCGGTCGCCTCCCCGAGCGTCCATTCCCTGGATTGGCCGATCCCGGAGGGGCACCGCGACGCGGCGCTCGACTCCGGAATGGCCGAGCTGCGGAAGCTCGTCGAGGTGGGCCGGGAGCTCCGCCAGCGGGCCGGCGTCAAGTCGAGGGTACCGCTCGCCACGTTCCTCGTGGTCGGAGACGACGGTCCGGCGTTGGGGTCGGACGGCGACCGCCTGCTGGCGGAGGAGCTCAACGTTCGGCGGATCGAACGGCTCGCCGCCCCCCCACCGACCGGCTTCGACGACCAGGAGTGGGTCGTGCGCTTAGAGGGCGACCGACCGCGGGCCGCCCTCAGCCGCACCCCATCCCCCGAGCTCCGGCGCGAGGGGTGGAGGCGGGAGACGCTCCGGAGGCTCCAGCACCTCCGCAAGGAGCTCGCGCTCGGCTACACCGACCGGATCGAGATCGAGATCTACGGGACGGGCGAACTCTACGAGGCGCTGGCCGAAGGCCGGGAGCTCCTCGCTTCCGAGCTGCTCGCCGACCGCGCCGAGATCGTCGACGGCTACCCACCGGACGACCCGTCGGTCCATCGATGGGAGATCGACGGCGTTCCCCTCGCCGCGATCATGCGTCGGCGGTCGGCCCCGACTCCCTGAGACGGGTCGCCGGCGCCCCGGGACGGCCCTCGCCGAACACCTCGGCCTCGAAGCGGAGCACGTCGACCTCGGGGTCCTCCCACGCGTTCGGCGGAAGCCCGGCCTTCCGGCAGGTCTCCCGGAGGAACGTCTCGGCGTCCCAGTCGTACTCGGCGGCGACCTGGGGGAGCAACAGTCCGCTCGTCCCCCGCCCCTCGACGATGAGGCCGTCCCGACCGACCCGGACCGCGGCGAGGCGATCGGAGCGGCGCCCGCCCTCGATCGGCTCCGGTCGGGTCAGGATCGACACTTCGACCGTCAGGTGATCGAGCTCCTCCAGGCGGACCGTACGGAAGCGGGGGTCCTCCGTCGCCGCGGCGAAGGCGGCGCGGGCGATCGCCGTCCCGAGCGGGAGGACCGGGAGCGGGAACCCGATGCAACCCCGAAGTTCGCCCCTGGGCCAGCGCTTGAGGGTGACGAACACGCCGCGCCGCTCCCGGAACACCGGCGGCCGGGGGCCGTCCTCCTTAGGGTCGTCGGACTCGGGGGAGGTGCCGTTGGCGAGATGGTGGGCGAGCGCTTCGCGGGCCCGGGCGACGGCGGCGGAACCCTCCTCGTCCGTCACCATCGGCCGACGATGCGCCGGGGCGGCATAGCGCCCTCGGGGGAGCCCGCCGAAGCCCGCGAGGCTTTATACGGAAAGGGAAGTGGCGCGGGCCACCCATGCCGTTCCCCGAGGCCGTCAACCGGCTCCTTCTCAAGAAGATCTGCATGAACTGCTCGGCGCGGAACCCGCCGAAGGCGGTTCAATGCCGGAAATGCGGCTACCACGGCCTCCGCCCCAAATCGAAGGAGCGGGCGGGGAAGACCCAGTAGGGTCGGGCCGTCGGGCCCCGCTATCGCGGGGACGGTTCGGAGTGCCGGCCGAGGCTCACGAGGTGTCTCACCTGCTTTTCCCGGGCCATGGCGAGGCGCTTGCGGACGAGGAACGACAGGTTGCGACGCCCGTCCCGCCAGCTCGAGAGCTTCGGAGCCCCCCAACGCTCGGCGTACCGGATCGGGACCTCCCGCATCCGAAGCTCGTGGGCGAGCACCTCGATCTTGAACTCCTCGCTGAACGGCATCCCCTCCTGGGTCAGGGCGACCTTGTCGAGGACGGTGCGCCGGAACACCCACATGCCGCTCTGGCTGTCCCGGATCGTCCGGCCCGGGGCATCCTTCAGGTAGGACGCGTAGGCGATCTGCACGAACCGGTTGAGGACCCAGTTGCCGATCCGGTGCTCCGTCGTCATCGCCTTCCGGTCGAGGTAGGCGAGCCGGTTGCACGTGATGAAATCGAGCGGTTCGTCGAGCAGCATCCGCACCAGCTTCGGGACGTCCTCCACGGGGTAAGTGGCGTCGCCGTCCAGCGTGGCGATGACCTCGCCGTTCGCCTCGCCGAACCCGGTCAGGTAGGCCCGCCCGTACCCCTTTCGGCGTTCGACGACGACCCGCGCCCCGGCCTTCCGGGCGATCTCGCTCGTGCCGTCGGTCGACGCCCCGTCGACGACGATCATCTCCCAGTCGATCGGGTCCCGCGCGAAGAGGGTCCGGTTCGCCTCTTCCGTCGTGGCGCGGAACGAATCGAGGACGTGCCCGATGGAGGCGGCCTCGTTCAGGGTGGGGACGACGAGCGAGCCACGCATGTCCGTAAGGGAGGGCATCGCTCGCTTAAGCCTGCTCATTTCTTTGCGCACCGGGGCCCGGGAGGAGCGCCGGCGGTGGGAACGGACCGTAACGGCCGCCGGTACGGCAGCTTCCCGACGACCGCGGACGTGGGCATCTTCGGCTCCGCCCGGAGCCCCGAGGCCCTGTTCGAGGCCCTCGCCCTCGCGTTGTTCGCGCTGATGACCGACCGGCGCGCCGTTCGGCCGACCGAAGAACGGACGGTCCGGGCGTCCGGCGGGGACCTCCCATCCCTCGTGGTCGGATTCCTCAGCGAGCTCGTCGTCCTTCACGACACCGAGGGATTCCTCGTCCGGGACCTCCGGGTCCGACTCCGTGGGTCCCCCCCGACCTCGCTGGAGGCGGTCGTCCGCGGGGAGCCGTTCGACGCGGCCCGCCACGCGCGCCACGTCGAGGTGAAGGCGGTGACCCTCCACCGGCTCGAGATCCGCCTCGATCCTCCCCGGGCCCGGGTGATCCTCGATATCTAGACCGGCGGGACCGTCGGGGAGGTCGGCCTATGGCATCGCAGCTTCGATGGCGGTGACGCCGGCGCCCGGATGCGCCAGCCGCCCGGCCTTCGCGAGGATCCGGTCGAGCGCCGCGAACGCCGCGAGGAGGTCCGGCCAGCCGGCGATCCCCATGTGGCCGATCCGGAAGATCTTGCCTTTCAGCGACCCCTGGCCTCCCTGGACCGCGACGTTGTACTGGTCGAGCAGCGCCTTGCGGAGCTGCGCATCGTCCATTCCGTCGGGGTTGCGGATCGCGGTCACGGTGTCGGAGGCGAACTTCGGGTCGGGGAACAGGCTCATCCCCGTCGCCGCGACCGCCGATCGCGTCGCCTGGGCGAGCTGGTGGGTGCGCGCGAGACGGGTCTCGAGGCCCTCCTCCTTCAGGAGGAGCAGCGCCTCTCGGAGGGCAAGGAACAGGGGGACCGCCGGCGTCCAGGGCGTGTCGTTCTTCTCGAGCGCCTTGGCGTGCTCGACGAGATCCAAGTAGAACGTGCCGGGCCTGAGCTCCTTCACCGCCCGCTCCGAGAGGTGGACCATGGCGAGCCCGGCCGGCGCGGCGAGGCCCTTCTGGCTGCCCGCGACGAGGGCGTCGATCCCCCAGCTCTCGATCGGGCAGGAGATCCCGGCGACGGCCGAGATGCCGTCGACCAGGAACAGCGCCCCGGACCTGCGGACCGCCGGCGCCAGCTGGGCGAGGTCGTTCTGGAGGCCCACGCTCGTCTCGTTGTGGACGACGCAGACGGCCCGGACGTCGCCTTTCTCGAGCTCCGCCTTCGCCGCTTCGACGGGGATGTGCTGGCCCCAAGGCGCGGTGAGTGTGGTCACCGGGTCCCCGTACTTTCGGACGATCTTATCGGAGCGCTCCCCGAAGTTGCCGTTCGTGAGGACGAGGGTCCGCTCCCCCCTTCGGACCAGCGACGAATAGACGGCCTCGAGCCCGGAGCTCCCGCTGCCCGTGAGGACCACCTGGGTCCCCTTCGCCCCGAACATCACCGGGAGCATCTCGCGGATCTCGGCGACGACGCCGTGGAAGTAGTCGCCGCGGTGGTTGAGCGACGACATGCTCATCGCCCGCAGCACGCGGGGATGGATCCGAACGGGTCCGGCGATCAGGAACGTCGCGGTCTCGGGGTCGAACGTCATGCGGGTTTTCCTCCAACTTCCGGGTTGACCAGCGAAAGGAGGGGCTCTCCGGAGAGCGCCCGGAGGACCTCGTCGACGACCTGGGCGCCGGCCCGCGCCTGCGCCTCGTGGGTGGACGCGCCGATGTGCGGGGTCGCGACGACGCGCGGATGGTTCAGGAGCGCCGGGCGCTTCGGCGGCTCGACCTCGAAGACATCGAGCGCGGCCCCTCCCACCTGGCCGCTGACGAGCGCCGCCTCCAGGGCCGCCTCGTCGATCAGCGAGCCCCGGGCGACGTTGACGACGAAGGCGCCCCGCTTCATCCGGGCGATCCGGTCGGCTCCCAGCAGATGGTGGTTCTCCGGCGTCGCGGCGGCGTGCAGGCTGACGATATCGCTACTGGCCAGGAGCTCGTCCAACGGGCACATCCGGGTCCCGTCGGTCGACGTCGGGACGAACGGGTCGTAGGCGAGCCTCGTGACGCCGAACGGGCGCAGGCGCCGGGCGACCTCGCGGGCGATCCGGCCGTAGCCGACGAACCCGACGCTCCGTCCGGCGAGCTCGCCGCGGTTCTGGCCGCGGACCCACTCGCCGGATTTCGTCGCTTGGACCTGGGGAGCGAGGTCGCGAACGAGCATGAGATAGAAGGCGATCGTCAGCTCCGCCACGCTCGCCGTCGCGGCCGTCGGCGCGTTCACGACCCGGACCCCTCGGGCGGTCGCCGCCTTCAGATCGACGTTGTCGACGCCGACGCCGGCGCGGGCCACGAGGGTCAGCCGGGGGGCGCGGCCGAGCATCTCGCCGGTCACCTTCGTGCGGCTGCGGACGATCAGCGCCCAGGCGTCGGGGAGCGCCGGGTTCAGCGCGTCGGCCCCCGCCGTGGCATCGACGACGCGGCACGGGCCCGCCGAGAGGCGCGTCACCGCCGAGGCGTCGATCGGGTCCGCGACGACGACGAGCGGCAGCGCGTCGGGCACGTCGCGAGGACCGGAGCCGGCTTGAAAACGCTTGCCCCGGCCGGAGGCGTCGCAGGGGACGGGGAAGGCCGGCGCGCCGCCGCTTCGCCTCAGGGGACCTTGGGCACGGGGACCCGGTCGAGCGCCTGCTGGACGATCTGCGCCCCGCGGACGCCGCGGATCCAGGGCTCGGGTTTGACGAGGACGCGATGGGCGAGCGCCGGTATCCCGAGCGAGCGCATGTCGTCCGGGACGACGTAGTCCCGGCCCTCGACGAGGGCGCGGGCCCTCGACAGCTTCAGCAACGCCAGGGAGCCCCGGGGAGACGCCCCCACGTCGACCCGCGGATCGTTGCGCGTCGCCGCGACGACATCGACGGCATACGCCTCGAGGGCGGGGTCGACCTCCACCTCCTCGGCCGCCCGCTGGATCCCCCGGAACTGCTCCAGATCGAGGACCGCCGGGATCGTCACCTCGTCCTGTTTCCGGAGCCGCCGTCGCGCCAGGATCGTGCGCTCCTCGTCGCGCGTCGGGTATCCGACGGACAAGCGCATCAGGAACCGGTCGACCTGGGCCTCCGGCAGCGGGTACGTCCCCTCGAGCTCGAGCGGGTTCTGCGTCGCCAGCACGAGGAACGGACGCTCGAGCGGGTACGTGCCCCGCTCGCTCGTCACCTGGAACTCCTGCATCGCCTCGAGCAGGGCAGACTGGACCTTCGGGGGGGCGCGGTTGATCTCGTCGGCGAGCAGGAGGTGCGTGAACAACGGTCCCGGTCGGAAGGTGAACTCGCCGTTCTTCGCATCGTACATCTCCCCGCCCGTGATGTCGTGGGGGAGGAGGTCCGCAGTGAACTGCAACCGGTGGAACGTCAGACCGAGCGCCGCCGCGAACGAGCGCGCCATCAGGGTCTTCCCGAGACCGGGGAGGTCCTCGAGCAGCAGGTGGCCGTCCGCGACGAGCCCGACCGTGACCTGGTCGAGGGCGGCGTCGCGGCCGACCACGGCCGCGTGGACCGCCTCCCGTACCTGCCCGAGCAGGGCGCGGGCCTCGGCGCCGTTCAATCGGATCCCTCTGGAGGCCGTCCAGCCCGGACCGGTATAAGTACCGGACCCGCGGGGCCCTCGGGGAACCCGGATATCCCCCGGCCGTAACGGTTGCGCTTCCCAGGTGGCCGCGCGGCCCTCTCGGCGTCCTGACCCCGGCCGGGGCTGTCGGGCACCGGGGTTGTCCTCACGTCATCCCAACGGACGACCCGTCCGTGTGCGGTCAAGAGGGACCCTTCGTCGGTGCTCGGACGGGACCAGGCGGCCCCGTCGGGGACGGATGGGTGGGTCGCCTCAAAGCGCTGACGCCTCCGGCGGGGAGACCGGCTCGGCCCGGGTGAGGAGGAAGGCGAGGTAGAGGAACACCCCGATGGCGAGCAGGGCGGCGGCCCCGATCTGCTCGCTCGCGGCGGGCAACAGCAGCCCGCTGGCGAGCGCCACCGCCGTCGCCACCGCCGGGAGCGCCAGCCCGGCGGCCGCCCCGGGGGCGCCGGAGCGTTCCGGGGCGACCGTCGTCGCCCAGAACAGGAAGGCCACGCCCGCCGCCCCCGCGAGGAGACCGGAGAGCGGACTCACCTGGGCCGCGACGGCGGCGATCACGAGGGCTAGGCCCGCGAGCCCCCAGGAGAACGCCTTCGAGATGCCCCGGGGCCGGTAGGCGAGGAAGACCGCCACCCCCAGGAGGATCCCGACGGTGGTCGCTCCGAGGAGCGGGCTCGCCCGGTTCAGCGCCCCCAAGGCGACCCCGAGGATCCAGATCCCGGCCGACCCGGCCGCCCGGTCCCGGCCCCGCGGCGCCCTACCGGCCGAGACGGTGACGGCGTTCACCGATTCCTCCGGAGCACCGGACGGGCGAGGAAGTCGACGAGGGGGGCGAGCGACCAGTAATCCTCCCACTCGATGACGGACGCCTCCCGCCAACCTTCGCCGACCCGCGCTCGGCGCACGAGCCGCAAGAGCCGGGTCGCGAGCGCCGCCTCCCCGTGATCGTCCGTCGGGCTCGGCGGGAAGAGGGGGAGCGGCGACGGGGAGAGGACGAAAGCGGGAAACCCTCGGCGGCGCAGATGCGGGAGGACGAGGAGACCCTCCTCGTCGGCGAGCGACGAGATGAGGAGCGTCGTCACCCCGGGGGGAAAGTAGCGGCGCATGGAGACCCCGAGGCGCTCGGCCGGACCCGGCGTGACGGCGATCTCGGCCCGCTGCAGCGCGACCTGGAGCCGGTACTGCTGGACCCGACCCGAGCCGAGCGGAACGGCGGTGAGGAACTCCTCGTAGAGGCCGAGGCCGACCCGGGCCTTCTGCGCCAGGAACCCCGAGGCGATCCCCAGCGCCGCGGCGCGGGAGACGGCCAGGAGCTGGCGGTCCTTTTCGGGCCCCAGGGAGGTCGGCCGGAGGTCGAGGAGGATGACGAGGTCGCCGGTCCGTTCCAGGTGGTAGTCGTTGGCGAGCAATCGCCCCGATCGGGCGGTGGCCCACCAGTTGATCTGCCGGTAGGTGTCCGACGGCGCCGCCGTGCGGACCGCGAAGAACTCCCCCGCCGACCCGATCGCCCGCGATCGGATCTCGCCGGGGGCGCTCGTCGTGCGTTCGAGACGGCTTCGGCCGACGTTCGTCACCTCGGGGGGAAATCGTTCGACCCGGAGAGCGTCCCCGGAGAGCGAAACCGGGATCTCGAGAAGGGCCAACGGATCGACCCACAGGACGTCGGGGCGGGGGACGATCAGCAGGCAGGGGTAGGGGGCTCGGTATCGTGCAACGAATCGGATCTCGGTATCGCGCACCTCGAGCTCGGGGGGCGCCACCTCGACCAGCGGCTCGATCGTGTAGAACCGCACCTCCACGCGGCGTGCATCGATCGCGCCCTCGACCTCGATCGTTCCCCGCAGCACCACTTCGGCTCCCGCTCCGTCGGCCGCCCAGGTGAGCCGGGCGCGCAGCGCCTCCCCCGGAGCCATGACGAGGCCGCTGACCGGCGCGAGCAGGAGCGGGAGCGCCGCGAACAGCGGCACGGGCGAACGGGCCCAGAACGCGGCGACGACGAGGATCGCGCCCGCGCCGTACAGCAAGAAGGCGAGCGGGCGCCAGAGCCGGCGACGGACCGTCGGGGGGGTTGCCGAGCTCACGTCTCACGCTCCAACCGGGAGAGGCGCCGGTCGGCCCAGGCGTGGAACGCCGAACGCGACCCCGTGAGCAGGGTCTGTTCTTCCTCGGGGGTCACGGGGGCCAGCTCTCGCTCTCGGAGGCTCCGTTCCAACGTGGCAATCATCTGGATGAGCTTCTGACGGCCGATCGACCCGGAGCGGAACGCCTCCCGCAGCCCGACGACCGGGTCGCCGATCGGGGGCACGACCGGCGCGCGGGCGAACCGCACCCGCTCGGCCATCAGCAGACCGACGTAAGCGCCGGCCGCCAACGCCGCCACGCCCCCCGCCGGGACCGCGACGGCGAGGTTCGGCCCGGCCCAGAAGGCGCCGACCAGCCCG
>JABCYU010000068.1 GCA_013290045.1 Methanobacteriota archaeon | reverse complement strand
CATCGAGCCTCGGGAGGTCTTCCCGGTGGAGAGGGCCTCTCGAACGACCTCGTTGACCAAGCGTCGGTAGTCCTGAAGGGTGGAGAGGAGGGCGGGGGGAAGGGGACCGACCAGGGCGAAGGGGAGAGCGCGAATAATGGAGGGCACGCTGGGGAAGAGGCGAGGGCCGACGGATAGACTCGAGCCGGTCGATGAACGGTGAACGATGCAGGGAATTGAATAAAATCCCAAAGCACGGCGTCACACAACGTATTTAGGCCGTGGTCTTCCATCGGAGTACGATGAGTGGCCGGCCCCCTCCGGGCTCCACCCCGCAATCGCTCCGAGTCGAGGTACTCAAGGAGCTCCAACAGCTCATCGATAGCCGGGAGGCCCGCGACCGGGTCGACAAGGGTCCGCTCGCGGAGACGAAGGGCCGCGAGCACTGGGTCCTCCACCTGATGCTGCGGGCCCAGGAGTCGAGCCAGGCGCGGATCGACAACCTGATCGGAAGCGCCTACTCGAACCTCACGGCGCGGATGCAGGCGCTCGACGACCGGTTGGCCCGGCTCGAAGAATCCGGCGGGAACCTCGGGACCGAAGTGCGCAGCCGGTTCGACCAGGTCGACGCCGGGGTCGGAGAACGGATCGACCAGCGCCTCGACCTGGGGCTCGGCAAGCTCTCCTCCTCTCTCGGAAAGCAGCTGGGCGACGACCTCGACACCAAGTGGAAACCGGTGGGCGACTCGATCGAGACGTTCGCCCAAGGCTCCCGTCAGGTGCTGAAGGATGTCGCCGACACGTACCGCGTCGCGACCCAGACCCGGCTGCTCCTGAACGAGAACGCCCGTCGCATCACCGACCTCGGTCGCGACCTGATCGCCCTCGAGGAGAGCCTGAAGCTCGTCGTGCAGAAGACGATCGAAGAGGGGCTTGCCCCGCTCGAGGCGCGCGTCGCGCACCTCGAGTCGCAGTCCGGGGTCGTCGTGAACGGGTCGGGCGCACCGGCGTCGGACGGCCACGACAAGGCCCCGGAGACCGCGGGCGGCGCGTGAGCCCGCCGCGGCGATGACCGAGATCTCCTCCAGCCACCCGCGCTATCGCAGCCTCCTTGTCCGGCGGGCGCTCGCCGATGCGGCCCGTTCCGGGATCGTCGTCCCCGAAGGGCTCATCGCGCACGGCCGTGGAGAGGCGTTCGACTACTTCCTGGGCGAGCGATCGACGCCGTCGGCCGCCCGCGCCGAACGGGCCGCCGCGGTGTGGCTCGCCCGGGCCCGACACCCGGTCGTGAGCGTCAACGGCAACGTCGCCGCCTTGGCGGCCCCGGCCATCGCCGACCTGGTCCGGGCCCTGCCGAAGCTCCGGGTGGAGGTCAACCTGTTCCACCGGACCCCGGGCCGCGCCGCGGGGATCGCCCGACAATTGCGCGCCGCCGGGGTGCCCAACGTTCTGGGCGTCAGACCGAACGCCCGGATTGCGGGTCTCCCGTCGGACCGCGCCTCCGTCGACGCCCGCGGGATCGCGATCGCCGACGTCTGCCTGATCCCGCTCGAGGACGGCGATCGAGCCGAGGCGTTGCGGGCGCGCGGGACCCGCGTGATCGCGATCGACCTCAACCCGCTCTCCCGGACGGCCCAGGTGGCCGACCTCCCGATCATCGACGAGCTCGGGCGGGCCCTCGCCGGGATCACCCGGGCGCTTCGCGATCTCCCGATCTCCCCGGGAACGTTCCCACCGTTCGACCGGGAGGCGGCGATCAGTGATGCGCTGAGGACGATGGAGGGGCGGCTTGGCCGCGCCGCTACCCGGACGCGAGCCTGGGGGCCAGCTTCCCGGCGACCTGCTCGAGGAAGCGGGCGTCCGACGCGTCGAGCGGAGCGAACGAAGAGCTCTCGGCGACGATCGCTCCGGCGACGCCGGGACCGACGCGGATCGGCACGGTGACCCGCGACCGGACCCCCGCGACCCGCCCGGGCTCGGCCCCATCGGTGGCCAGATCGGACAAGAGGACGGGCTGCCCCGTTTCCGCCGCGCGACCGAGCGTCGTCCCGTCGATCGGCCCGTCGGGAGCGGGATCGATCGTCGCCCCGTCGCTCCCCTCCAGCCGGAACGACCCGCCGTCGATCCGATAGACGCCGATCCAACGGTACTGCGGGAACTCCCCCCGAAGGAAACGGCAGACCTCGATCGCCGCCTCGCTACCCGTGAGGCGGGCGAGCACGGAATTGACCTGGAGGAGCGACGGCGTGACCTGACGGGGGTGGACGCTCATCGACCGGATCCAGGGCGCGGGGGAGCGCCGAGGGGGAGAATCTCCGCCGGGGCGGTCGGGCCGTCCGCGGCATTTGAACTCCCGAGGCGTATTCCGCCACGAGCTTTCCAGACTCGCGCCGTACCGGACTGAGCCACCTCGGCACGCCCGGTCGGTGGGACGAGGAGAGTCGGATAAGGTTGGCGGGCGCGCGGAAGTTCAACGCGCTATTCGCGGGCGGGCGACCATCCGCATCGGCCGCAACCGACCGCGCGACGGGGCCCCGGGATCTCGTAGCCACACTCTGGGCACGGCGCCGGGTCCGGTCCGAGCAGCGAGAGGCAGTCGAAGCATGCCCCGCCGCGCCGGTCGTTCGGCAGGATCACGAGATCCCGTCCGCAGAACGCACAATGCTGGAATCGGTCCTCGGCAGAAGAAAAGCTACGCTGGTCCGCAAAACTCAGCATGCGAGGCGCGCGAGCACGGTTCGGCTACATAACCCCTTGGCCGCCCGGACTGAACGCGCGCGCGTACGGGCGCGTCGCGCGCGCGTTCGAGCCGTCCGACGGCTCACGGCTCGCGCCAGCGCGCCTTGATCGAAGCGAGGAGCAGAAGACCGATGGTGAACGCGATGAGCACGCCCCAATCCGTCGCGGCGGCCGTCAGGCTCAGGTTGCCGAGGCCGACGGCGCTATGGAGCAGGTCGGCGGCGTACGTCGTTGGCGAGAGATACGCGAACGGCTGGATCCACCCCGGCAGGTAGGTGATCGGATAGTAGACCGGCGGCAGCACCGTGAGCCCGATCGAGATCAGCGGGGAGATCGCGAACGTCTCCCGAACGTCCTGGAAGTACGTCGCGAGCGTGAAGCCGAGCGCCGAGGCGAACGCCCAGACCAGAAGGAGCACGAGGCCGATCGTCAGCGCCCCCCCGAGGGAGACCGACGTGTACAGCGCGAGCAGGACGACGAACAGGCCCATGGCGGGGAGCGAGTACATCAGCTCGGAGAGGGCGAGGCCCGCCACGTAGACCGGGGCTTCGACGGGCGACGCGACGAGGAGGTCCTGCAGCTTGAGGTCCGTGCGGTAGTGCGACATGTCCTCTGCAGCGACGTGCCGATCGACATGACCGTGAGGAGCATGCCCCCCGCGACGCCGTAGACGATGAGTTTGCCGCTCGACGCGATGGAGATGAAGAACAGGAAGGAGAACGGGGACGCGATGACGTTCACGAGGTAGAGCGGCTGGGTCTGGATCGGGATGATCCCGTTGATGTAGGCGAGGGTGAACAGGGTCCTCAGGCGGTTCCGGGGCGCGGTCAACTCTCCGTCGCCACCCCTTCTCCGTCCTCCTCGATCGAGCGACCGACGACCTGCAGGAAGATGTCCTCGAGGCTGACGGGACCCATGGAGACGCGCGCCCCCTTCCCGAGGGCGTAGATCGCGAGGTCGCGGGCGGAGCTCTCCCGCGCGAAGACCAGGTGGCCGCCGGAGACCTCGCTCACCTCGCCGTACGACTGCAGCTCCGACAGCCCGAGCACCCCTTCGACCGTCACCCGGTACGGATGGCGGACCCGGGCCCGGAGGTCGTGGGGCGTCCCCTCGAGTCGGACCTGACCTCCTTCGAGCAGCGCGAGGCGGGCGGAGAGGGCGTCCGCCTCGTCGAGGTAATGGGTCGTGAGCAACACCGTCCGATGTTCCTGGCTCGCGCGGCGGATCGCCCCCCAGACTTCTCGGCGCGCGAGCGGATCGAGGCCCGTGGTCGGCTCGTCGAGGTACAACACCTCGGCGTCCGACGCCAGCACCATGGCGACCATGGCGCGGCGGCGCATCCCGCCGGAGAGCTGGTTGACGAGCTGCTTGCCGACGGCGGAGAGGCCGAGCTCCTCGAGGACGGCGTCGGTGCGCCGGCGGGCCTCGGCGCGGTCCATTCCGCGGAGCTTCAGGTAGAGGTAGATCAGCTGGTCGACGTTGAGGAAGTACAACGGCCGGGACTCCTGCGGGACGCAGGCGATCCGCTGCCGGACCCGCCCGGCGTCCTTCACGACGTCGTCGCCCAGAACGGTCATCGACCCGGAGGTCGGCATCAGTTGCGTCGCCCCGATCCGGACGAACGTGGTCTTGCCGGCGCCGTTCCGCCCGATGAGGCCGTAGACCTGGCCGGCGGGGATCGAAAGGCTCACGCCGGAGAGGGCGCGGGCGCCCGTCGTCGAGGTCGGATAGACCTTGGTGAGGTCTCGGGCGACGACGGCGGGCTCCAAGCGGGAGCCCAACGCGCCGCGCCGCTCTTAACGAGCCGGTCCCCCTAGACTAGCTCACGACCTCGCGGAGCCGCCCCTCGGCCCGCGCCCGCTTGATCTCGAGCGCGATGCGCCGGCCCATCGAGAGGTCCGGGGCCACGAGGTCCGAGTAGCTCGACCCAGAGATGAACAGGTTCGTTCCCGCGACGATCCGCGTCGAGATCTCGAACACCTTGAACTCGAGCTCCTCGGTCATGATCCCTTCGACGCAGAACGGTCCGACCATCCCGCCGAACAGCTCGATGGAGCGTTCGATGATCCGGGCCCCCACGTCGAAGATCTTCGGGAGGAGCGATTCGCGGAGCACGACCGGAACGTTCCCCGTGACCACGAACGTCGGTCGGATCCCCGCCTTCAGGAGCTCCTCCTGGCTCCCGAGCTTGTACAGCTCGTCGATGTTCGCCTCGTCCCGGCGGTCCATCCCCAGGAGCTCCAGGGAGCCGTGGCCCACCCGGTAGCCACGATCGGAGAGCGGCGAATAGAAGAAGTGAACGTAGTAACGCGTTCCGAGGACGTATTCCTGGATCACGTGGGGATCCGTCGAGTGGAAATCGTCGAGCGCCTGCCGGTTCTTGGCGAGGAAGAACCCTTTGCCGCCCTTCGCGCCGTAGTACTTCACGATCACCGGCCCGTCGACCTCCGATGGGTCGACGTAGCGCTTCGGCATCTGAACGCCAGCCGACTCGAGCCAGACGCGCTCCTTCTCCCGATCGGACTCCCACCCAATCACCGCGCGATTGCCGAAGACCGGGACATCCAGCTCCATGAACGCCTCGGGTCCGAGGTACTCAACGAACGACCCGTGGGGCACGAGGATGGCGCCCTCCTCCCGGAGCTGGGCGGCGTGCCGGCCGATCTCCTTCACTTTCGGCACGGTCAGGAAGCGGTCTGGGCGGCCGAGGGGAAAGGCGTCGTAGAAACGCTGGGGAGGCCCCACCGAGATCCCGAGCGACGGCAGTCCCTCGACGCGGGCGCCGTGGAAGATCTGGAGGGAAGAATGGGAGCAGAGCGTGGCGATGGTCGGCGGCCGCTCGATCAGCGGGGCGATCCGGGCGGGGGTGGCGAGTTCAATCCCCATACGGGCGCCTACCGGGTGCCCGAAATAGCCTTTGCGAACGCCCGGGGAGACGGGCGGCGCGTCGCGCACGGCGCGCTCCGCTTCACGCGTCTTCGAGTTCCCAATACCACTGCAAGCGGCGCCCACCGGCCTCGGCCACCCGGCGCCGGAGCTCGCCATCGATCTTCGGGTCCCGGATCAGGCGTCGCAGGGACGCGCTATCGACCCCGACGCTCGCGGGCGGCAGCCCGTGGGCCTCGAGGAGCGGTCCGACGACCTCGGCGGGAAACGTCCACGTCTCCTGTCGCCGCCGGAGGGCGACGCCTTGGCTCCCGGGGACCCGGTGGACACCCAATCGTTCCGCCTCGTTGTGGAGCGCTTCGGCGGTCGCCTTGAGCTCGCGCTCGAGTTCTCCCTCCCGCGCCCGCAATTCGCGGAAGCGGTCCACGAGCTCGGACATCTTCCGCCTCTCGTTCTCCGGGACCTCGCGGAACTCGGGACAACGGCCCCGGAACTCGCATCGGCCGCATTGCCGCCCGGGCGTCGGCTCGTACGCCGCGGACCGGATCCCGTCGGAGACGATCCCGACCCGTTCGTGAAGGCTATCCAACGCCGCCTTCGGGCGGGCTGGGGTGCGTAGCGGGGTGAGGGACCGAAGGTGGTAGAGGGTCAGTCGTTCCACCGGGTCCGAGAAGTTCTTCTCGACCAGGACCTGGTAGAGGGCGAGCTGGTCCGACTCGACGGCGTCCTCCCGGCTCAGTTCCCGGCTCGTCTTGTAATCGAGGACCTCCAGGCCGCCGTTGGTCGTCCGGTCGATGCGGTCGATGTAGCCGTGGACCGGGATCCCGTCCCATCGGGCCTCGAGATGGGCCTCGATCGCCACCGGACGCGGTGGGTGGACCCCGAGCGTCGCATGGAAGCCGAGGAGCATCTCCTCGCCGAGCCGCTTGTATCGCGACTCATCTTCCGGGGAGAGGTATCCGTCCGGAACCCAAAGCTTCCGGTAGGTTTCGAGCATCTCCTCAGGGCTCCACAAGCGGCCGGGAGGCGGCGCGCCGAGGCCCCCCCGCCATTCGTCGAGCGTCCGCTGGGAAACCCCGACGGCCGTGGTCCGCGCCGACGGCTCGACGAGCGGGCGGAGCATCTCCTCCAGGACCGAGTGTATCGTCCGGCCGAAGGAGAAGTACCCCCGGGGTGCCTCGGGAATCTTGTCGATGTACAGGAACTTCCAGCGGAGCGGGCACTCGAGGTACGTCCGCACCGACGAGTAGCTGAGAGGCTGGGCGGCCGCCACGAGTCACCGACCCATTGGGGGCTTATCCGCGTTTGCCGCGGCGGGCCATCCGAGGACGTGGGGAGGCCCTGCCCCCGAAGGATCGCCCCTAGTGGCCCGCGACGACCGCGCCTTCTTCGAACTTGGTCCCGGGACGGGGGAGGGGTGGGAGCGCTCCCCGCGCCTGGGGGTTCGTGAGGTTCTTCGGCAGGCCGAGCAGGTCGAGGAGCTCCTTGTAGTGGTTGCGGATCGTCACGGGGGTGACGTTCGCGACCGCCGCGATCCGGTCCTGGCTGCGGGGCTCCCCCATCAGGTTCGACGCGATGTAGATGATGGTCGCGAGGATCCCGTTCGGGAGCACGCCGCTCGTCGAGTAGACCTGCTCGACCTGTTCGAGGAGCTCGAGCACCTTGTGCCGGACCTCCTTGGAGAGATTGAGGTCCTGCGTGAACCGGACGAGGTAATCCCGCGGCTCGACGGGCTTGAGCCCGAGCTTGAGCTCGCGTGCCAGCAGCGTGTACGCCCGGCCGACCTCGATCTTCGTCGCCTTCGAGTGCGCGATGATCTCCTTCATCGTCCGCGGGACATGGCACTGCCGACAGGCGGCGTAGACGCTCGCGGCCACGAGCGCGACGATCTTCTTGCCGCGCGTCGCCTTGTGTTCGAGGGCCCGACGGTAGATGTAGGTCGCCGACTCCTTGACCTCCCGGGAGAGACCGAGGACTCCGGCGAGTCGGTTGAGCTCGCCGAGGGCGACGACGAGGTTCCGCTGGTGCGTGCGGGCCGCCCGAAGGCGGTGGTTGAGCTTCCGAAGGTGGTAGAACTTCAGCGACGTGTTCCGGGAAAGCGAATTGCCCTGGAAATCCCGTGTGGGGACACCGATCTCGCTGAACAGACCCTTGTCGGGCATCAACGGCGAGATCACCGGACCCCACCCACGGGCTTCGCGACCGGTGTCCTCCTTGCTTCCGCGCTGTCCGCGGTCGGAGACCAGCGCCGAGGCGTCGACGACCAATCCGCAGTCCGCGCAAACGATCTCACCACGGATGTCGTCACGGGTCAGATGGGTCGAGCCGCAGTTCGGACAGATGCTCGTGTCCGGAACGTCGTCCGACTTCGACTTGGGATCAGGGGCGGCCTTCGGGGAGGCCTTGGGGGCGTTCGCCGAGGACGACGCCCAGGAGGTTGAGGATGCCGCTTTCATGGGAGCTTAAGGTCATCGACCGGGTCATATAAATAGGTTCTTCCCAAAAATGTTACCGTTGTTTGAACACTCGATACACCGTGACGTGATGTAGCACGGCCACACGGCACGGGGTTGGGACGACTGCGCGGACCCGTCCGGCCGGTCCGGCGGGGCAGCGAAGGGGTTCCGGGTCCGCGACCCAAGCATCGAGACGCCTCGACGTCGGAGGAAACGGTGGCCGGAACGGAGTTCGATGTCGAGATGGGAGCCCCCCCCCGCTCGAGGCGCTCCTGTCGGGCGCCCCGGGTTTCCATGAGCCGACCGGCGATCGTCATGACCGTTGCCCCCCGACCCTCCGATGGAGGGCAAGAGCCGGGCACGGTCGCGGTCCCGCCGGAACTCACCGAGCGTTTCTCCCGTCCGGGGGGATCGTCCGGCCCGCCGGGCCGCTTGTTAGTACAGGGAGATCGACTGAAGCCCGAAGACCGGAGACGTGCTTCTCGAGGTGTCACAGACCGCTTTGGCGGTCGTCCCGGCGTAGTACGAAGAGATCGACGCCTCCGCAGTGCATCCGAGAACGAACTCAAACTGGTAGGTGTGGCTGGAGACGAACGCGTAGGAGAACGGTCCCCCGATGAAGTTGCTGGTGTTGAATGATCCAGAAAGTTTCGGCGACGCCCAAGAAGAGGTCCCGGGACTCCCACAGGCGAGGTAGCCACTGTCCCAGATGTAATTGATGTTGGACGTGACGTGGATCGTGGACCCGTTGTAGGTATCCGTGAGCCACACGGCGTAGAACAGGTACACCCGGGAGGAGGCACCCACCGTCGAGTTCGTGCCGGTTCCCGCGCACGAGGCGCGGGCCATGGCCCACCCGGTTGGCAGCGAGAGATTTCCGATGCCGGCGTACGTGTATGTGCCCGAGATACCGGTCACCCTAGCGGTCATCGTGATGACCTGATCCACCCCGCGCGCGTAACCCACCGCGCCGGCGACCCGGACCCGGTCGCACACCCAAGCGCTGTAACTCCCGGCGCTGCCCGTCACCGCTCCGAACGCGGCCAGGCCCGCGCAACGCGTCACGCCCCCCCCGCCGTAGGGGGAGGTCGGCCCCGCGTAATGACTGATCCTCGCATGCTGGACGAGGAGAGGCGCAGGCGACGCCAGGGCAGGGGCAGCCAAGAGAAGGACCACGAAGAAGGCCGAAGTCCCACCTCCCAAGGTTCCCCACCGGCGGGCGGTCGATGGTCGAGGCTTCACCAATCGGCTCCGAAACACTGCGAACCTCTAGGTCCAGCGGAATGATTACCGGATGATAAGCTCCCGCTCACCGTCCAATCGGCCAGATTCTTACCATCTTCGAGCGGGAGGTCCCGGCCGACCACGTCTCCTGCACGGAGAAGCCGCCGCGGACGTGAGTCGGCGCCTGGAGGCCGCCCGGAAAGGCGCGGGTCACCGAAATCGACCCCTGGATTCCCCGAAACCGTTCGTCCCGGCCGACCTCGGGTCGCGGTCAGCGCCCGGCCGGGGAGGTCGGTGGGGGTCCAAGTTCCCGAGAGTATCGCGAATTGGTCACCCTGCGACCGGAGAGTTCCGGCTCGGAAGTGGTCCGAGTCCCGATCGGGAGGTTCCCCGGGCTCTCGGCGAACCCTGAGCCGTTCGGAATAGTGCGCCTCACCCGGGAAGGACCGAGAACACGCATCCGCGGGTCGCATGGCGCCGGGGATCGGGCTCCGAGACCGACCAGTCGCCCCCGAGGCGTCGCTCGAGGACCGTTCGGAGCAGGCGAGAACACATCACGCGACCGATCTCGGGCGATTGGCGGGTGCACGCAAAACACTGCGTGACCTTGAGCACCAGCGGAGACTCCTTGACGACCTGGAGCTGCCCGAGGGCGTTCTTCGCGTAGTACTGCGAGAGCTCCCTCCCCACCTCGACCGGGGTCGTGGCATCGAGGGTCTCGGCGATCTGGCGGCCGAGCTGCCGGGCCACCGTCTCGATGACCTCGGGCAGGTCGAGGCGGAGCTCCTCGATCCCGGTCACCTGCATCCCCAGGGTCGTGATCTCCCGCAGTCGTTGGAACGGCTCCGCCTCCCGACCCCGTACGACCGGGAGCACGGCGGTCGGGGGGGAATCGATCCGGACGAACCGGGTGCCCGAAGGCTCGGCGTGACGCCACAGGCGCAGGTGGTAATCCCTCGCCAGGCCCACGAACTGCGGCGCCGTCGACCAGAGCGCCACCTGCTCGTTGCCCGTCGGGCCGAGCCCCTCCTCGCCGGAGACGAACACCAGCGCTCCCGTCCGGTCGATCACGACGGCGCGGTTGGTGACGGGAGCGTGGGCGTGGCGCAGTTCGGTGAAGGCGTCGAAATGTTTCGCCTCGGTGAGGTTCGCCGGCGTGATGTCGGTCACGACGCGGACCTTCACCCCGCGGCTCTTCGCCTCGCGCAGCGCTCGGTCCACGCCCCCGTCGATCGCCGGGGCGAGGGCGAAGCCGGAGACCGAGACCAGGATCTCCTTCGACGCCGCGCCGATCTTCTTGATCAGGAACCGGAGCGTCGGGACCCTCCCTTCGAGGACCGCGAACTTCCTCGGGTCGGACTCGTCCGGGACCGCCAGGGACGACTCCAGGTCCGCGAGCACCCGTTCCTTCTCGCTCGTGAGCCGCTTCAGGTGGTCGTGGGCCCCGTCGATCCACCGGTCCAACAGCTCACCGGGGGGAAGCGCGGCGAACCGCATCGGCCGACGCCCGACGGTCCGCAACAGCCCGTCGCCCTGCAGCTCGCGCAGGAAACGGTACGCCTCCACGCGGTTGAGACCGGCGGCCCGGGCGAGCTCGCTCGCGCTCTGCACCCCTCCGCGGCAGGCCGCGACGTAGATCCGCGCCCCCCGCTCCGGCACCCCGTGGGCGACGAGCTGATCGATGAGGCGGCTCGAAGAGTGCCCCACGTGGCAACGACTCGAGGGGCCGATTTAACGGTGCCGGACGAGGGAAGCCCGCGTCCCGCCCGAACGGCGATGTTCCGGGGGCCTACAGGGCCGCCTGGAAGTCGTCGATCGAGAGCGCGAACGGCGCTTCGGCCGACGGGCCGCCGCGCGCCTTGAGGACCTCGCGCGACAGGAGCCAATAGACGGTGGCGAGGGCGACCCGCCCCTTGTTGTTGGCCGGGATCACGAGATCGACGTTCCGCGTCTCATTGTTCACATCGCACAGCCCGACGACGGGAATCCCGATCGACACCGCCTCGCTCAGCGCCTGCTGGTCGGTGGCCGGGTCGGTGACGACGAGGACCTTGGGCTCGTAGTACTCGGCGAGATTGGGGTTGGTCAGGCACCCGGGGACGAACCGTTCGGAGTAGGAGACGGCGCCCACCGCTTTCGCGAAGACCCGGACCGGCTTCTGGCCGTACTGGCGTTGCGAGACGGCGAGGACCTTCTCGGGCGGGAAGCTCGCCAGGAACTTCGCCGCGATCCGGATCCGCCGGTCCGTTTCGCGGATATCGAGGACGTGGAGGCCGTCGAACCGGACCTTGTAGACGAACCGGCGCATGCTGGCCGATTTCTGCTGGGTCCCGATGTGGACCCCGCTCGTCAGGTATGTGTCCTCGGGGACCAGGAGCTCGCCCGGACGGATGTCCTGGCCATCGCTCTGGGAGACGAGGGCCTCCTCCATCACGTCGTCTGGGCTCATTCAATCGGCTCCGGTGGCGGCGGCGACACTCAGGAGCTCATTTAGCTTTGCCACCCGCTCGCCGCCGAGCAGACCGCACTTGATCCCCGCCGACCCCGCGCCCACGGCGAGATGCGCCAGCCAGCCCTGGGGGAGGTCGCCGGAGCGGTGGGAGCTGATCGTCTCGAGGCAATGGGCCCGGGCGAAGTCGACGGTCGCCAGCGTGTCGGTGAGGGTCCCGACCTGATTGACCTTGATGAGGACGGCGTTGGTCGATTTCAGTTCGGCCCCCCGCTCGACCCGGGAGAGCCGGGTCGTATAGACGTCGTCGCCGACGATCAGCGTCTTTCCCCCCACCGCCCGTGTCAGCGCGGCGAACGATCCGAAATCCTCCTGGTCGATCGGGTCCTCGACGTAGCGCAGCTCGTAGCGGTCGACGAGCTCGGCGACGAGCGCGACCTGGCCTTCGGCGTCGACGCTCTTCTCTCGGTAGTGGTACTTCCCGTCCTTGTAGAACTCGCTCGCCGCCAGATCGAGACCGGGATAGACCGGTACGCGGAGGCGGTCCCGAACGGTCGCGCACGCCTCCGAGAGGACGTCGAGCGCCTCGAAGTTCCCGATGGGGGCGACCCACCCCCCTTCGTCGCCGCGACCCAGGGCGTACGTTG
>JABCYU010000067.1 GCA_013290045.1 Methanobacteriota archaeon | reverse complement strand
GAACCCGCGTCGGGCTTTGACCGCGCCCCCGGGGACGCGCGGTCAAAGCCCGACGCGGGTTCCGACGGCGACGAGCGCCCAGTTCGCGGCGACGGCCGCCACGACCCCGAGAAGGTACGGTCCGGAGTAGATGAACCCGCGGCGGGCGACCGCCCGCTCGGTGGTCCGCCATAACGGTGCCGACACCACGATGAACCCGGCTCCGAGGGCCAGCAGGGCGACGAGCACGGGCCACGTCACCGGGTCGAGGTAGACGAGGAGGATCGTCGCCGGGAGCAGGAGCGCCGCGGAGACGACGACGACGCGCCCGGAGAAGGCCACGTCGTCCATCCTCGGCAGCATCGGGAGCCCCGCGGCCCGGTAGTCGTCCTTGAGGAGGAGCGCCAGGCTCCAGAAGTGCGGCGGCGTCCATAGGAACACGAGGAGGGCGAGCGCCAGGACCCCGGGGGTCCACGTGCCGACCGCGGCGGCGCCCCCGGCCAAGGCGGGGGCGCTGCCGGCGAAGCCGCCGATCACGATGTTCCAGCTAGAGCGCCGCTTGAGCCAGAACGTATAGACGACCACGTAGGTGAGGCCGCCGAGCAAGATCGAGAAGCCACAGAGCGGGTTCAACAGGACCGTGGCCCCGCCGACGCCCAGGGCGGAGAACAGGAGGCCGAGCACGGCGACCCGCGAGCTCGGATCGATCCGGGCCGAGGGAAGGGGCCGGGCCTTCGTGCGCCGCATCCGCGCGTCGAGGTCGCGGTCGAGGTAGTGGTTCAACATCGCCGCCCCGGCGGACGCGGACGCCCCCGTGACCACAAGGATCAGGAGCCGCGCGGGTTGGATCGCCGTCGGCGAAGCGAGGAAGAACCCGGCTACCGCCACGAGGACGATGAGCGCCGTGATCCCCGGTTTGGCGAGCGTGACGTAGTCCCGCCAGCCCGCCGACGCGGGGGGAGTCGCGTCGGGGCCATCGGACACGGCGTTGCGACCCGTCAGGGGTACATAACCCGGTTCGGCGGCGGAGGCCACGTTCAGCCGGGGGCGGGAGGCGACGCGCCCTGCCGTTGGCCCACCGGCACGTCGGGCATCGGTCGGGATCCCCCCACCCGAGCCCCGGGTACGGGAGCCTGCTCTTCGGCCGCGTGCCGAGCCCACTCGAGGTAGCGACGGGGGATCTCCCGCAGGTTGGCGACGAGCGCGAGGACGAGGAGGAGCCCGAAGAGGACCGTGGCGAGGGCGAGATGCATCAGGACGATGGCGACGGTGAGGTCGCTGGTGACGACGAGCCCCCCCAACGCCGCCTGGCCGATCACGGTGGCGAAAGCGGCCACGGAGATCCTCAGCAGTACCGGCCGCGTCCGCTCGAAGACGACCCCGAGGGCGAGCACGGAACCGGTGGCGACGGAGAGCGCCAGCGCCGAGAGCCGGTGGCTCCACTCGATGCCGGTGCCCCCGGAGAGCGGGGGGGACAACGAGCCATGGCACGTCGGCCAATCCGGGCAGGCGAGACCGGAGTCGCTCGCTATGACGTTGCCGCCGAGCAGGATCGTGAGGTAGCAGAGGAGGAACGCCCCGACGGCGGCGTACCGGAAGAGATCGTGGCCCCGCGTCACCGCTCGGCCCCCCTCATGCCGATCCCTTCGAGCCCGCCGACACCGGGTGACCGACGGGCGTCGAGCTCGGTCGCGGGGTCGCCGGACCGGTCATCGTGCTGGGGGCCGCCTCGCCCCACGGATCGCCGACGACCTTCTGGCCGGCGAAGTAGCTGTAGATCATGTTGAACGCGAAGAACAGCTGGCCGATCCCGAGCACCATCGCGCCGATCGATGAGACGAAGTTCCAGAGCTGGAAGTCCGGCGTCGGAAGATACGTGTAGACGCGCCGCGGCATCCCCTCGGCCCCGAGGATGAACATCGGGAACAGCAGGATGTTGACGCCGGCGTAGGTCAGCAGGAAGTGGATGTGGCCGAGGGACTGGTTGTACCATCGTCCCGTCCAGATCGGGTAGTAGAAGTAGATCCCGGCGAACAGCGCCATCAGCGTGCCTCCGAGCAGGATGTAATGGAAGTGGGCGACGACGAAGTACGTCGCGTGGTAGAGGTAGTCGACGGGGACCGACGCCAGCATCAGGCCGGAGAGCCCGCCGATGACGAACCCGGTGATGAACGCCACCGAGAACCACATCGGGACGGCCATCCAGATCTTTCCGCCCCAGAGCGTCGCGACCCAATTGAACGTCTTGATCGCCGAAGGGACCGCGATCGCCATCGTCGAGAGCATGAAGACGAACTGGATGTCGACCGACTCGCCGGTGACGAACATGTGGTGCTGCCAGACCGCGAAGGATAGGACGGCGAAGACCCCGAGCGAGATCGCCATCGCCCCGTACCCGAAGATGTCCTTGCGGGCGAGCTTCGGGATGACCGTGGAGATGATGCCGAACGCGGGGAGGACCATGATGTAGACCTCGGGGTGCGCGAAGAACCAGAACAGGTTCTGGTAGAGGAGCGCCCCACCGAGCGGCGTTCCGTTCGACGCGGCGAGGATGTGCGTACCGAAGTTCCGGTCGGAGAGGACGAAGGTGAGGGCGATCGAGAGCGACGGGAGCGCGAACAGGAGCAGGATGGAGTTGATCAGGGTCGCCCAAACGAACAGCGGCATGTTCCAGTAGTGGACGCCCGGCGCCCGGTGCTTCAGGATCGTGACGAGGAAGTTGACCGCGCCGAGGATCGACGACGCCGAGAGGATGTGTAGCCCGAGGATCCACAGGTCGACCCCGTGGGGGTTCGGGGCGAAGTTCTCCGTGGAGAGGGGGACGTAGCCGGTCCACCCGGCGTAGGCGTTCGACAACAGGAGGATGAGGCCCGCCGGCGGGATCATCCAGAAGGCGATCGCGTTGATCTTCGGGAGGGCCATCTCCTTCGCGCCGATCATCGACGGGACGAGGTAGTTGCCGAACCCGGCGAGCGCCGGCATGATGAACAGGAAGATCATCAGGACCCCGTGCATCGTGAACAGGGTCGAGTAGACGTCCGGGGTGATCCCCAGGGTCGTCTGCGGATCGAGCCCGAGCCCCTGGACGAACCCGAGGTCGGTGCGGATCAGGATCGCGTAGATCCCGCCGATGAAGAAGAAGATGAACGCCGTCGTGATGTACATCAGGCCGATCCGCTTGTGGTCGGTCGTGAACACCCAGGTCTTGGCCGCCCGGACGAACCACTCGCCTCGGTAGCCCAGGACCCCCAGGCAGAACGCGCCGAACGCGGCGATGAGCGCGATCTCGACGTACGCCTGGGTCAGGTCGGTCAACGCCGTCCCCTCCTCGTCACGCGATAAGGCTCCCTAGTATGTACGCGATCCCGGCCCCGGCGCCGACGAGGACGACGACCTTGATGAACGTCGCAATCCCCTGGTCGGTGACGGGGCCGGGGGGCGACGTCGGCACCTTGCGGCCGAGCGGGTAGACCCGATAGGCCCGATCGATGATGTGGGCCAGCAGCGCCCCCATCAGGAAGAGGAGCGAGACCGCGTAGCCGAACGAGCTCTCGATCCCCGGGCCCACGATCGGTCCCAGGGTGATCGCGTACGCGGTCATGGCAACGATCCCGATCAGCAGCAGGATCACCGTCGCGAAGTACAGTAAGAGCGTCTGATCGCGCGCCCGGGCCCATTCGAGCTCGACGACGTCAGTCAAACAGCTTCACCGTCCGATGCGGGACGCCCCGCAGCCGGTCGACCCGGTAGAGGATCCCGGTGATGAGGAGCATGAACAGCGTCGCCACCGCGGCCCCGGCGATCGCGATCGGCACGTCGGGGAGGACGCGGCCCGTGGAGAGCAGATCGGTGACCCCGTAGACGAAGAACGCCGCTGCGACGGTGCCGACCATGAGGAATGCCCCCAGGACCCCCCAGAGGGCCCCGGTCCGGTATCGGACCCGCTCGCCGTCAGTCACGGGAGGCGACCTCCGGTCGACCCGCCGCGGCGGCGGCCGGCGACGGCTTCGAGTAGACCCCATCGAGTCGGAGCGATTGGCCGGACGCCGCCAGGCGACGCTGGTAGCTCGCCTGATAGCGCCGGTAGAACAGCCAGACGACGACGGCGTTCACCGCGAAGATCGGGACCAGGCGCTCCGCGACGATCATCGGGGCGATCGCGATCCCGGGGGTCAGCCCGCCCCAGACGGTCATCAGCAGGAAGAACCCGACCATCGAGTTCGCGATGAACAGGAACACGGGCCGGTCCCGCGGGTGCGTCGCCTTCGATCGGTCGAGGAACGGGAGCAGCAGCATGTAGAGGATGATCACGTTCGACAGCCCGATGGCGATCACCGGGGTCACGCCGACGAAATCGACCAGCTTGAAGGTCCACAGGAAGTACCAATCCGGCTCCGTGACGACCCCGGCGGCGGCGAGGTTGCCGACGTACGTCGGGAGGTCCCACGGCCACAGCGCCGCGATCCCGATCAGCAGCCCGATGTACAGCAGGGCCCACTTGGTGATGTAGAAGAAAATGTGGGGCATGAACGGGACCGCCTTCCGGTCCTCCACTTCCGTGAACCGCCGACGCTGGAGCGGGTCGGAGGTCGCCGGCGGGGCGATCCCGTGCGACTCGAACAGGGCGATGTGGGCGTACAACAGCGCGCCCAGGGCGATCGGAAGCAGCAGCACATGGGCGGCGAACATCCTCGACAAGAGCCCCTGGCCCGTCGAGTCCCCGAGCAGGAACGGCCCCAGAAGCGTGCCCGCGCCCGGCAAACGCAACGCCAGCACGAGTCCGACGCTGGTCGCGTTGTACGAGAGCTGGGTGTACGGGAGGAGATAGCCAGTGAATCCCATGCCGAGGGTCGTCAGGAGAAGCAGGGTCCCGACCATCCAGCTGAACTCGCGTGGCGCCTTGTAGACGCCCAGATAGTAGCCGCGGTAGAAGTGGACGAGCGCGAGGAAGATCATCGCGTACGCGCCGTAGAGGTGGGTGGAGAGCAATAGCGAACCCATCGGGACGGAGTGGATGATGTAGTACGTCGAGCACCACGCCGCCGGCGCGACGGAGAGGCTCCCGGCCGGCTGGCCGCATGGCGTGAACGTCGGGTTCACGCTCGGCTGATAGTAGAGGAGCAGCAGGATCCCCGAGATCACCTGGTAGAGGAACGCGTTGACGACGAACGCGCCCGTCCAGTACGACGGCTTGAACGTGAACTCCGGCTGGGGACGGAGCGCCCACTTGGGCATCCCGGATCGGTCCTCGATGAACCCCCAGACCCGGTTGAGGGTGCGGTTGAACCAACGCTCGAACGCCATCGATCCCTCACGCCGGGAAGGTGTCGCAGGAGTGGATCGGCTGCTGCTTGGTCAGCTGGCTCTGATTCCCCACCGAGTAGTCGCCGGTGAGGGTGCTGAAGTGTCCGTTCACCGGCGGACTGTTCGGGGTCATTCCGGTCGCCCAGATCGTGTCGTCCGACGTGTTCCACTCCAGGACGACCTGCGGGAGGGGCAGCACGGCCGGTCCCGTCAGGTTCGACGCGCCGTTCGTCACGTCGTACGTCGACCCGTGGCACGTGCAGTGGATGTAGAACGCCTGGCCCCCGGGCGTCTGCGGGCACGCCCCCGGCGGATAGTAGGAGATCGCCGGCGCCGGGCAGCCCAGGTGCTGGCAGATCGCACTGTAAGCGACGATCGACTTCTTCGGGCCGATCCCACCGGGGACGTTCGTCGCGCCCCCGCTCCCGCCCGTCGGAGGTCCGACGTTCAGCAGGAAGTTCGGCTCGTTCCGTAGCGGGTAGTTGAACAGGATCACGTCGTTGGTGTTGACCGAGTACTCCTGGGTTACTTTCGCGGCGGTCAGCGCCGTACCGTCCAGATCGAGGAGCTGGACCCGGGGGAAGTTCGAGATCCCCACGAGGGGCGGCTGGGCGTACTGGATCGAGCCGCCGACGAGGCCCCCGCCCGCTCCCCCGATCCCGGCGAGAACGAGGAGCTTCAGCATGTTGCGCTTCGTCTCGTCGTAATCCTGGCCACTGCCCGGGGGGGCGGCGAGCCGCCGGACGAGCCCCGGGGCCGCCGACAGCTCCGGCCGCGGCAGCACGAACGGGCAACCCGTGGGGCAACCGAGGTTCATCGCAGGGTCCTCCCGCGCGTGTCGGAGATCATGTCGTCGGGGATTGACGGATCGGGGATCTTCGCCTCGCCGGGAAGCTCGGCGTTCTCGCTATCGTAGAACACCGCCCAGGTGATGGCGATCCCGATCAGGATCGAAAACAGCTCGGCCATGGTGACGAGCTGGTCGGTCGTGAACGCGCTCATCGGCCTCCGAGCCGTTCGGGTGGGAGCGTCGGGACGGCCATCGACCAGGTGGGCGATCCGACGTGGCCGGATCCCAGCGCCGCCGTCAGGGCGATCGGGGCCACCGGCGGGGCCGAGACTGCGGCCGGGATCCCGGAGACGGGGCGACCGCTCTCGTCGAACCCGAGAAGCGCCTGCCGGATCGATAGGGGCTTGCCTCCGGGGGCCGTGGGGAGCTCCGCGGCCTGGGTGAACTCGGCCAGAAGGTCCTGCTTGAGGCGCATGGCGCGGCCGTAGTATCGGCCGATCGTCCGAAGCACCGCGCCGTTCCCCTGGCCGAACAGGAAGAACGCCGCCACGCCGAGGAGGATCACCCAGTCGACGTCGGAGAACAGCGCCAGCCTAGCTCACCCCCCGCACGCCAGGAATGGGGGCTTGGGCGATCGGCGCTCCCAGCGACCGGCGAAGTAGGCCCCCCCGAGGTAGAGGCCGATCATCGGCACGGCGATCATCAGCATCGTGATGCCCGAGTTGTCCGGGGTGATGATCATCCCGAAGAACAGGGCCCCAATCACCGCGATGCGCCAGTGCTTTCGCCAGGCGGCCGCCTTCACGACGCCGAGCCGGGTGAGGGTGTAGACGAACACGGGGAGCTCGAACACCACGCCGAAGGCGATCGAGTACAGCAGGGCGAAGGTGACGAACTGCTGGACCCCGATGACGGGTTCGAGGCCCATCGCGGCCACGTAGCGGAAGAGCAGTCGGAAGGTTAGTGGCGTGAGCACGAACAGGCCGAGCGCCGTCCCGATCGCGAACAGCACGGTCGCGGGGATCCCGATGCGCCGCAGCAGCTCCCGCTCGTTGCGGCGGAGCGCCGGGACGAGGAACGCGCCCACCTCGTGGACGATCCACGGCATGCCGAACATCAGCGTCAGCAGGAATCCGATCTCCATCTGCACCATGATCGAGTCGCCCACCCCGACATTGAGGAGCTGGACGTCGGACGGGAGCATCGAGGCGACCATCGCCCGGAACACTTGGGCGGTGACGTTGCCGAAGAGGTCGGGATACGGATACGCCAGCGGCAAGGGCCGGCCGAACAGACGGAGGGTGAACGGGACGAGCCGGAACGTCACCAAGAACCCGAAGAGTGGGCCGAGGACCAGGGCGATCCGGACCATCCGGTGGCGGGCCTCCCCCAGCACGGAGAGGATCTTTTCGAGGTCCCCCATCGGTCACCCCGACCGGGCCTCCGAAGCGCGGGGAGACCGGTCCGACGGTCTCAGAACTCTCGTGGAGAAGGCTGCCGGCTCCTCCGACATCGTGCAGGGCGCGCTCCGGCTCACGGGGGGGACGTGCTACTCGCCGAAGCGGCCTTCGCCTGTTCGGCCTTGAGCTCCCGCTCGACCTCCAAGCGGCCGCGCTTGAACTCGCCTAGCGAGCGGCCGAGGCTGTGGGCGAGCTGAGGGATCTTGCTCGACCCGTAGAACAGTATCGCGATCACGACGGCGATGATCAGCCAGTCGTCCAATGAGTCGAACATAGGCCCGGGCCGACCACCGAGGGCCGAAGGATATGGGGTTCGTACGGGATGGTACGACCCGTACGAACTACTCGTACCTCGAGCATAAGAACCCGAGATCGAAGATGGGGCGCCGCGGGTCGACCGGACGAACCTCCCGTCTCGTCGATCGCCCGCTCGTCCCGCCGAAGCGGTGTGGGAGAGCGACCGTCGGAACGGAGAGCCGGATCAGGGTGCCGTGACGAGGATCGTCTCGTTGCCCCCGGCGACGGCGCGGTCGATCGCCACCTCGGCGAGCGCCGCGAGGCAGGCCGAGGCGCGGTGCAGGGAGACGGCGCTCGCGTAGCGGCCGTTCTTTCGCGCGGCTCCCTTCGCCTTCTGGCTCGTCGTCCGCGCCACTCCGGTGAGCCGCGTGCTCTCGGCATACGCGTCGCACGCGCGTCCGAGCGAGGGATGCATGAGGGCCTCGACGACCTCCTTGAGGCCCCCCTTGATCGCCGCCAGCAACTGCCGGAGATCGGGGTCGGTCGGGGAGCGCTCGGAGGGTTTGGCGTTGAGCTCGTCGGCGATCTCGGCCAGGTGGCCACCGATCTCCTCGAGGGAGTGGACGACGACGCGCCACTCGAGGAGCTGGCGGGGATCCGGGCTTCCGATCCGCCGCGCGAGCGACCAGTCCCGGCTCGCCAGGAACTGCTGACGTACGAGGAGGGCGAGGACCTTGTTCGTCTCCTCGGCGAGCGACGCGAGCCTCCGGGAACGGGTGTGGTGCTCCAGGATCCCTTCGGACTCCTCGATGAACGCCACGAGGATCATCTTCATGCGCTGCACGAGCTGCGGCAGGCCGTACTTCGACGGGTCGACGAAATTCTGGAGCACGATCCGGTTCGGCTCGTGGGCCACGACGGAGACCCCCAGGAGGCCGCGCGCGGCCTGGAGGAGCTCCTCGACCCGCTCGGCCGGAAGGGGCAGCTCGCTGCGGATCTCGATCGAGTCGTGCCCGACTCGGTAGGCCCCGACGACCAGGCGCTCGAGGACCCCGGGCGTATCGAACACCCTCGCCTGGACGAGGTAGGGCGAACCGGCCGCGACGGCGCCGGCGACCGGGGCGGGCTTGAGATATAGCGTCCCGTCGTCGTTCTGGTCGAAGACGATGAGGTCGCCCGGTCGCAGGTTCATCGCCTCGGCCCACGGCTTCGGCAGCGTGACCGCGATGGAGGAATGACCGGCCTTCAGGATGCGGCGCTCACGGCTCGGGGATCCCCATGCCATCGTTGTTACCGCCGAACCTTCTACGAGGTTCGTAGGTTGGAACTAGTCCTACTTCATAGGCTTTCCGGCGGCGGACCGGGCTCCTACGGCAGCTTCTTCGACTCCCGCTCGCCCGGTTTCGGCTCCGCATAGCCGAGGCGCTCGGGGGGCATCTCGTGCTTGGCCCCCTCGCGACGGCCCACGACGAAGGCGAGGACGATCGTGATCACGACCAACCCCACGATGGTTCCGCCGATGATGAACACCGGGGCGCCGGGGTCGGTGTTCACCCCCCCGCCGCTGCCCGCCTCCCCGGACCCGAGGAACCCGTACATCCCTCCGGCGAAGTGATCGTCGGAGAGGCAGACGTACTCGTACTCCCCGAACTTCGGCGCCACGAACGTCGCGGTGGCCTCGTGCTGGCCGGAGGCGATGGTGATGTTGACCAACGGAGGATGGGTCACCAGGTAGGTCATGATCTGGGCGGTGGTGTTCGTGTTCGGGTCGAAGACGCTCCCGGACGTGTTGAGCAGGGTGAACGTGTGGGCCACGTCGTCGGTCTGCACGACGGTCAGCTGGACGGTGTCCCCCGGCGTCACCTGCGAGGTCGAGAGCGTGAAGGAGAGCGCCGAGCCGACGGTCACGGTGAGCTGGTCCGTCGCGGCCCGGTGGATCGTGGCGCTCGGACCGGGCGATGCCGCGGCGAACCCGAAGAGCCCTGTCAGAAGCAGGATCGTCCCTAGGAACGTCGAGAGGAGCTTCGAACCGGTGGTACGGGCCATCGAGCGTTCACCCGCACGTCGTGCGGATGGTCGCGCTGACTGAGGAGGCGTTCAAACGGCTTGTGTACGTACCCGGCGAGCCCACGGGCCCCGCAGGGTCCCGTGTCGAGGGCCGGACGTCGGGGGTCCGCAGGGTGCCGATCCCCTGCGTCAATACCAACCTCGGCAATATGTAGGCCCGCCTCTCCATCCCGGGGCTGTGAAGGTGCGCGGCGTCGGGCGCGGGCTGCTCGCGTCGGCCGGCATCACCGGACTGTTCGGGACCGCGGGAGCCGCCTCGGCGGGTCAGACGAACCTGCAGCAGACGGACCCGATCCTCTGGGTCCTGATCGGCCTCTCGGTCGCGGGAGCGATCCTCACCTACGGTTTCCTGGCCTACGCCCTCTGGCGATTCCGCGACCCGGCCACGAAAGGGCGGCGGTATGGTTAACCGGCTCGAGGTCGCCTGGACGCTCGTCACCGTCGCCTTGATCGCCGGCGTCGCCGCCTACTCGACGGTGCTCCTCTACCATATCGACACCCTCCCCGCGCACCCGGATGAGTACGTGAACGTCGTCGGACAGCAGTGGTCCTGGCAGTTCTGCTACCCCGCGAACCACACGTGCCTGACCGCGAACTACGACCCGGCGACCGGCGGTTCGACCGGCGGAGCCCTATGGGCGGCCCCGGGGAGTACGGTTCAGATCAACGTCACCTCGACCGATGTCATCCATTCGTTCAACATCCCCGCGCTCGGGATCCGGCTCGACGCGATCCCCGGGCGGACCAACTCCATCGCGTTCACGATTCCCCACGTCCCTCCCGGGACCGAGTTCCTGATCCAGTGCACCGAGTTCTGCGGGACGTTCCACGGGACGATGCGGGCGTACCTCGTCGTGACATGAGGGGAGCGGTTCAGGGCGGCGGGGGTCCCGCCGGCTCGTCGACCGGGGCCAGATCGGTCCAGCGCGGTTCGACGATCTCGGGCTCGTCGGGCGGTCGTCGGCGTAGCAGGTAGGCGAAGGCCGCCACGATCGCCACCGCGCCGAGGCCGACGGCGGCCCACGTGACCCCCGGCGCTGCGGAGAACAGCGAGGTGCTCGCGATCGGCGCCGAGGGGAGCTCGATCGGGACGTAGACCGTCGCGCCTTGAAGGAGGACAGAGACCGTGACGGGATCGAACCCGGGATCCGCGACGCCCACGAGCACGGTACCGGCCGGCAGGTACGCCGAGTAGTTCCCGCCGGCATCGGTGGCCCCCTGGGCGAGGGTGCTCGAGAGGTCCGCGGTCGATACGGTGACGATGGCTCCGGCGAGAGCGAGCCCCGTCCCTCGGGTCGCGACCTCGACGACCAATCGGACCCCGATTCGGGAGAGCGTCAGGTCCCGGACGACCGGAGCCGTGGCGACGGAGAGACCGAGCACGAGGGGCGTGTAGCCGGTCGCCGTCGCGCTGAAGACGTACTTCCCGCTTGGGAGGGCGACGAGGAATCGTCCGGACGGACCCGTGACGTTCGTGGCGTTCGGACCGACGCGGACCGTGACGCCCCCCACGGGGAGGTGGTCGGTGGCGTCGGTGATGGTCCCGGAGACGGGGTAGGTCGAGATCGCGAGGGCGATCGTGAGACCCACGATCGGACCGGAGATGGTGATCGGGGCGCGGTACGACTGGCGGCCGGGGAACGCCACGAGGAGCGTGTAGCTCCCCTCGTCCGCGGTGAGGTCGAACTGCCCATCGGAGGCCGAGGAGGTCGACGAGATCGGGGCCGTCCCGACGATCAGCCCGATGAACGCCGAGGCGATCCCGACCGAGGTGGATTCGTTCTCGACGACCCGGCCGGTGATGCTCACCGTGACCTGCGCGACGATCGGCGAAAGCCGAACGTGGCCGAGGTCCAGGATCTCGCCGACGGGCACGCGGATGAGGGAGAAGTTGTCGAGGTAGCCGCTCGCCACGACGTCGAGGTTCACCGACCCCGGGGGAGCGAGGAATCGGAACGAGCCGTTCGCGTCGGCCGTGAACGGGGCCGCGCATCCGCCGCCGACGTAGGAGGCGCAGGCCGTCAGCGTGGCCCCGCCGATCGGCCGGGCATCGGTCCCATTGACGACCGTCCCCTCGAGCACCCCGTACGACTCGAGGAAGTGGAGTCCGGTATCGAGGAGCTCGCCGGAGGTGACCGAGATCGGGAAGACGGAGGAGTTGAACTCGGGGGCCGCCAGGAGGACATTGTACGTGCCGGCGGGCGCCGAGAGGGCGAAGCTCCCGTTGGCCACGGTGGGGACCGACTCGAAGCAACCGGTGCGGACGCCGAACATGGAGCAGAGGCTGACGTTCGCCCCGACGATCGGCATCCCGCTCGGGAGCGCCCAGACCTTTCCCACGATCGTGGAGAGGGCGTAGACGGGGATCAGGGGAACCTCGACGAATCCGTCGCTCGGCACCCGCACTGTCGCCGAGGTGTTCGCGAGGTAGAGCTGCGTGCTGATCGTGACGGTGTCGACCCCCGACGGAACGTCGATCCAGAACCAGCCGTTCCCGTTCGTCTGGGTCTGGTCGAAGCAGAGCGGGGGCCCGCTCGTCGGGCACGCCGACAACGCGACGTTCACCGCCGGGGTCCCGAACGGCTGGACGACGACCCGGCCGGCGATGACCCCGTCCCCGGTCATGTTGATCTGCGGGACCACCAGACGTTCGCCGTTCACGAGCTGGTAGGACGCTTGCGCGAGGGCGAACGCCCGCGCCTGCACCGACAGGGTATCGGCGGGGTCGGGGGGCGCCAGCAGGAGGAACTGGCCCAGCGCGTTCGTCCGCAGATTGGGCGCCGTCGTGGCTCCGGTGCTCGTCGTGACCGTCACCACGGCGTTCGCCAAGGGGGCGAACGTCCGGGCGTCGATGACCGTGGGGGTCGGGGGGACCCCGACGGTGTTCACCTCAAAGCTCTGGATCCAGGCGCCCGACGTCCCCGTCGTGTTCGTGAGGTTGACCGCCCCCAGCGCGGAGGTCCGGCTCTCGGAGACCGCGGTCTTGATCGTGGAATTCTTGAACCCGGACAGCGAGAAGAAGACGGTCGCG
>JABCYU010000066.1 GCA_013290045.1 Methanobacteriota archaeon | reverse complement strand
GGGACCGCCTCGAAGAACACGACGAGATCGACGTCCGGGACGTCAAGCCCCTCCTCGGCGACGCTGCTCGCGACGAGGATCGGGAACCGGCCGTCCTTGAACGCGCTCAGGACCTGGCCCTGCGACTTCTGGTTCATCCCCCGGTCGTCGGCATCCCGCGTCGCCTGGCCCACGAACCGCCCCGTGGTCCACCCCTGAGCTTCCAGGAACGACTGGATCCCGACGATCGTGTCCCGGTACTGGGCGAAGACGAGGATCCGGGGCGGGTGATTTCGGGGTTTCGCGATCTCCGCCCGTACCTCCTCGACGAGGGCGTCGAGCTTCGGATGCGACGCCTCCTTCGTATCGGTCAGGAACGCGGTGGCCTCGGCGCGCGCCGCCACCACGCGGGGTTCCTTCACGAAGGCCCGGTCGGCGCGTCCCGGCTTCTCCTTGTTCTCCACCCGTTCGACGTACTGGAGGAACGGGGCTAGCCCCTGCGTCTCCAACCGTTCCTGCGCGTGGTGCAGGTGGAGCAGGACGAGCTGGTGGTAGAGGGGCCCGAACTTTCGGGTCATCGGTCCGGGACGCGCGAAGATCTCGCCCCTCAGGGCGATCAGGTCCTTGACGGAAAGCGAGGTGATCGGCTTCTTCCGGAGGTACCCCATCTTCTGGAGCTTGCGCGCCTCATCGTGGGCGGCGTCGCCGAGCAGCGCCTGGATCCGGAGCGATTCGGGGGGGAGCCGGACCCAGTGGCGATCGACCTCCACCTCCTGAACGTGTTCGCGGACCCCTTCGTCCTCCCTCGAACGCGCCTCGATGCGCGCCACCCCGAGCGCTCCGACGACCTCCTCGATCCGGGCGTCCTGACCCCCGGGCGAGGCGGTCAGACCGAGCAATCGGCTCCCGAGGGGCCGTTCCGCGCGGAACTGGGCCGCGAGCGGTACGTAGGCGTACTTTCCGACCGCGTGGTGGGCCTCGTCGAAGACGATCAGGCCGACCTCCTTCAGCGTGTAGCGACCGGCGTCGAGGTCGTGCTGGACGATCTCGGGAGTGGCGAACACCGCGTCGGCGGCGTCCCACGAACCCTGCCGGACGGGACGGTGGACCGTGCCCGTGAACCGGGCCCGGCGGAGATCAGGGAACCACTTCCCGAACGAGTCGGCGTGCTGTTGGACGAGGGGCCTGGTCGGGGCGAGGAACAGCAGCTTGCCGGGCCTTCGGCGGAGGAGCTCGGCGGCGAGGAGCGCCGCGATCACGGTCTTGCCGAGACCGGTGGGAAGCACGACCAGCAGGTCTTCGTCGAGCCCGATGCGGGCCATGTCGAGCTGGAACGGCAGCGCCCGGACGGTCCCTGGGCGAAGGAGCGGGTGCTCGACGAACCCATCGGCGACCCGCCAGACGCCCGGGAGCGGCGCCAGCGTGGTCCGCACGCGCGGGGGCGGAGATGGCTCGGGGACCGCGGCGGAACGGTCGAACTCGTCGAGCCGATGTTGACGGACCATCTCCCGCTCCAGCGGGAGGACGGGTCGGGGCACGCTTATACGTCATTGCATAGGCGATGTAATCCCCCGCGTGATTCCGATCGTACGGGGTGCGTACCGAGGTCAGCCTGCTTCGCGACTCCTCGCCAGAGGGCTACGATCCCGCCAATGGCAGCGGCCCCAGCGTTTCCGGGCGAGGGTGAAATGTTTTCAACCTCTAAGTTCGGGTCGACGTTTCTCCGTCTGGGGTGAAACGCCTCCCGAAAAGGTGACACCACCGGGCGATTTCGTTCGTTCGAGGAGAATCGGCAATCCAGTGGGTGCAATCTGCGGCCGCGCTCGTCCCCCCCCGTTTCACGCGGTCACCGGGAGTCCTTGACCATGGGTTTCCAAATCGCGTCCGATGCCCGCAGCCCGCCAGGTTTCGATCCGCTCCGTTTCTCTACCTCTCCACCTCCCTCCCCTCCTCCGTGATGCGCTCCTCGACGTTCGCTCGGCGGTCAACTCGCTCGTCCCTGACTGGCGCGCCCATCCGTGGGAGTCACGCTTCGATGCCACCAAGCGAACTTATGCCTGGACCCGGGCCCACTACCCGCACCTTGCGTCCGGATGGGCGGTCTGTATCGCGAACGAAACCTCCGCCACGCTCAACTCCTGGGATCGACAGCTCCGGCGGGCCAAACGACTCGACGTTCGCAAGTGGCAACGGCTCCGGCATCAACTCCCGCGTCGAATCCGACTCAAGGTCAGCCTCCACGCTGAGCTCTACCGTCTTCGGGGTCGCCGGCTCGACATCACCCTCCACAGAGATCGGCACCTACTCATCGACCTCTCGCGGATCCCCCACCCTCTCTTCGAGAGGTACGGCGCCGCCTCGAACTGGAAGTTCGGGCTGACCGTCACCGATCGATATCTGGTGTTTCATTTCCGGGTCCCTCAGACCGGGACCCTCGCACCGAACTCGGTGGGCGTCGATGTCAACATGCCGTCGGCCGACTTTGTGACCTCCGACGCTCAGGTAGGCTCCGTCGACCTCCGACCGATCACGGCGATCCAGGGTAGCATGGCCCGGAAACGACACTCGGTCCAGCGCCGAATCCCCAAGGACCTGCGCCTCCAGCGCCGCGTCCTCCGGCGGTATCGGGGCCGCGAGCGTCGTCGGGTAGAACCGCTGCTGCACCGGGCCGCCAACGAGTTCCTCGCGAAGGCGGGAGGCCGGAACATCGTTCTCGAGGACCTCTCGAAGACGCAAGAAGAGCTGATGCGAACGACCCGGGGTAGGGACGCCCGCCGAAGACTTTCCGCCTGGACGCAGGGTCGGTTCCAGCGGTTCGTAGAATACAAGGCCCGAACGCAGGTCGTCCACGTGGACCCTCGAGGGACCTCTTCGGAGTGTCCCCGGTGCGGAGGTCGGCTGGACCACCCGGAGTGGCGACGGTCGGTCTGCGTCAACTGCCAGGGCGATTGGCAACGGGATAGGGCGGCGGCGACGTCGATCCTGTCCCGGGGGCTGGTCACCCTATGGGGAGCGGCTCCTCCCCCGAAAGCGCTCGACGCGCTCCTGGAGTTGAGTCGGTGGGGTTCGGGAACGGATTTCACGGACCGACGGGGAAGGGAGACGAAGCGAAGTTGAGGCGAGAGGATTCACCTTCTTGACTCAAAGAGGAGTAGGCACTTCGGCCCGCTCTCTGGGCGCTCAGAGGAATCGGATATCCCGTGGCATCGGGCCCACGTGCTCCCGGAACTTGGCCGGCCAGCCGTCCGGGTCGAGCCCATGTTGCGCGAGGAACGCGGTCAGCCAACGCTCCAGCCCTATCCCGGAGCATCCCGACCAGAGCTCGCCCTTCTGGGGCCGGATCGTGAACGCCTTCGTGTACTTCTCCCCGACGATGGAGAGGTTCTGGAACTCGAGCCACTCGGAGGCTTCGCGCGTTCCGCGATACGGGAGATACGCCTCGAAATCGATCGTTCCCTTGACCCGGGCCGTCGCGTCTTCGACCCCCACCCCGCCGCTCTGCTGCATGTAGAACGGGGTCACCCACGCCGTACGCCACTCGAGCTCGAGGATCGAATCGAAGACATGGGCGTACCGGGCGAGGAGCTTCTCCCGCAGCTCGACGAGCTGGTCGGGGGTGCCCACGTACACCGGCTCGATCCGGTGGAACTCATCGACCCGCTCGAGCCCGTGCCGTCCACCGCTCTCGTACCGGTTGGAGACGGCCGAGCGGTCGAAGACCCTCAACGGGAGACTCTCCTGGGCGATCGTCCGGCCGGAGAGCCACCAGTAGATGGTCGGACACTGCGCGTAGCAGGAGACCGCGGAGGGCGGGCTCACGAGCTTCGCGAGCTCGGCCTCGGGGACCTTGCGCGTGATCTTGACGAGATCGGTGAACGTCTCCCACGCCGCCGGATCGCGGGTGCGGGGCTCCGTGACGTAGTAGAACTCCCCTGGGAGCCCTTCGAGGTGCCCGGTCTTGAGCAGGATATCGAACGAGTCGTGGTGCGGCTGGACGACCTCGGTGAAACCGAGCGGCTCCAGCACTTCGGTGCGGGCGATCCGCTCCATCGTGCGGAGGAGGTGGGCGGCCGTCGGTCCGAGGAACCACTTCCCTTTCGTCGGACCGTTGCGGATCCACTGACGTGCCAGCATCCCCTCGGTGGGGTCCTGGTCGTAGCGGAGCTCCCGTCGCGGGCTCTGGGTCAGCAGGTCCCAGTACTGCTCCTTTCCCTCGTAGCTCTGGCGACGGACCTTCTCCTGCAGCAGCGTGACGGCCCGGTCCATCCAGTTGTCCCGTAGCGCCTCCTCGGGGAGGTCGCGCATCTCGAGAGTGGCGATCCGGCCCTCGACATGGAGGGTGTGGGGCAGCGGGAGCGTGACGGGATGCTTGAGATCGCCCTCGAGCTCGAAGCGCACCCGGTAGCTCGGGGCGCGGAACGAACGGACCCCGACCTTCTGGGCCCGCCCCAACCCCTCCCCGAGTCGCCGGACGAGCGCGAGCAGGGCCTGATGGGGGCGCGAACCGTCGGACTCCAGGGTGACGTGCAACTGGTCGCCGACCACGGCGATGCCCGAGAGGTGCCCGGTTCCCCTGGTCCCAAGGGCGCGCTTGAGCGACTCCTCGCCCACGCTTCCCACCAGGCTCTCGAGCCCCGCGGGGTCGGGCGGCGCGGCGCTCAGGGTGATCTCCGCCCTCAGCGCGTGCTCCATCCCCGCGGGCACGGTCGGTCGCGTAATTATCCTAGGCGCCGCCCGACCGGTTTCCTCTCGAGAACCGGCGGGCCACCGGTCGGGCCGGGCGTGGGAACCCCGTCCCGCCGCGGTGGGCCGGCCTCCTGGAGCCCGTGCCCCGGCGGCCGGGGGGTGTTCCGACGTCGCGGGTGGCGGGGCGGGAGCGGGGTTTCCCGAGGGCGCCGCGCCGTCCCGGTTATTGTTATGTGCCCGCCGATACCTCCACCGAGCGGAGGTTCAAATGACCGACCCGGGGGCCGTCGAGCACGGGCTGTTCATCGGCGGAAAGTGGGTCAACCCACCGGGCGCGGGCCGGTTCTCCACCCGCAATCCGGCGACCGGCGAGGTGTTGGGCCACTTTGTCTCGGCTCGCCCTTCGGACGTCGTGGCGGCGATCGACGCGGCCCAGAACGCCTTCCCCGCGTGGAAGGAGACCCCCGCCCCGAAGCGTGGCGAGATCCTCCTGCGCGCCGCGGAGACGCTACGAGGCCGCAAGGAGGCGGTCGGGCAGGTCGTCACGCGGGAGATGGGCAAGGTCATCGCCGAAGGGCGCGGCGACGTCCAGGAGGCGATCGATTTCATCGAGTACATGGCCGGCGAGGGCCGTCGCCTCGCGGGCGAGACGGTCCCCTCCGAGCTGCACCGCAAGTTCTGCCTGACGGTTCGCCAGCCCAAGGGGGTCGTCGCCTGCATCACCCCGTGGAACTTCCCGACGGCGATCCCGAACTGGAAGATCGCCGCCGCCCTCGTCTGCGGGAACACCGTCGTGTTCAAGCCGGCCTCCAACACGGCGCTCTGCGCCTACGAAGTAGTCAAGGTCTACGAGGACGCCGGGCTCCCTCCCGGGGTCCTCAACTTCGTCACCGGCTCCGGCGCGATCGTCGGGGACGCCCTCGTGGGGGACCCCCGGGTGAAGGCGATCTCCTTCACCGGTGGCGTCGAGACGGGCCGCGAGGTGTACCTGAAGGGCGCCCGGCAGCTCAAGATGGTCCACCTGGAGCTCGGCGGCAAGAACCCGGTGATCGTCATGGATGACGCCGACCTTCCGTTGGCCCTCGAAGGCGTGCTGTTCGGCGCGTTCGGGACCTCCGGCCAGCGCTGCACGGCGACGAGCCGCGTCGTGCTCCACGAGAAGGTCTACGACCAGTTCCTCGGGATGCTCGTCGACCGGCTCAAGTCGTTCAAGGTCGGCGACCCGATCGACCCGTCGACCGACATGGGCCCCGTCGCTTCGGCCGACCAGGAGAAGAAGGTCCTCGAGTACATCGAGATCGGCCAGAAGGAAGGGGCGAAGCTCCGCACGGGTGGCCACAAGCTCACCGGCGGCGTCTACGATCTCGGACACTACATCGCCCCCACGATCTTCGAGACCCCCCACGGAACCCGCATCTCCAAGGAGGAGATCTTCGGGCCGGTCCTGTCGGTGATCAAGGTCAAGGACTACGACGAGGCGGTCCACGTCGCCAACGACGTCGACTACGGTCTCTCCTCCTCGATCTACACGCGCGACGTCAACCGCGCCTTCCGAGCCATCGGCGACCTCGAGGCCGGCATCACCTACGTCAACGCCCCGACGATCGGCGCCGAGGTGCAGCTCCCGTTCGGCGGGGTGAAGAACACCGGGAACGGCGGCCGGGAGGCCGGCTCAGTGGCGATCGAGGAGTTCACCGAGATCAAGACCGTCTTCATCGACTTCTCCGCCCGGCTCCAGAAGGCGCAGATCGACCCCCGGTGACCGGAGCGATGGGCGGGTTCCGGGGCTCCGACGAGATCCTCGAGCAGGAGATCACGACCCTCGAGGAGCTGACTCGGGTCCGACTGCGACGCTACGCCCGGGACCAGCGGGACCTCGACAAGGACCTACGGGAGCTGCGGGCCGAGCGCGCCCGTCGTCGCGCCCGCGCGTCGGTCCCCGGGACCGGTACGGAGAGCGTCGGCTCGGCGGCCTCGGCGTGACCGGGATCAGTACGGCCCGGTCCGGCCGGGATTGTCGAAGTTCGTCAGGATCGTCTGGTTGAGCGATTTCGGCCGCCCGAGCGGGGCGAGGAGCGGGTCCTCCTCGAGCGCCGGCATCGTCTCGGAGATCGGGACATCGACGACGATCTCCCGGGTCCGTCCGCCGCGCCCCCGGGAGACGATCGTCGCGCGGATCAGCCCGAGGTTCTCGAGCTCCGAGAGGTAGTTGGAGATGCTCCGGGCGTGGAGCGGTTGGAGCCCAAGGCGCTGGGAGAGTCGGGCATACCCGTCGTAGACCTCCCCGGTGAGGACCCCGCCCCGACGGCGTTCGTACGCCTGCAGGATCGCGTAGAGCAGTACCTTGCAGTGGGGCGGGAGGGTCCGGCAGCATTCGATGATGATGTCCTGTTCCAGGCGGCTCTTCGCCTTCACCACGTGGTCCGCGGTGATCCGCTTCGCGCGGTCCCGCTCGGCCATCTCGGCGGCGAGCCGGAGCAGGGCGAGGGCGCGACGAGCGTCGCCGTTCTCGAGCGCGGCGTACGCCGCACATCGCTCGATGACCCCCGCGTCGAGGACGCCGTCCTTGAACACCTCCTTGGCGCGGTCGCGGAGGATGTCCTGGAGCTGGGGGGCGTCGTACGGCGGGAAGAGGATCTTCTCCTCGTTGAGCCGGCTCCTCACGCGGGCGTCGAGGTTATTGGTGAACTTGAGATCGTTCGAGATCCCCACGATGACCAGTCGGGCCTCCTCGAGCTCGGTGTTGAGCTGGGAGAGCGTATAGAGGACCCCGTCGCCGCTCTTGGCGACCAGCCGGTCGATCTCATCGAGGATGAGGATGAGGGTGCCGCCCCTCGCGTCCATCAGTTGGCGCATCGTCGACTGGACCCGGTCCAACGACCAGCCCGTCGGGATCCGGTCCGCCTCTCGAGGGGCGAGCGTGTTGCCCATCGTCTGCAACAGGCTGTAGGGGGTGTCGATGTTCCCGCAGTTCACGGTGACGAACGTGATGTGCGCCGAGAGATCGGAGCGCCGCTGGATGTCCTGACGAACCTGGGCGACGACGGCGGTCTTGCCCGTCCCGATCTTCCCGTAGATCAGCAGGTTGGAGGGGATATCCCCCTTGAGCGCCGGGGCGAACACCTCGGCGACCTGGCGGATCTGGTGCTCCCGGTGCGGCAGGCGGGCGGGGATGTACGACTCCCTCAGAATCTCCCGGTTCCCCCGGAACAGCTCGTTCGAGTAGCGGAGCACCGAGTCGAACAGCTCGCTCGCGGTGCTGCCGGTACCGACCGGGGCCGTCGTCGGGGACCCCGGGCTCGTCATCGGGGTCGTACGTTCGCCAAGTGGCGGCGCCGACTCGTTCGCGATGGGGCTCGGAGGCGCTCCCTCGACCGGACGGAGCGCTCGACCATCGTTTGGAGACTCCACCGCCACGCCTACCCGGGCCTCGGGCGAGCGGTCGGAGGCGGGTTGGCCATATCTATCTTCCGTCAGTTCGACGGTCGGTCCGGGTCTCCGGCGCGTCGGACCCCGACGCGGGGCCTCGCCGCTCGTTCCGGGGGGTCCAGCCCGATGGGCTTTTCCATCGACCGCCCCTCGGAGCCGGGGTGGCTGGCCGTCGTTTCGTTCCTCGCCTCCGAGAGTGGGCCGCGGTCGTCGTCGTCGCCGTGATCCTCATCGCCTCGGTTCCCACGACGTCGGCGTCCCGGTTCCCCCATGGCCCGGTAGCGCCCCGGCCCCATTCCCTGAGGCTCGAGGCCAGTGTCCGATCGCCCTCGGCGTCGATGCCCCTTCCCGTCACCCCCCACCCGAGCGGGCAGTTGCACAATGCGCTCGTCGTCGCCCCGTGCGACACGCCGACGGCGTGGAACGTCGAGGTCGAGCAGGCGACGGATCCTTCGAATGGATACCTCTACGAGGCGTGGATCGGGTGCGGAGGGATCGGCTTCAGCCGTTCCGTGGACGGGGGCTACTCGTTCGAGGCCGCGTTCTCGGTGCCCGGAAGCACGACCGGAGCCGCCGGCCCCACGAACTCGAGCTGGGACCCAGCGGTCGCTGTGGCGCCCAACGGCACGGTCTATGTCGCCTACATGGTCAACCGGACCCAGGGAGATGCGCCGGTGGTCGCCCGGTCGTTCGACCACGGCCGGAGCTTCGCCGGCTTCCAGTACGCCTTCCGGCCGGCGCTGACGGAGTTCTCGGACCGCGATTTCCTCGCCGTCGCTCCGAACGGGACCGTCTACCTGTCTTGGGACTACTCGCCGGACGCGGCGATCGACTCGGTCGGGTGCTCCAGCGCCGGGAGCTGCTACTTCCTCGCCGGTGACTACAACATCCTCGTCGTCCACTCCTCGGACGGCGGGGCGAACTGGAGCAACCCCGTCCCCGTCGACCCGGAGTACCCCAACGGGGGCTGCCCGGCCGGACCGCTCCTGGTGGAGCCCAACGGGACGATCGCCGTGCTCTACGAGGACTACTCCATCGGGGCGAACCACGTCCTGGGTCTCGGACACAACTTCTTCTCGAGGTCCGTGAACGGGGGAGGCAGCTGGAGCCTGCCGGTCCGGGTCGACAACGCGAGCTTCCCGAACTCCTCGTGGTGGATCGATGGAGCCCTCGCCCGGGACAATTCGGGGAGCCTGTACGCCACCTTCGATACGATCAACGGCTCCGTCGACACGGCGGGCGTGGCGATCTCCCGGGATGACGGGGCTTCCTGGTCGGCGACCACGACCCTGAACGGGGACGTCAACACCGCCGCGCACATCGAGGTCGGGGTCGCCGGAGGAGAGAACGGCACCGCGTACGTGGCCTGGATGGCCAACAACTCGACCTCGGGGTGGAGCACTTTCGAAGAGACGTTCTCCGGGAACGGGACCCGGCTCGGCGCGCCGACCCGCGTCTCCGATGGGTTCGGATTGAACGGATACTGGGTCGGGGACACCATCGGCGTCACCTACCTGGGCCTCGGCCGGGTCGCCGTCAGCTGGAGCTACGCGCTCCCCTCGTCCGGAACCCCGAACGTCGAGGTCTACGAGGCCGTGATCGGCGAGACCCTCCCCGGGCCCCCGACGATCCTTGGGGCGAACCCCGGCGCCGGGAACGCGACCGTCTTCTGGGCGTCGCCGAGTTCGGGCGGGGTGGTGCAAGGCTACACCGTCACCTGGGGCGTCGAGGGCCGACACACCAACTTCACGAACGTCAGCGGCGGGACCCATCGTGCCTTGCTGGACGGCCTGCAGGCGTTCGTCCGATACCAGGCCGAGGTCGCCGGGGTGAACACCGCCGGGACCGGCCCGTTCAGCCCCCCGATCAACCTCACGCTCACCGCCTGGGGAGAGCTCCGCGGGTCGATCTCTCCCCCCACGGCGAGGGTGACGCTCGACGGCCTGCCCGTGGCGGTGTCGGCCGGATCCTACGGGGTCAACTCCACGCCGGGGGCCCACGTGCTGGCCGCGACGGAATCGACCGTCGTCCCCCAGATCGTGCCCGTGACGCTGCCGTGGAACGGGACGATCTACCTGAACCTCTCGCTCGCGCTCCTTCCCGGGACCGTGACCGGGCGGATCGCTCCCTCTTCGGCCTCCGTCACCTGGGACGGCAACCCGATCTCGCTGGGCCCGGGCGGCTCGTACACCGAGAGCGGAGCCGCCGGCTCGAGGCACACGCTGAGCGCCTCGGCGACCGGCTTCGTGCCCCTATCGGCGAACGTGACCGTCCAGAGCAACGCGACCGAGTGGCTCAACCTGACGTTGGTCCGGGTCAACGTGACGCTCGAGCTGTACGTGACCCCCGCGACCGCCGAGGTCGCGATCAACGGCACCGCGGTGGTGCTGAGCGCCGACGGCCGCGCGAACCTCTCGAGGGCTCCGGGGATCTACCGGATCACCGCCAGCGCCGCCGGGTACGTCCCGTTCGTCGAGAACGTGACGTTGACGACGGGAACGCAACCGATCGCCGTGACGATGACCCCCGTCTCCGCCGCCTCCAACCCGACCGGGGGGAGCGGCAACGGGTTCCCGGCCTGGGGATGGATCGCCCTCGTGGCGGTCCTCGTCGGCGTCGTGCTCGTGGCGCTGATCGGCCTCCGGGTCCGGGGGCGCCCTCCCGGCCCGTCCGATCCGCCCGACGGGATCTACACCAACGCCGACGGCGCGCGCGAGGTATCGGCACCCTCCGAGGGAGGGGCGGGGACGCCCCACCTCGTCGATGAGCCCGAGGGGGCGCCTACGTTCGTGGGGGATCCCCCCGGTGGGATCTAGGGGCTCTCCCGCCTCGATCCCCTACGACGATCCGCTCGCGGGCTCGGCCGGGGGCTCCTCCGGCGGTCGCCTCGAACGGCTCGCGTAGTAGATCGTCCCGATCAAGAAGATGATCGTGAGCACCGCCAGCCCCACGAGGAGCGCGGCGGTGTCGCTGGAGAGCGCCGTCCCGGAGTTGGGATTGCTCGCACCGGGGAGCGCCGCCACGACCGTCGCATTGCCGATCGCATGGCGGCCCGAGTCGTCGATCGCCGTCACTTGGACGGCGTAGGCCCCCGGCGTCAGGAACGTCACGTTGAATACCGGCCCCCGGCCGAAGAGGTCGTTGCTCGTCGTCCAGACGAACGTTGCGTTCCCCGCCCCTCCAACGTAGACGGCGGTGAAGACGTACGAGAGCGTGCCGTTCGTCAGCGCCGTCGTGTCGATGGCGACCTGCGGAGCCGCGAAGACGACGACGGTCTCGGGTCGGACGGTGAGACCGCCGGTCCCCGTGTCCGTCACCCAGGCGGTCACCCCGTACGAGCCGGCCGTCGCGTAGGTGTGGTTGACCGTGAGCCCGGTGGCGACGACGCCGTCCCCGAAGTTCCACGCGGCGGAGTACGCCCCCGATCCCGCCGACGCGACGACGGAGAAGTTGACGACCTCGCCGACCCACACCGGCCCGGGGGTCTCCGTGAGGTTCACCGACGGACCGGTCCCGGGCGCGACGCTCACCGTCGTCGTCGCCACGGCGATGTCGAGGAACTGGTCGAGGACGTGGACGACGACCGGCGCGAGGCCGGGCGACGGGAACGTGTAGGTGGCGTTGACATAGAACGTGCCGGACGGCGAGGGGCCCGAGGGCCAGATCGTCGCCGGTACGCCCGAGCCGAAGACGAACGAGTAGGTGGCGTTGGTCAGGACGTCCCCGGTACCGCCGCTGACGAAGGTGCTGAACATCTCGGTGAGCGGCGCGGGGCCGCCGGGGGTCGATGCGTTGACCGTGCCGAGGGTGAGCACCGCCGGTCGGGCGACGAGCGTCGCATTGACGTTCGGGAGCTCGCCCAACCCCCACGAGTTCCAGGCGATCACCTGGGCAAACAGCGTCGCCCCGTCCGGGACGCTCAGCGTCAGGGAGGTGCGCGTCGTGTTCCAGATCGAGGTGTTGTACGGGGCAGAGTAGTTGTACGGCCAGAACGAGCCCAGCGCCCAGGCCCAGGCCGCGTTTTGGGTGTAATAGACGGTGTAGTGCGTCACCGGCCCGGCGGGCGACGACGGCGCGCCCCACGAGATTGTGACGACGCCGTCCCCGGCGCTCGCCTGCGACGGCACCCCGAGGGGCGTCGCGAGGATGGGGACGAACCGGTTCGAGCTCCCCGAGAACTCGAGCTGGGCGTCCCAGACCCCCGCGGCGGCGAGGGCGTTCCCGAAGTAGCTGCCGTAGTCGTGCGACACCCGGATCGTGGAGTTGTTCGTGATCACGGTCTGGGCGTATCCGTCCCCGAAGACGACCCGGTAGGTGTACGGCGTGACGCCTCCGGAGGCGTTCACCTCGAACGTCACGTTCCCCGTCGGCGCCCATAGGGGGGCCGGCGCGAGCACCGACAGCGACGCTTGGAGGGCCGGGAGCGTGGCTGGGGCCAGGACCCAAGCCGTGGCGAGGGACGCCTTCCCGGCGAGATTGTAGGCGACGACGGCGATCTGGTAGGTCTGGTTCGGAAGGCCCGCATCGACAAAGTACGGGCTCGGCTGGGACGAGGCGACGTTGAACGATGTCGGGGTCCCGTTGGTCGTCGAGTTGACCCACACGGTAAAGTTCGCGATCCCGGGGGTCGCCTCCGTCCAGTTCAGGAAGTAGCCGACGCCGGCGGCCGTGATGTTCGCGGCGGTGAACGATGGGGCCGCGGGGGTGCCCAACGGGCAGCTGTTGCCCGCCCCGACGGTGACGTTGAAGAACCTCTCGGGCGACCAGACCCCGTTGGACGACTCGGCCTGGAGCCAATAGTGGAAGTTCCCGGTAAATCCGTTCGTGCTGAAGCTCCCCGACCAGTTCCCCTGGAAGGCGGTGTCGT
>JABCYU010000065.1 GCA_013290045.1 Methanobacteriota archaeon | reverse complement strand
CAGGTACCCCGGTCGCCAGAGGAGAAAGAGTCCGTCGGCGATCAGCGCGCCGGTGATCAGGAGGTCGCTGGCAAGGTGAACGATGACGGAGCGCAGGTTCAGGTCCTGCACGCGCGCCGGGAGGCGACCGAGGGCGAGCAGGCTCGTCGCCCGAAGGACCAGGATCGGGGCTGCCGCGAAGAGGATCCAATCCGCGTCCACCGGACCCGCGAACGACGAACCCGATCGGAGCGCCCCGAGCGCGGTGTACGCGAACACCAGGCCGGTACCGAGGACGAGCGCCCCGTTGAAGAACCCCGCGAACACCTCGAGTCGGTGCTGCCCGAAGGTGAAGCCGCGGTTCGTGCCCCGTTCCGTGGCGGCGAGGGCGGAGTACGAGACGGCGAACGCGAGCAGGTCGGGGACGTTGTGGACCGCGTCGACGGTCAGCGAGAGGCTGCGGGACAAGGTCGCACCCAAGGTCTCTACGATCAGGACCGCGGCGGAGAGTACGACGGCGAGCCGGAGGCCCGCAAGGAAGCGCTCCTCGGCCTCGCCCTCTCCGTGCGCGAGCCTTGCCAACGCTCACTCCAGGGTCGGCCGATGCGGGAGCCGGGTTCGATGACGACCGAACGTCGGGGGCCGGCCCGCCATCGTTGCGAGGGCTCGACGTCGGACCCTGATCCCACGCGACGGCTTCCGATGCGCGAGCGCCATCCGACCGGCTACCCGCCGCAGACGGTTATAGGGGTGCGCGCGGACCCGCGGGGGCCGGCCCCGATCCCCCCCCAAGCTCGGGAAAATAAGGAAGTCGGAAAAGGTTCGGAGCGGGGAGGCGGCACGCCCCCCCGCTCGCTCGGGACGCCTAGTTGATGGTCACCGAGTTGATCGCTACTCCGTTGCCCAACGTCGCCAGGTTGATGGTCGACGCGGCACTTCCGGACCAGGGCGCCAGGAGGTTCGCCTGGGCGGCGAACGAGTCCACGCTGGCGTAGACGCTCATGATCAGGATGTAGTGGTGGCCCTTGACCATCGAGGTGCCGTTGGACCAGAGGGTGAACGACGTCGCGCCGTTCCAGGTCCAAGCGGAGATGCCGGCCTCGTTGTAGCCGTAGGTCGCCTGGTAGTTGTAGCCCGAGCTGTTGTAGCAGGTCGGAGTGCCGTAGTTGTAGCAGTCCGTGTAGTTCTCCCAGACGCTGTCGTTGTAGGAGTCCGCGTAGCTGTAGTTGTAGCTGTACCAGCTGTTGTTGCTCAGGTCCTGGAGCTGGGACGACGCGTCGAACGACGTGTACGTTCCCGCCTCACAGTAGGCGTAGGAGTACTGGTAGAGCGCGGGGGCGTAGTTGACGTTCTTCGAGCAGACGGCGGTGTGCGAGGACGACCAGGACGAGGCGATGTTGACCGTCCAGCTCGAGGCGACCGAGTGGTTACCGTTCGAGGTGACCGAGAACGGCAGGGCGATCTCAACGCCGCCGCCGACGCTCGCCGAGCTCGAACCGCCGACGTAGCCGAGGCTCTTGCCGCAGCTCTTGGCCGAGGACATGTCGGCCAGCGTGATCATTCCGGTCAAGGGGTGCCAGGCGGGCGCCGTGGACTTCGCCTTGCCGCATCCGCTCTGCGAACTATACACGTTCGGCTGGCTCACAGTGTGCTTGTAGGCGGGCGCGTAGACCTTGAGCGCGTGGACTGCTCCAGCGCTCGCCGGGCTCAGCACCATCAACAGTGTGACGGCGGCGGCGAGCCCGGTCACGCCGAAGGCCTTCGCGCGACCCGACAACGAGCCACTCATTCGTCGATTAATCCTTCCGTTTTCCCCCATGGTTGTTCTCTTTTGTCCCCCTGAGGCGCTCGTCCCTCACCTTGGCGCCTGTCGGAGTTCAGCGGCAGAACCGCGAAGTGGTATTTAAACCTCTGACGTTGTGGTTACGGGAAAGCCCCGGCCCGAGACGACCGAGGGGATCCCCTCCGGACAGGAGGTCCCCGGGTGCCCCGGGGTCCGGCACGGGGGACGCTGGTCCGCGACCTCGATCGAGTCGGGTGGCCGCGGCCGATCTACTCCGGAATCCGGCGGCGAGCGCCGTCGAACGACGCCCGGAGGAACAGGTAGCTCCCCGACCGGCGAACGCCCACCAACACGCCCCACCGAGGATTGTTCGGGGCGAACGAGCGCCCGGCCACGAAGCCGGGCCGTTCCGCGAGGTCCGTTCGGCCGGCGACTTGTGGGGCGAGCGTCAGGAACAGCTCGTCCACGGCGGAATCGGCCAGAAAATCTCCCATCAGATGGGGCCCCCCCTCCAGGAGGGCGAGCCCGGTGACTCCCGCGTCCCTCGTCGCCCGAAGGACCTCGGCCGCGCGGATTACGGGGCGCCCGGTGACCGGGGCGATGCGGACGCCCGCGGGCACCTTCCCTCGCTCGAGACGCCGGGCCCCGGATCGCGTCGTGACGACCATCGCCGGTGCCTCTCCCGACGAGAACATCGGAAGGCGGAGATCGAGCCGCCCAGAGGCCGAGACGACCACCTGGAGGGGCGCGGGGGACTTTCCGAGTCGGGCCCTCAGGCGGGCGAATGGCGATGCGAACCGGGTGTAGATGTGCGGGGCGGTCCAGACGTGACGGGGGGCAGCCCGGAACGTCCCCGCTCCGACGATCACGACGTCGGAGGCCGCCCGCAATACGCCCATGAGGATCCGGTCGTTCGGGTAGAATCCGGTGATATCACCTCCACTCGACCGGGCTCGGAGACTCAGCGACGCAACTCCGTCCAGGCTCGTCGCGAAGTTCGCGATGAGGTGGAGCCCGCCGTTCCCCCGAGGGAGTCGAATTTCACCGCATGCCCGCGCCAGCGACGCCGGTAGGGGGAGGGGTTGACCTTCCGACCGGTCCCACAGTACCTCCATCCGTTCCGGGGGCGTCGAACCGGCAGACGCGATTCCCCCGGCCCGGCCGGCGGTTACCCGAGTGGGTGGTCGTTGTCGAGTCATGGCCTTGGGGCCTCTCCGGGAGCTTCGTTGGATAAAGGGGCTATGGCCGTGACTCGCCGCCATAGGAGGAGCCGGAGGTCCTTCCTCGATCGGGTGGCGGGCGTCCCGCCTCCGACCTTCCGGACATCATTTATGGAAGGCCAACTGTGACCCGTCCGGATGAGCGGGCCACCTCGCTGGGCGAAGAAAGCCCTCGGCGCCGTGACGGGCATCAGCCTCCTGCTCCTGTTGATCCAGTACCTCCTCGGCCTATGGACGGCCGACTACGCCCCCGCGGCGTTCACGAACGACACGAGTTTTCCTTCGCTCGATTGGCACTACAACGTGGGATTCGCCCTCGGTATCGTGTCGATCCTGATCGTGATCCTCGCCGCCCTGACGCGCCAGGCGCGCCTGATCGCGCCGAGCGTGGTCCTGTTCATCGCGATCCTCGTCGCCGGGGTGCTCGGGATGCGATACGTGAACACGACCCCGAACGACCCGCTCGCATCGTTCGGAATGGGCGTGATGTTTCTCGTCGCGTTCGGCTCGGCGATGAGCATCGTCACCCAGCTCCGGCCCCGCTTGGGCTGGGCCCCCATGGCGGGGGATTCCGGGGCGCCGACGTTCTAGGCCACGCAGATCGCGCGCAGCCCCCTCGGGGTTCGAATGGACCTCGGGATCGCTGACACAGGGGGAGGGTCCCTTCCGGATTCGAAATTTCGACGCGCGGCACCGGCCGGCAGGCCGTCGCCCGGCCCGCACCGTGCCCGGGCGGTCAGGAAGGTGGCCGCCGAACCGCGAACCTCCGAAGGGGGTCGGGTCGGAACTTCGATAGGTCCGGGGGGTAGACTCCCGTGCTGGGATTCGCCTTTGATTTGGGGAGAAAGGATTCGTCCCCGCAAGTTTAGAACCGGGACGTCGCATCAGCTGGTCATACTGGCGCAAACGGCCTGATCGTACTCTACTTCCCCCCGCAAGAACCGCTCCCGTGCTACTCGGGCAAACTACCCCCGACGACGACCAGACTTCGGCTGGCGCTTCGGGTAGGCCTTAGGGCGAGGGACGATTCGAGTGATCACCACTTCCATCCCATCGACCCGGTAGAACACCCGGAATTCGCCAAGATGGAACCGCCACTCCCCCGGGTGCCGGGCTCCCGGTCGAACTCTGAGCCAAGGGTACGACTTGAACGGATTCCGAAGGAGATAGACGAGCTTCTCGGAGGACAGTCGTTGCTCTCTCGTTCTCAGGGCCAAGAACTCCTTCCTCGCAGATTCGAGGAAGGAGAAATCGTACGGAGTCACTCCACGCCGGCCTGCTTGAGGACCGCCCGGCCAGCGACCCTTTTCTCGACTCGCCAGCGTCGCTCGATCTCTTGGTAAAATGATTCATCGAAGTAAGTTTCCTCGAGGAGCTCCTGGATCATCTGATCAAAGTTCTCTCCCTCGCCTTTCACGGACTCAAGCATGCGGCGAGTCCGTTCTGACACAGTGATGGTCGTCAGGCGGTCCAGTGCCGAAGCCACGGACATCAATTGGATTCAATTGTATTAAGCGTTGTCGAAGGATTGACGAAAGGGGTTCGGCCAGAACACTGTGGCGCGGCCACCCCGGCGCTACACGGGATTCTCCGAAGGTCCTCGGCTTAGGAGGGGTCGGCCAAGAGGGGGCATCGACCCCTTGCGGAACTCCGGGGCCCGGGGGAGGCTCTGGAATCTCCATCCCACATGCTGCGCCGACTTTCCAAACGCCCCCGTTCGATTCCAGACACGCACCGCCCGGAACGCGAATGATCTCGTCCCGACCTCGTATTCGGTCCGACACGAAACCACGACCGTGGATCCAACTTCGATCAGTTCCAATCCCGAGTTTTCAACCTTAGAAACAGATCGCTTCCGCGGGGGCCGGTGCCCGGTGAGCACCGCGGTCTTGCCTCGGTGATTCCCTTCCGCTCGGACGAAGAGGATCTCGTCGTCCAGAAGTTCATCGAACACCGCGCTCGTGTCCGGTTCGGAACCAGCATCCCCTTGTCGGAGGCGCTCCTCCAACGCCAGGACCTCCTCCTTCGAGCCCATACGAAAGCCCGACCGCCGAAGGTTGCCATGGACAGAAGCCTGGGCCGTGCTAAGCCTCTCGAAGGTGAGGGAAACGCCCGTGCTGGGATTCGAACCCAGGTCTGAGGCTCCGCAGGCCTCTAGGATAATCCAATGTAGCGGGGCGGGAGTCGTTCCCGCACCCCGTAGCTACCCCACACGGGCACCCGGCGGATTTCCGTTTCGTCCCCGGGGCGCCGAGGTTGGTCGATTATAAAAGCCCGGGGACGAAAGCACCGCTCCCGGCGGAGGACTTTATACCGCCGGGAGGTCAGCCGGATTGCCGGCGCCCCTTGGGCCTCGGGCGGTGACCGATGGACGAGGGCACTCCGTCGGACCCATGGTTTCGCCTGAAAGACCTGCCTATGGGCACAACGGTGGAGATCGCCGGGTCCGATGGCCGGAGATGGAAGGGAACCCTCGTGCCGTCGCACGACCTCTCCGGCGGCCGGATCATCCAGCTCAAGCTCGACTCCGGCTACAATGTCGGGATTCGCGTCGCACCCGGGGACCGGGTCGAGGTAATCACCCCCCCCCCGAAGTCCGGGGGCGATGGCGCCCCCGCTCCGCGGGGCCCGGCACCGCCAGCCCCACCCCCGGGTCACATCGCCCTTCTCACCACCGGCGGCACGATCGCCTCCCGCGTCGACTACCGGACGGGCGGGGTTCGCCCGGTGAGCGACGAGGCCGGGATCCTGGAGTTCTACCCGGGACTCGATACCGACGGACCCGTCCATGTCGTCCATGTGTTCGACCGCCTGAGCGAGGATATCTCCCCCGAGGATTGGTCCACGCTTGCCCTCCGCGTCGCCGAAGCGTTCTCGGGCGGGGCGCACGGGGTGGTGGTCGCCCACGGTACCGACACGATGGCGTTCACGTCCGCGGCCCTCGCGTTCCAGCTTTCCCGACTCCCCGGGCCCGTGGTGCTGGTGGGAGCGCAACGCTCGCCGGATCGCCCGTCCTCCGACGGTCCGAGTAATCTGCGCGCCGCGGTCCGACTCGCGCGGCATCCCGCGCTCGGGGAGGTCGTCGTCCTGATGCACGCGGACCTTTCCGACGACCGGTTCGCGGTCCACCGCGGAACCCGGGTTCGCAAGATGCACTCCAGCCGGCGCGACGCTTTCCGAAGCCGGAACGGGCCTCCTCTCGGGTGGGTCAACTCCGAAGGGATCACCCTCGACCAGCCTTTCCGAACGGCGGTGGCCGGAGCGGTGATCGTAGAGCCGCTGGACCCGCGCGGAGGTCTGCTATGGTCGTACCCGGGAATGGATCCCGACGCGGCGGCTCGATACGTCGAGCCACTGCGCGGGGTGATCCTCGCGGGAACCGGGCTCGGGCACGTGAGCTCGAACCATCTGCCGTGGATCCGCGCCGCGGTCGCCCGGGGCCAGGTCGTCGCGATGACGACGCAGTGCCTCGAGGGCCCGGCGGACCCGTACGTCTACGCCACCGGCCGAGAGCTCCTCCGGGCCGGGGTGCTCTACCTCGACGACCTGCTCCCTGAGACGGCCTACGCCAAGCTGCTCTGGGCCCTGGGCCGATCGACGGACCCTCAGGAGGTCAAGAACCTGCTTAGCGCCGATCGGGCCGGAGAGTCCGAGGCTCGTCATCTGGTGGGAGGACCCGAGTGAAGGCGGGCCTCGAGGTCCACCAGCAGCTTTCGACGGGCAAACTGTTCTGCGCCTGCCCCACGGAGCTTTCCGAGACGGTCACGAGCGTGGTGCTCCGGCGGCTACGCGCGACCGGGGGGGAGAACCATCATGTCGACGCCGCGGCGGCGTTCCAGGCGGCGCGCGGCCTCACGTTCCGCTACGAGTCCGCCACGACGAGCTGTCTCGTCGATCTCGACGAAGAGCCGCCTCACGCGCTCAACGACGAGGCGCTGGACGTCGCGCTGACCATGGCGCTCCTCCTGAACGCGCGTCCGCTCGACGAGGTCGAAGTGATGCGAAAGATCGTCGTCGACGGCTCGAACACGGCCGGCTTCCAGCGCACCGCGCTCGTCGCGGTCGATGGTCACGTCGACGTCGGCGGCCGGCGGTACTCGATCCCGACGATCTGCCTCGAGGAGGACGCGGCCCGGAAAGTCGGCGAGGAGCGCGAGGAAGTGCACTACCGCCTCGATCGCCTCGGGATCCCACTCGTCGAGATCGCCACCGGCCCCGAGATCCGCTCGGGGGCCGAGGCACGGGAGGTCGCCGAAGAGCTGGGTACGCTATTGCGCGCCACCCGACGCGTTCGCCGCGGGATCGGGAGCATTCGGGAGGACCTGAATGTGTCGACCGACGGGGGTGCCCGGGTCGAGATCAAGGGCGTGCAGGAGCTGCGCCTGCTCCATCGCTACGCGGAGGTCGAGGAAGAGCGCCAGCGGGTCCTTCTCGTAGTCCAACGCTCCCTCGCCGAACGCCGGGCCGGCCCGCCGGAGGGTCTCCCGCTGGACGTCTCGGACGCCCTACACGGAACGGCTTCCGGAGCGCTGGGCGACGCACTCGGGAAGGGGGGACGGGTGATCGCCCTCGGGCTTCCGGGGTTCGGGGGACTCCTAAAGTCCCCGACCGGCACCGACGAGCGTCTCGGACGCGAGTTGGCCGACGCAGCTCGCGCGGCCGGACTACGGGGCCTGTTCCACTCCGATGAGGTCCCCGCCCAGGGGATCACGGAGTCGATCGCCTCCACGCTCCGTGCCCGACTCGGCCTGGGCGACTCCGACGCGTTCCTCCTCGTCGCCGAGCGGGTGGCCGGTGGCGCCGACCGTGCCCTGGAGTCGGTTCGGCGGAGAGCGCGGCAGGCGATCGTCGGCATCCCCGAGGAGACCCGGGACCCCCTGCCCGATGGTCGAAGTCGCTACTCCCGACCCCTCCCGGGCCGAGACCGGATGTACCCGGAGACCGACGTGCCCCCGGTGGCGATCACCGCGGAGCGCCTCGCCCGGATCGCCCGCTCGCTCCCGGAACGGCCGGAGGTGGTCCGCGAGCGGCTCGTCCGAGAGTACGGACTCTCGGTCGACCTGGTCCGTCAGATGCAGCGAAGCGGGGACCTCGAGACGTTCGAGTCCCTCGTGGCGGGCGGGCATGCGCCCTCGCTGGTCGCCCGGCTCCTCACCCAGGAGGTGCCGGCCATCGTTCAGCAGGTCGCCGGGGGGGCGGAACGGCTCTCCGAGCCGGTCCTGGAGAACCTGCTGGCCGAGCTCGCTCGGGGGAGTTTCTCCAAGGAAGGGATCCCAGCGGTGCTGACGGCGCTGGCGAAAGGGGCCTCGTCGCTCGCAGAGGCGGTCCACCAGGCGGGCCTCGCCCGGATGTCGGCCGAGGATTTGCGCTGGGTCGCGCGCCGGCTCGTCGCGGAGAATTCGGCGATGATCGAGGAGCGCGGGGCGGCCGCGTTCTCCCCTCTGATGGGCGACCTCATGCGAGCGGTACGAGGTCGCCGGGACGGGAAGGAGGTGTCGGAGGCCCTGAAGGCGGCGCTCGCCGACCGCTCCTCGAGCCCCGCCCCCGCCGGCTGATCTCCGGAGGGCGGCCGATGCGTCCGAGACGTCGCGCGACCCCTCCTAGGGTGCGCGCGATCGTCACCGACATCGACGGGACCCTCACCGACGAACGGCGCCGTCTCGACAGCGAGGCGATCGCGATCCTCCGGCGCCTCGAGGATTCCGGCGTACCCGTGTTCCTGGCGACCGGCAACGTGCTGCCGATCGCGTTGGCGCTCCACCGTTCGATCGGGCTCAGCGCCCCCATCGTCGCCGAGAACGGAGGGATCCTGTACCGGCGGCAGGACGGGACGGACCGGATCGAGCGTCTGGCCCGGCGCTCGCTGGCGCTCACGCAATTCCGACGGCTGCGTCGGCTCGGCTTCGACCTACGCCCGCTGTTCACCGATCGCTGGCGGGAGACGGAGGTCGCGCTGGAGCCGAACGTCGCCCCGCGGGTCCTGGCCCCCCACCTCCGCCACACCCGGGTGAGGGTCGAGGGGACCGGCTTCGCGATCCACCTGATGGAACGAGGGGCGGGCAAGGTGCCGGCGCTCCGCCGGGCGTTGGCGGAGCGCCACCTCACCCTCGCGGATTGCCTCGTCGCCGGCGACGGCGACAACGATGTCGCGATGCTCCGGGCGGCCGGATGGGCTGTCAGCTTCGCTTCGGGAAGCCCGCGAGCCCGGTCGGCCGCGGACTACGTCGCCCGGGCCTCGGCGTCTCGCGGTTTCGTAGAAGCGCTTAAGGCGAGTTCGGCCGTCCCCGGTCGTGGCTCCATCTGGAGGAGCGACAATGCTCGTCGGTAGCTGCGCTCGGTGCGGGGCACCGGCCACCCTGCGATGTACGTTCTGCGGGCGGACGTTCTGCCACAATTGTCTCGACGCCGACGAGCGGGTCTGTCCGGACTGCCTCGCGATGCAGAAGAAGCAGAAGGGCGCGGCCGGCCTCCGACTGCCCCCGTCCCGCCGCGGTTGAAACCCGGTCCCGAGTCGAACCGTTCGCCGGTCAGTAACTGACGCCGGGAACAACGACCGGACCGCGCGGGTACTGGCGCGCAACTATCAGCATCGCGACCCCCACGGCGCCGGTGATGGTCCCAAAGGCAGCGGTCGCATAGGCGAACGTACCAAGGTGCGTCGAGATTCGCGACGGGCCGACGACCCAGCCGGCCCCCGGCGCCAGCAGATGGAGCGCGAGGTTCAGCCCGAGCGCGAGTCCCCAGCCGAGCACGATCAGGGTCCCGCCCGCGATGAACAGTCCGAGGCGGTCGTCACCCCCGGGGTCCTGACCCGGGACAGCCGGGGTCTCCTGAAGATCCGACACTTGGCGGTCGGACCGATCCGCGACCATATCGGTTTCCCCTTGGGAGGGAGGTTGGTGATGTCTTTTTATACGAGTATAGAATTACTATTGATGGAGGCCAACACCATCTCATGACGAACATTCCGCCCCAGCGCGACCCGACGCCGACCGAGATCGCCGAGCCGTGGACCGAGTTCGACCGATTCTTCCACGACCTGAGCCACCGCCTCGATGCCGCCTTCGGGGGAGGCCCCGACACCCCCGGATCCCTCGTCGGGCGGGCCCCGCGCTCGACGGTCGTGCGCGCGGCGCGGACCGACGTTGTGGACACGGGAACTTCCTTCCGCGTCAGTGCCGAAGTGCCCGGGATACCGAAGGAGAAGCTCGAGGTCCGGGTCGTCGGCGAGAACGTCGAGATCCGCAGCCACGACGAGAGCGAGACCGCGGAGAACTCCGGTGAGTTCCTGCACCGGGAGCGCGTTTTCCGCGGCGTCTACCGCGCCGTTCTCCTCCCCGAACCGGTCGTCGCCGAGAAGGCGACGGCGAAGCTCGTCGACGGGATCCTCGAGCTCGACCTGCCGAAGGAGACCCCCACCCCGGCGGCCGCCGAGGTCCGGGTCCCGATCCAGTAGCGAACCGATTCCCACGCCCGGCGTTCCCTGAACTAGGGAGCCCGGGCGGCCCCCGGTCGGTCCGTTCAGCCGAACCCGGGGAGCGACTTCGTGTCCTTGCCGCCGATCTTGGCCGGGGCGCGCCGAAGTTCCTTCGGGCACTCGACGAGCCGGACCAGCGGGGCGGATTGCACGATGTACGCCGGGAGCCCGGTGTTCGGGTCATGGCCGGCGCGCAGGATGTTCATGATCTCGAGCTTGACCTCGATGATCGAGCCGTCCTTGAGCTTGAGGCGGACCTTGGCGTCCCCCTCGATCGCGGTGTAGTCGACGATCTCCGCGTTCGAGAGATCGGGCGGGGGTCCTCCCGCTCCGCCGATCATGCTCCCCTCGCGGCGACGCGGCTCTTGAGCAGGACCCGGGGGTCCTGCCCGTCGACGGTGAGCCCCATCGAGGTGCAGGTGCCGATCACCTGGTTGACCTTCTCCTCGACGGAGCGACCGAACAGGTCGGATCCTTTGGCATCGGCGATCCGCCGGACGGCGTCCATCGAGACATCCCCCAGGACCTCGCCCTTCGGCTTTCCGGAGCCCTTCTCCTTGCCGGCCTCCTTCAACAGGAGCGCGGCGACCGGGGGACGACCGACCTCGAGCGTGAAGGCGCGGGTGTTCGCGTCGACCTTGATGACGACGGGCACACGCATGCCGCCGAACTGCTTGGTCTGTTCGTTGATCTTCTGGACGACCTGACCGACGTTCACCCCGAGGGGCCCGAGGGCCGCTCCGAGCGTGGCGCCCGCCGCCGCCTTGCCTCCCTCGACCAGCACACTGACCTCAGGCATTCTTGCCTCCTCCTCCCTTCTCCAGCATCCGCACGTGATCGCCCCGCACGGTGACGGGGATCGGCACGACGGCCTCGATGAGCTCCACGGTGATCTCTTCCTTGCCCTGGTCGATCTTTCGGACCCGGGCCTTCTCGCCCTTGAACGGGCCGGCGATGAGCTCGACGATCGCGCCCTCGACGAACCCTTCGACGGTGATCTTCGGGACGAGGAGCGGCTCGACCTCCTTGAGGGTCGTCTCGCCGGCCACGAGGCCCCGGGCCTTGCGGATCCCCTTCAGCATCTCGTGGACCCCTTCGAAGCTCATCCCCTCGGCGAAGACGTATCCTCGCAGGGCCGCCGGGACCAGGAGGGCGAAGACGACGTCCGGCTTCTCCTCGGCGCGGGCGAGGAGCGTGTCGGCGACCTCGCGTTCGTAGCCGCGGGAGGTCTTGATCGCGAGCACCGCCTGCCGGGCGACGCAGGAGAGGACCGTCTTGGCCGGCCGGCTCCCGTCCTCCCACTGGGCCGAGAGGCGGATCTCGACCTTGTCCCCGTATCGCACGCCGACGGGAGCGGTGATCTCGAACTGGAACGGGACCGGGATCGCCGGCTGGAGCAGGACGTTCGCCTTCTCCTTCGCCGCCATGATCTCCTGGAAGCTGCGCTTGCCCGGGGCGAGCCACGAGACGGGCCATTCGGCGCCCTCACCGGGGTAGGTCGAGGTGTAGGCGATCTCGACCAGGACCTGGGCGTTTCCCGCGTTCGCGTGCGCGCTCGTCAGCACCACGGAAAGCGTGGTGATCGTCCCGGCCGTCACCGGCCGGATGCTGTCGTCCGCGACCTTGAACGACAACAGTCCTGGCGCGTCGGCCTTCGGGGGGGTCGGGGGAGCGGCCACGCCCGGGGGGCCGGCGGGCGCCGGTGCGGGGGCCCTCACCGGTCCGGGGGCGGCGGGGCGTTCTCCGCTCAGCAGCCCGATGCCGTCCTCCGGCGAGTTCGCCTGCATCGACAACCGACCCGCCGTTCCTTACAGGCTCGTGAAATAGTTGGTCCAGAGCCACGGGCCAACCTGGGTGAAAAAGACGTAGATCATGAACCCGACCATGCCGATGATCACCGCGCCGAGGGCGGTGATCTCGAGGACCTTGACGTACTCGTCGACGGCCGGCTTTCGCGCCATGCGAAGGATGCGGCCGTACTTTCCGTGCCCGACGTTGCGTAGCCGCCCGTCGAACTGGTCCTGCACGTGCCGGGCGCGGTCGAGGAATGCCATTGCTCACCTAACGGACGATGTCGATCTCCGGGCCGGACTTGCGGGCTGCCGCGGCCCCGCCCGGGCTGCCGCCGAAAATCTGGGGGGATTTAACTCCGGTGACCACCAGCATCACCCGGATCGTGCTCTGCATCGTCGGGTCGACGGCCGCTCCCCAGATGATGCGGGCCGTCGGGGAGATCGCCTTCTGGACGACCTCGGCCGCCTTCTGGGCCTCGCTGACGGTCATGTCCGGACCGCCGGTGACGTTGATGAGCGCTCCCGTCGCGCCGGCGATATCGACCCGGAGCAGCGGGGAGTTGATCGCCTCGAGGACGGCGTCCTCGGCGCGGTTGTCGCTCTCCGACTCGCCGATGCCGATGAGGGCGACCCCGCCGCCCTTCATGATCGTTCTCAGGTCGTTGAAGTCGAGGTTGACGAGCCCCGGTCGGGTGATGATCTCGGTGATCCCCCGGATCGCCCGGGCGAGCACCGAGTCGGCGACCTTGAAGGCGGTCTGGATCGGCAGCCGCGGAACGAGCTCGAGGAGGCGGTCGTTCGGGATGGTGATCACGGTGTCGATCGTGGCGCGCAGTCGCTCGAGGCCCCACATGGCGTTCTCGGCCCGGACGAGTCCCTCCGAGGTGAACGGGAGCGTGCAGACGGCGATCGTGAGCGGGTTCCCGCCGTTCGCGTCCTTGGCGAGCTGAGCGACGACGGGCGCCG
>JABCYU010000064.1 GCA_013290045.1 Methanobacteriota archaeon | reverse complement strand
TCGATACTGGGTGCCGACGTCGCCTCCTTGCCGGTTCAGCGTCGTCGGATCGTGCACCGTAAAGAACACGGTGAGCAGGTCGCGGAGCGGGAGGATCCTCGGGTCGAACTCGACCCGGACGACCTCGGCGTGCCCGGTCCGGCCGGTGCAGACCTGCTCGTACGTCGGGTGTTCGACCCGCCCTCCCGCGTAGCCCGAAATGACCCGGGAGACCCCCCGAAGCTCGAGGAAGACCGCTTCGAGGCACCAGAAGCATCCGCCTCCGACGGTCAGACGCGCCATCGGGGTGGAGGGTAGCGAACGGGTGGGACCGACGTCCATGCCAGCCGAGTAGCTCAAGGCCATTAAACGGCGACGGCCGGGCGGGCACCAGGGCACGCGCCCGTTCGAGGTCTTACAGCGAGCGCCGACCCCAGCGTCTGACTCTCGCCGCGACGGCCCCTAGGGCGGACCCGATGATCCCTCGACGGAACCATCCGGGATCCGAGCGCACCGACTACTTTCTGGGGGCCTCCGAACCGGTATCCGGAACGAAGGAGAGCGAGATCGAATTGACGCAATGGCGGGTGTTCTTCGGGGTCATCCGTTCCCCCAGGAACACGTGGCCCAAGTGGGCCTCGCATTTCGAGCAGACGATCTCGGTCCGCGTGCCATCCCGATCCGGGATCCGTCTTACGGCGCCGGGAATCTCCTCGTCGAAGCTCGGCCATCCACAGTGGGCGTCAAACTTGTCCGCGGAACGGTATAGGGGGGCCCGACAGCGCTTGCACACGAACGTGCCGCGGCCGCTGTGTCGCTCGTACTCTCCGGAGAACGGGGCCTCGGTCCCCTTGTGGACGATCACCCGCGCTTCGGCGGACGTGAGCTTCGTCCAATTCGACGGCTCCGGCATGACGGCGCGAGCTCCCGCACGAACCTATCGTTTGCCGTTATCCCAAACGGGGACACCGGGGACGTCGAACGCCGATTCGGGTCGATGACGGGGAGGCTGGCGATCCGGGTGCGTCGCGAGGAGACCGCCGGGAGCGGGGGTTGTCCCTCGCCAGGGCTTTCGTCAAGCCCGGCTCCGACGAACGCAGGCTCACGACGACCTCGACGACCGATGAGGCGGGGGCCGGAACCCACCCGAGGTCGGCCCGGCTCCCCCCGGGAAGACGGGCCGGAAAGGTGAAGCTCCCGTCTCGTTCGGACCTTCGACCCCCTGATGACGTCGCAAGCCCATCCAACGGAGGGGTCTTCCGACGGGTGGATGCGCGCGGAGGTCGTCGCCGCTGGGGTGGGCCTGCCGATCGGGCTCGGGAGTTGGATCACCGATCGTTGGCGGTCGCTCCGGTCAGATCGCCGCTACCGGACACTCCGCTGTATCCTGCTCATCGGCCTCGCCGTCCGCCTGCTGCTCGCGCCGATCACTTCGCTCAGCGGGGACACCACGAGCTTCGCCCTCGCAGACCTCTCGTTCGTCCACAACGGTTCGCCCTACGCGAACGGGATCCTCTACGAGCCGCCCCTCGCTTCGTTCCTCCAGGCCCCTCTTGTGGCCCTCCTCGAGCTCCTCGACCCATCCCAGGCCACCGTCGTCTTCTATCCCGCGCTGCTTCCGGCCTCCTCCATCCTGGGGCCCGCGTTCGTTACGCCCTGGATCCCCTCGACCGGACTCCTCCTTGCCCTCAAGCTCCCTCTCATCGTGGCGGATGTCGGCTCCGCCCTGTCGATCGTGCTCCTGCTCAACCGCGCCGGCTACGCACGGTACTCGTCGATCGCCGCTGGAGCGTTTTTCCTGAACCCGGCCCCGATCTGGGTCTCCTCGGTCCAGGCCCAGCCGGACGGCCTCGCGGCCTGTGCCGTCCTGCTATTCCTCGTCGCCGTCGCGTGGCGCCAGCCACTCGGAGCGGGCATGTTCCTTTCCGCCGCGGTCTTCGCGAAGATCTACCCGATCGCGCTCCTCCCGGTGGCGGTCGCGTTCTGGCTCGGGTACCGCGAACCCGGGGTGGGTGGGATCGCCCAACCGCTGAAGCGCTTGGCGAGGTTCTTCGTGGGAGTCGTCGTTACGGGCGTCCTGTTCCTCCCGTACCTCGGCTTCCTCGGCGGTGCGGTCGGCACCCCGGTGCAACCGTTCGACTACGGGGGGATCACGGTCCTATCGATCTACAACGTCCAGATGGCCCCGCTGTTCGGATTCACCGCCTGGTGGCGCGCCCACCTGCCCGGGGTTTTGGCGCTCCGGCTCCTCGAGGCCATCGCGGTGGTGGCCATCGCCTTCGTGACGATCCTCACGTTCGTTGCCCTCCGGAGCCGGCGTCCGGATTCCGGGAGCGAACCGACGACTCTCGTCATGACCGCGGCCCTCGTGAGCACGGCGGCGATCCTGCTCGCCTATCCGACGCCCCAGGCGGAGAACGCCTCGGCCCTGCTTCCTCTCGCGGCCCTCTTCCTGCCCATCTGGCGCCGGAGCATGCCTGTGCTCTATGGGGTGCTTTCGGCCACGATCTTCGGTCTCTACATGACCCTCTTTACGCCGGAGGGCGCCTTCCTCCCCGTCCTGCTATGGCTCGGCCCGGGGGCCGTCGGCGGCTTCGCCGAGACGGCGCGGGCGTTCACGGCCGGCCGGGACCTTTGGGTTCCGCCCTACTTCTGGTTCGGATTCGGGATCGTCGGGGGTCTCGCGCTGATCGGGATGATGGCGCGGGCCGGTTGGTCGATCCTACCCCCTCGTGCCCGGGAGGGGGTGAAGCGCCACGTCCGTAGGGCAACGGGGGCCCGGTAGTCCACGCGGGCGGCGGCTCGGTTGGGCGGCGATCCCCCTCGTGGTCCTCGCGTTGCTCGCCGTCGAATCCGGGTGGGGGATCCATCAGCGGAGCGACGTCAGCTTCGTCGTGAGTGCGACGACCGGCCCCGCCGGTGCTGGGGGCGCGAACGTCACGCTCCATCTCCGTTCGACCTCGGCCCCGTTGGCCCTGAACGTGGGGGTCATCTCGGTGACCCGGCCGACGATTCGACCGGATCGGTTGTTCGTCCTTGCCGATCCGCGATATCCCGCGCTGTACACCAACGGGGGTGCGACGACGCTCGATGGCGATGCGATCCGGATCGCGAGCTATCTGGCGACCCTGGGGAATCCGATCCCGGTCCAGACGATCATGGGCTCGGATGCCCGCGCGGACCTCACCGCGGACCCGCATGCGGCCTTCGCGGTGATCGGGCTTCCCGCACCGGATACGTTACTCTCGAACTCGACCTCCTTCCTCGCCGCCTGGGTCCGGGCGGGAGGCCTGCTCATCTGGGCCGGGGGCCCGCTAGGGTACGCTTCGGGTCATCCGGGGCCTGGAGGTTCGTTCGCTTTCGCGAACTTGGGGTGGACCGGGCAGCTGCTGCTCGCCGGCTACCCCCTAACGGACCCGGCGCGAGTGGCCGCCCCGGACACCCCGACGATGCGCCCGCCACCGCCGCTCGACGGAACCAACGCCAGCCGGCTCGGGTCCGCGCTCAGCACTCAGTACTACGCCACGCCCGCCGGGGCGAACGTGAGCGAGCTGGCCGCTTACGGGGGTCTCGACGCAGGGTTCGACAGCGCGCCGGGAGCGGAAGGTCCGGCGGCACCCCGTACGTCGATCGCGTACGTTCCCGTCGGGCACGGCGGGATCCTGTTCTTCGGTGGGGCCGACATCACCGGCTACGAAGGCTATGTACCGTTCGCGAACGGCTGGATCACCGACGGAACCGCGGTGATCAGTCTGGATATCGCCCTGTGGCTCGGCCTCGGAGCCGTTCCGGCGGGTACGTATGCGTCCTCCCAGCGGGTGAGCCTGGGCGCCGGCGGGAGCGCCAGCTGCTCGTTCGCCCTCCCGTACGCGAACGCCTCTTTCGAGTGGATCGTGGTCGACCTCACCGACTCGGTGCTCCTCGCGGGTGCGACGGGGTTCGTTCCGACCGGTTGACCGGGTGCCCGTCGAGTGGACCCGCGGAGGATTTCCCACGGGCCAGAGTGCGTCCGGGGGCTCTCCAGTCGGTCCCCGCAAGCTGGGGAATTCTTGGTCCCCGTAGAGAGGATTGGCGGTTCTTCAGGGGGTGAACCACGGAGGTGATCCTTCGTGGGGAGCCAATACGTAGTAGCCGCCGAACAGCGAAAGCACGACGATCGCCCCGAGTATCATGACCGCACCGATGATCGCCGCCCTGATCAGCCGCTGTCGGGGGGTGAGTCGCGAGGCGGGGAATCGACCCCGGGAGTACAGAATCTCCGGATGGATCGCCTGATCCGCCTCCATGAAAAGTCGACCCACCCCTCGGAAGGCTGGGAAGGCTCGTGGGTACTCAAATGATTCGGTAAGGACGGTCGTTCGCCCGGCCGTGCCCGGGAGGGGCGGCCCTGCGAGTCGGGCGGAGGGATGGCGGGGTACGGGACCGATCGCCCCAAAGAGCCGATCGCCCGTTGCGCCGGTCCGGCGATCGGAGGTCGGCGAACCAGCGCTTCCCTTTTGGGCGGGTCGCGATGACCGTGGCAGGTTAATGCAGCCCAATCAGGGGAGCGTCCTCCACCAGCAAGCCCTGACCGTGAGCGGGCTCTTCACGGGTCTCACGCTCACGGCCCTGGTCCTCATCCTGAACTCCCCTCGGCCTTTTCATACCGGCATCGGACCGATCTCGGCGGAGCAGTATTTCGAGACCCTCGTGACGTACATGGCGCTCTTGGCCGCCACGAACAGCCTGGCGATGCTCGCCTACCTCGAGATCGCCGGCGGCATGGCCGGCAAGTTCAGCCTTCTAGATTCTCTCGGGACGACGTTCTTTCTCGTGAGCGTGTTCGGATTCTTGGGCGTCCTCCCACTGCTCCTCGCTCCGTTCACCCAGACCGGAGCCGTGGTCGTGCTCGCCGTGGAGATCGCTCTCGTCTCCACGTACTTCGTCATCCGACGAATGGGGCCCGGCCCCAAGACGTGACCCGGAGGACGCTTCAGGGACGTCTCGTCCGACGGGGTCCGAATCCATTGTTCCCATTCGGGGTCTACTCCGGAGCGAGCGAACGGGCCCCCACTCGCGACGATCAGAGCTCGTCGCGATCGCCGTGTTCGCCGCTAGCCGATTCCGCCCGGGTTGCCGACGTCACTACGTTATCGCGACCGCCGCGCCGCAGTACTCGCACTGGACCGACGTCTGACCCTGGTAGATCTCCCCGTTGTGAGGAGCGCCGCAGGCCGGGCATCGAGCGAGCTTGATCGTCGGCGCCACGGGGTTGGTCACTCCATGGGCCGCCGCGATGTCACGGTCGGCTTCGCCCCCGGTGATGTACTTGAAGAACCGGGTGATCACGTCCGCCTCCCAGCCCTTGACGTCGAACGGGGTGACGGGAAGACCGACCTCCGGCTTGAACTCCACGAACACCCCGATCCCGGCGATCAGGCCGACCCGTCCCTTGGAGATCTGGTGAACCGCCCCCACGGGCCGCTCGATCATCATCACCCGTTCGATCCGCTTCTTCGTGACGATCAGGAAATGCTTCTCGAGGACGACCTCCTTCTGCCCCTCGAACACGAACCGATGATTGGTGAAGTAGAGCGTGCCGTGGCATTTCTCTCCCTCCATCAACTTCCCCTCGATGGCGAGGACCGGGCTCTCCTGCTGCTGCATCGGGAACGCCGCCTGCGCGAACAGATCGACCGTCGTCTCGGCCAGTTTCAGGTCCCGCTCCACCGCGCCGAGGGTCGTGTTCAGATCCCGGATCGGGGCCATGGCTTGAGCGGCCTCCCGCGAGGCGCTCGACTTGATCGACTCCGACCGGGACGACAGCTGGGCGGCCATCCCTTCGGCGACGGGATAGTTGTCCATCGCGATCATCTCCCGAAGGGTGTTCGCCTCGGATTGGGCACCCGCGATCTGGCCACGCATCGGCCCGGCGCCGTTCGCGAGGGATTGCCGAACGCCCGGACCCACCGCGGCCCACTTCTCGGTCAGGATCTTGATCGTCTGGTCGAGGTGTCCCATCGCCGCATATCCACGACCCCTGACGGTGGACAGCCGTCCCGCCAGCCCCCCGATCGACGCGTCGAGGGTGTTCAACCCGCTCTCGGCCTCGTTGAGAAGCCGCGACGCCTCGGAGAGATTCGATTCGATCGAGTTGAGGCTCGAATTCAGACGGTCCTTGACCGGGTTGGCCTGGGCTGGAATCGCCATCGCTTAGCCACGGTTGTGTCACCCGCCGGGTAATAGAGATGCGCTCTTCCGGGCAAGCTCGAGCGGGGCCGATGCCCGTTCACGCAGCCTCCGGGAGGTCAACGGGTAATCCGAGGAGGCCGGCCGTCACGTGGTCCGTCCCCGTAGAAGCGGCCGAGTAGGGAGAGAGCGGCGACCGCCCCCGTGGATCAGGGCGGTCCCTCGGATCGCCGGCCCAGTCAGCCGCTGGCGGAGGGCGAGTCGAGGCGTTCAGAATCGGCCCCTGTCCCGGGGTATCGCGGGACAAATGGTTCGATCCGGCTTGATGGGAGCCAGGCATGCCCCTCCGAAAGGCAAACAGATTTCGGGAGTGCTCAGGGAATACGGCCGGTTTCGTTCCGGCGTCAATGAAATCTGACCGAGCTCGCTGAGTATCGAACTCCCCGACCGTCGTCAGACGGAGGTGGGCTCCGTGGCTCTGTGGCGGGCCAAGGCCTCGGGCGAAGGCCAGAGCGAGTCACAATACGTGCACTGGAAGGCGGGGGCGGACCGCGCGGGCTGACGGCCTGGCCGCAGGGCGCCGGTCGCGGGCCGGGAACCTTGACGCCGCACCCAAGAGGCGACATGATGCTGCCGATCGATAATCGAGCACCAAGAAACATCCTCGACCGCCGCGGCAAGGGCGGACCCGGAATCGGTGAGTGGGCTGCCCGAGGCTCGGAGGCGCAACAGTCCGCCGCTCCCCTCTGGAGGGGCCATGATACACCATATCTCACCCGTATTTGGAGTCTTGCGACCAGGAGAAGCCACCCCCCATCCGGCTCCGGCAGGATTCCGTCGGCGCCGGAAGCTTGCAAACGCTGGCCGCCGCTTCTACCGCCTTCAATCCCACGGGGAAGAACGCTCCGAATCGAAGAAGAGGGTCGGCTCAGCAGCCCAGGACCGCTGGTTCCGTCAACCCGGCCCGACTTACAAGCGAAATAGGCCGCCCACCCTCTCCCGACCTATGGAAGACTGGCGTCCGGTCTCTGAGGTCATGACGCGAGGTGTGATCGCAATCCATCCGAATGCGAAACTCGCCGATGCGGCTCGCCTCATGCGGGAGAACCATGTTTCCGGTCTCCCGGTGATCGGAGATGATGACCGCCTCGTCGGCATCATCAGCGAGATGGACCTCGTACGGGATCTCCACAAGGCGGCGGGCATCGGAAGTGCTCGCGGCATATTGGATCTGCTCCTCGATTCTTCCACCCCAGGGGGCGCTAGCATTCAGGAGGTTTGCGAAGCCCGCCTCGATCGGGCCCGCGTAAAAGAACTCATGACGCGCAAGGTGGCAACCGTTACGCCCGAGGAGGGGGCCGCTGAGGCGGCCCGACTCATGCGCCTGTGGAAGGTGAACCGTCTTCCCGTCGTCGACGTCAAAGGCCGCGTCGTCGGCATCTTGACCCGGGCGGATCTCGTTCACGCGATTTCGGGCGAGGATCGGCCACGAACACGGGGGAGGCGCAAGCCCGGACCGGTGACCACCGCGAAGAGACCCCCAAATTCGGACCCGTACGCGGATATCTGACCCGTCCGGCGCCGAGTTTACGCGAATTGACCCGCGGTCTAAGTAGATGCATCGAAGTCCCAACTGAAGGGGTAGAGATGGAGCTTTGGGCCAATTTCTTCGATCTCAAAGGGCGGGTGGCAATCGTTACCGGTGGCGCCATGGGAATCGGGGAGGGAATCTGTCGGCGCCTGGCGACTCAAGGATGCGCCGTGGTCGTGGCGGACGTCGACGAGTCGAAGGGAATGGCATTGGTGAAGGAGCTCTCGGGGAACCCTCCGAGGCCGCTGTTCGTCAAGACCGATGTTCGCGACCTGAAGCAAGTGGAGAACCTCATCGCCAGAACAGTTCAGGAGTACGGGCGGCTCGACATCTTGGTGAACAATGCCGGGATCTTTCCTTTCGCTCCGGCCGTCGATGTGACTCCTGAACTGTGGGATAAGGTCCTCGGCGTCAATCTACGTGGTGCCTTCTTCCTCTCCCAACTGGCCGCGCGGCAGATGAAAAAACAAGGAAACGGTGGAGCGATCGTGAACATCGCCTCCATCGATGCCTTGCACCCCACGGGTCTGCTTTCGACCTACGACGCATCCAAGGGGGGGCTTCGCATGATCACCCGCTCCCTTGCCCTCGAATGGGCACATTTTGGGGTCCGCGTGAACGCCATCGCCCCCGGGAGCATAATCACCCCCGGGGCGTCGGCGGCGACGGCCGCCCCACAAGGCACGGATCTCGCGAAGCTCATGGAAACGTTTCTAGCGCGAATCCCCCTCGGGCGGATGGGCGAACCGGACGACATCGCACGATCGGTGCTATTCCTCGTCAGCCCGGCCGCGAGCTACGTCACCGGGATCACCTTGGTCGTCGATGGCGGATACCTACTCACGTAGCGCCCCTACCGGGTCCAGCCTTCATGGCGGGAGCCCGGCCCGGCTCCATCCCGACCCCCGCGCCCTTTCCCCGGCTCAGGGGCGTGCACCATCGAAAGCACACCCGGCGCGTTCCTAGGGGAGGGGCTTCCAAGCCATCGAGCGCCCGCAAATCACATGTGGTTGGAAGCTGGGCATTGGACCTGCGCAGGCCTTGCACCGTGGCATTCGCGGGACCGAACTAGTGGACGGAAAGTGGACCTTTCCCCTAGTGGTGCTCCCGGCGCGGAAGTGCGGGTTCCGCCCGACCGCAAGGGCCAGTGCCGGGGAGTGCTACCTCCCTCCGCATGGTACTCCGAGTTCGACCGATCGCAAACGACAAAGGGAACCGACTTCGGACCGCGGTCCGCCACTCGAAAGACCTCATCGAGATGAAGCGGGCTCAGGTGATCCTCACCTCGGCTCGGGGGTTCCGGGTCCAATAGATCCTCGTCTTCTCGGGAATGAGTGAGCGGTACATCCGGACCCTCATCCACCATTTCAATGCCGACGGACTCGCGATGCTCAAACCTCGGTGGAACCTGGGGGACCGCCACAAGCTCAAGAAGGAGCCCGGGAATCGTCTGGTGGCCCTGGCCACCAGCGGTCCCCGGGACCTCGGACTCCCGTTCGGTCATTGGAGCTTGCGTCGGCTGAGAGACGCGGCAGTGGCGAGGGCGATCGTGGAACTGATCTCCCTCGAATGGTACCGGGTCATCTGCTAGGAGACCGACATAACCCATCAGTCCATCGGCAGCTCGAAGGAGAGCAAGGACCCGAAGTTCGGGGAGTAGTGGAGGCGGATCGACCGTCTCACGGTGAAGCGGCACCACCCCAGGTCGTCTCCAGCATCGACGAAGTTGGACCGATCTCGCTCAAGCCTCACAGGGGCAAGGGTTGGTTCCGGATGGGGCTCTCCGGACGGATCCCGGCGACCTACAACAATCAGAATGGGACCCGGTACGAATACGCCTGTCTGAACGTGTTCCACCAGACGCTGAGCGTGAGGCATGAGGAGCACAAGGGGGGTCGGATCTGGCTACGCTTCACGGAGTACCAGCGCTCGAAGAACCCGGCGCAGGAAAGGGTCCACATCATCCAGGACGGGCTCAGCGGCCACTGGACGCCCGAGGTGAGGGAGCGGGCGAGGACCCACAAGGTGACCCTGGTCTCCTCGGCGACCGACGCCATTTGGATGAATCCGGTCGAGTGCCACGCGGGACCCCTCCAGGTCGGGGCGATGGCGGGCAGCGATTGGTCGAGCTGGGGTGAGGTGGCTGATGCGTTCCGAAGGGCCGCGCTGTTGATTACTCGAGAGCACAAGGCATCAGGGAGGGAGTTCCGAAGCACTCAGCACCGGGTCAGCAAACATCGTCGGCCGCTGTGAACAGGCTACTAGAATGTCCGTTCGAACATGCTCGACCTGAGCTAGAAGGCGATTCTGGGGTCTTCACACGTATGTATAGTCATAATTCGAATTGATCCATTCGATGATCTGGCAGGAACGGGAGACCCCGCCCAGATAGGAAGAGCCGCACGGATATACAAACGACTCGTTAGTGTTTGGGTTTGCGAGCTTCTCGTTCATCGTAAATTTGTAGTATCCAGGCGGCGTGTTACCCCACAAAGTCACGACGGGATACAGAGTCGGGGGTGTGCCTGGCCTCGCGACGTATCCGGATTGGAAGACGATGGGCGTGTTGTGCGAGAACTGGGGCGTCTGCTGGTAGTGCCAATGCCCCGCGACCTGGAGGTACGGGGAATCGTAAATCATTGGGGCGTAAAGCGGCATGAACTCAGGGAGACAGACCGCATGCAATACCGATCGCGGCAGGGACGGTCCGAGATCGTCTATCTCGGTTGCCCAGTATGTTCCCGCCTTTCCGTTAACAATGCATGTGGGGCTGACGGTGTTGAATACTTCCTCCCGAAGCGTATCCCCAAGAATCCCGTCGGGAGCCCCATTGTAAGCGTACGCCATCGAGGGACTCAGCTCCCAATACAATCCGTAGTCGCAACCGCTCTTGTTCGCGGTACACCAACTCGCACTCGGGTTAGCTGCGTCATAAACGTATCCAGTCTGCAAGAGAGTGCCCATACCCAACCTAGCCTTTCCCGATGTATTGTTCAACCCTGTCCATACGACGCCGACAGGGTCAATCGTCGTTCCGGCGGACACGTTTGACTGGCAATTCGTCGGCGGAGAACTGCAAACCGGTACTGAAAACGGGATAATCTTAGTCCATGCCGATTCGCTCGTCAGAATGGCCGGTAGAGACGCATTCGATGCCGACGGCGCCCACCACTCGTATCCCGACCACATCTTGGAGGGTTTCCCGCCGTTCCACATAGAACGGATGGCCGTGTTGATGAATGGTCCGATAACATGGCCCGATGAGAGATTCCCGGACCACCATTCTTCGTCGGCGAGAGGCGCACTCGAGTTTCCTTGCTGCCAGTCGAAAGTGTAGTTCGAATAGCTTGGGCCGCCCACACTAGGGGTGCTCGATCCACCCGAGGAGATCGCCAACATTTCCACACCGAAGTTTCCGGCCCCGGGTCCCTGAGCCAAGACCTGGAACGCAGTCGTGTTGCATGCCGTGTTGAACATGCTCCAAGCCGAGGAGGCGACCGTTGATCGTGAAGACCAGGAGCTTGACCCATTGGTCTGATTGTAGAAGCTCGAGACAATGGAATAAGTTGACGCCGCAGTAAGAAGCGATGAGCATGAGAACGCGTCCACCACTTTCGTCGCATCCCGTTGATGCGTAGCGGCAATCGGAATCGATGCTAGGAGAAATAGGAACGGTGAAGCAACGGAGGCCACCAAAGTCATCAGCCCTATCTCGCGGTGCTGCTTCCTCAACTCCATCGCGTCCTCTATCCTCGGTGCGAGACTTGGCTGATGCCCACTATGCACTCCCTGTATTTGTACGGCCGCTCCGGCACCGGACTAACCGTCGTGAGTCGCCGTCAGGACGCCAGGAGCTATCGGGTGTCTGTGCCCGCCGATGTGACGGGCCGCAGGTCACTCACCCACTCGGAGCCCGGATCACAGGCAGATGTCTCAGCGCGCTTTCGATAGCCGAATCCGCCGAGTGGGTTGGGGACGTGATTGGCGACCCTCGCGAAACTCGCCCGCATACCGTCGGTCAGGCAACTACATTAAATAGTGCCAAGGAGGTTGGTTTCCACCCAGGTCGCCGGGGCTAGCAAGGGGCGGGTAGAGTAACTCACAGGGGCCGATGAAGGCAACGGACTCCATCGTCACGGCCGGGAGCGATCGATTAGGGTTTTCTCTCCGAGTGCCGTCAGCGACGGCCCTCGGCGCGGTGTTCCTCGTAGTCAACCTTGTGTTCGCCGGGGGGGTCCGCGCGGGCCTATCGGGCAGTTCTGTGTTGCCATTCAAAGGTAACTCGTCCCCCTGGAACTACCAGACCGCTACTGGTTGCTCGAAGGCCGGGGTGGTTGTCCCCGCATTCTTCAACTTGTCATCTGGGGTTGGCGGGTTCCGCGATAATGCGTCTGCATCCTCCTGCCGGTCGTCCCCGTCCACTAACGGATCCGCCGCCGAGGGAGGTTTCAAGGCCACGATTGATATCCCGTACCACCCAGGCTCATTTAGAGTCTTTGTCAACTTCTCCGAATCGATGTTCGGGAACGTGCGTTTGTCACCTGGAAACTGTACGCTAGTCTCGGGTTTCTCATACTGCATTTGGGTCGCGGCGGTCTATCTTCACTTTCATGGGTTCATCGTCGATCTGACCACAGGTAAGCGAGTGTCGACCGGCACGCACTATTTTGGTGTGGGTCGCTTTGACTCGAACACAACGGTGTGTTCTCCCGCTTGTTCTTCAGTACTTTACGGCAAGGCTGGCCCCGTCGCTACCTTGGGCGCTTTCTCTTGGTCATTTAGCCTGATATCGAAAATGCAAAAGTCGGACTCCTACGCCTTGAGGCTGTTCGTATCCGGTGGTGCTTTGGTGTACCTCTATTCCTACAACCACGTGGTCTCGGGTACTACCGGGGCCGCTTCGATTGATTTCGGTGCGATGGGCCATGGGCTCACACTGAAATCCATCGTGGAGTCTTAGCCAAAGGTCGCGAAGGATCCGTTTGGCAGTTTAAGGACGTCCCCAAGCCTGCTCCGCATGTGCGTGTGCCCCAAGCGCGGGTTTTTGCCGAAGTGAGGCGGAACGGTGGGGGGGGCCCATCGAAACTCACACCTTCCCATCGCCAGGGGGCGCTCCCGAGAGCCGGATGGTTCCCCTCACTGTAGGCTTTGCAACCTGGCCGTGGGGATACAATGTCGTTCCGGACAGCTGATCTCTAACTTTCGCCAGCGGTCGAACTGGGCGGTGGGTCTGGGCCCGCCTCGATAGGGGCCCGACCGCTCTTCCACGCCAGACGGACACGGTAGGGCGAGAGGATTGCCGTGACGATGGTCATCGCTCCGACGATCGGCAGGACGAAGGGACTCACGACGCCGACGTCCGTGCCCCCCTTCACCACAGTCAACGACACCTCCCCGCCGGGACCAGCGAGTCCGAGGGCGGTACGTAGCGAAGCGGCGCGAGGAATCCGCTGTGTTCGAGCCGTGGCGTAGGAGAGAACCAGCTTCGCGATGAAGGCGGCCGTGAGGAGCGCGACCAGGGGGCCAACGTACTGGGGGAGAAGACCGATGTTCATCAGCGCCCCCATCGAAACAAAGAAGATCGCTCCGAACAGCTCTTTCAGCGGGGC
>JABCYU010000063.1 GCA_013290045.1 Methanobacteriota archaeon | reverse complement strand
GGGATCCCGACGCCGGCCCGCCAGCGCTCGTACAGCGGCGGGAGCGGCACGGCGGCGATCTCGCGCCCCTTCCAATGGAAGGCTCCATCGGTCTCGGTGACGCGTCCCAACCGGGCGATCGGGATCCCTCGGAACGAGCGTTCGAAACGGCCGGCGTCGGCCGTTGGAACCTCGACCACCCAGCGGGACCCACCCTCCGCCACGAGGGCGAGGGCCGGGTCGGGGAGCCCCGTGGCGGCCAGATCGACGGAGAACCCCAGAGCCCCACCGAACGCCATTTCGGCGATCGTGACGGCGAGCCCGCCGTCGGAGATGTCGTGCGCGGAGCGGACCAGGCCCCGACGGCCGGCCCGGACCAGCCCGTCGCCGGCCCGCCGGACCGACTCGGGCGATGGCGGGGGCACGTCGATCCCGAACAGGCCATGTCGGCGAGCGTAGAGCGAGCCGCCGATCTCCGGACGGCTGGGGCCGACGAGGTAGAGCGGGTTCCCCGACTCCTTGAGATCGGAGGTCACGGCGCTCCGAAGGTCCGGGATCAGCCCCGTCGCCATCAGGACCGGCGTCGGTGGGATTCCGGCGCCGAGACCGCCGTTGTAGAAGCTCACGTTCCCGCTGGGAACCGCCATCCTAAGCGAGCGGGCGGCGCTCGCCAACCCGTCGACGACATCGGCAAAGTCTCCGAGCACGCGGGGATCCTCGGGATTTCCGAAGTTCAGGCAGTTCGTCAACGCGTCCGGGGTGGCCCCGACCGCGTACAGGTTACGGGCCGCCTCCTCGACGACCGCGGCCCCGCCTCTCCGAGGGTCCTCCCGGCACGCCCACGGCTGGGCGGCGACGGTGACGGCGAGCCCGGCCCAACTCTCCGATCGCGGCCGCAGGATCGCCGCATCCCCGTGGCTGGGCGAGGTCACCCGGCCGTGCAACGATTTGACGACGGTGCGCCCCTGCACCTCGTGGTCGTAGACGCGGATCACCGCCTCTCGGGAGAGCGAGTCGGGCGCGAGCACGAGCTCTTCGACCAAGGCCGGGAGTGACAGGATGTCGAGGGGCCGGACCGGCCGATGGCGCCCCCGGGGCCGACGGCGCACCGGGCGACGGAGAAGCGGCGGGTCGATCCGGAAGCCCAGCTTAAGATCGCTCGCGGGCCGCCCGTGGTAGAACAGTTCCTCCCGATCCCCCTTGGTGACCTCGCCGATGTCGGTCGCGGGGACGTCGTACCGGCGGAAGATCCCGAGAAGGGGCGGGAGGTCCCGGGGGCGCACGTCGAGGATCATCCGCTCCTGGGACTCCGAGATCCAGATCTCCCATGGGCGGAGGCCGGTTTCGCGCAACGGGACGCGATCGAGGTGGACGCGCAGCCCGAAGCCGCCTCCGTGGACCAGTTCGCCGGAGGCGCTCGCCAGGCCACCGCCCCCGAGGTCCTTCACGCCGCGAACCAGCCGCCGGTCGAACGCCTCGAGGCACGCGCGGATCAGCGGCTCCTTCACGATCGGGTTGCCGAGTTGGACGGCCCCTCGGGACTCCTCTTCGCTCCGCTCCGTGAGCTCCTGCGACGCGAAGGCGACCCCGCCGATCCCGTCCCGCCCCGTGAGCCCCCCGACCAGCACCAGGCGGTCGCCGGCGCTCTTCGCGTGGTTCGGCTGGAGTCGAGCGCGCGGCAGGAACCCGACGCAACCGACGTTCACCAGGGGATTGACGGTGTAGGCCGGGTCGAAATAGACCCCACCGGAGATCGTCGGGACGCCCACCCGGTTGCCGTAGTCCCGGATCCCCGCGACGACCCCGCCCATCAGGTACCTCGGGCTCTTCACGCCGGCCGGGATCGATTCCGCGGCCGCGTCGAGCGGGCCGAAGAAGATCGGGTCGGCGAGTCCGATCGGCCGGCCCCCGACGGCGAGGACATCCCGCAGGATCCCGCCGATCCCGGTGGCCGCCCCGCCGTACGGTTCTACGGCCGAGGGGTGGTTGTGCGACTCGATCCGGATCGCGTAGGCGAACCCGTCCTCGAACCGCAGCACGCCCGCGTCCCCGGTGCCGAGGACCTTGGGCCGGGGATGAAGCCGGCCGAACGCGGCTCGGAGGAACCGTCGAGAGCTCTTGTAACTGCAATGCTCGCTCCAGCTCTGGGCCAATCCGGCGAGCTCGACGTCGGTCGGCTCGCGCCCCTCCGACCGGAAGTAGGCCCGGATGCGGGCGAGCTCCGCCGGCGAGAATCCGAGTCGGTGGGCGCGCGAGGTCGCCTCGAGTTGCGCCGACGTCGCGTCGCGGACCGGGACCTCCACGACCCCGTCGGCCCACCCCCAGGGCGCGGCGGGCGCCTTCCTCGGCATCCGCCCTACTCGCCTACGGGCTGGACGACAACGCGATGGATGACCGGGTTCGCGAGCAGCCGGTCGACGGCGGTAGCGGCGAGCCGCTCGGCCTCGGCCCGGTCGACGCCCTCGAACTCCAGCGTGTAGACGCGGGCCGTCCGAACCCCCGTGATCCCGTGAAGGCCCAAGAGCGCGAGCGACTTTTCGATGCTCTCAGCCTCGGCGTCCAGGACTCCCGGTTTCAACTCGACACGGATCGCGACCGAGATCCTCCGGCCCGACTCGCCCACCAGGATCCCCGCTCGGCCTTCGAGCCGAGTTCCCTTGATAACCCTGCGCCCCGGCATCGGCCGGAACACCCGCCGGGAGCGTTCGCGGGCCGCCCCGGACCGCCGGGCGGCCGGTCGCGACCCCCGTAGCCCTAAAACCTATATAGGGGACCTTTTTCGGAGCCCCGGCCGGGGGGGCCAAGCCGTCTATGGAGGAGCTCATCTGCTCAGTGGAATTCCTTCGCGGGAACTCCGAACTCGTGGCCCGCGTCTCGAGCGAAGCCGGAGGCGTCCGCGAATATCGCGGGCCTTCCGCCGACCCGGTCATCGACCAAGTGATCAACGACCTCCAAGAGGAGTTCGAGAGCGCCCCGGCGAACTAGCCTAGGGTTCGCGGGGGCATCGTCGGGGTCGAGCGCGCCGCATCACCGTTCGAGGAGGAAACAGCATCATGGGAGGGCCATCGCAGGGGAAGCCACCGGTGAGCCGGGCCGTGGAGAGCGCGTTCACCAAGGTCTGGGGGGACGAGCACGTCGTCGCGCTCATCGCCCTCAAGGTCGAGACCGCGGAGGCCGACAACGTCGCCACCGAGGTGGCGCGATTCACCGAGGTCGACGATGTCTTCCTCGTCACGGGAGACACCGACATCTTCCTGAAGGTCCGATTCCCGCACTACGAGGAGCTGAAGGAGTTCGTCCTTCACCGGCTCCCCGCCGTCAAGGGGATCCGCGAAACGAAGACGCTGCTCGTCGTCACCGCCTACAAGGAAGGCGGGGAGGCCCACCGCGCATGAGCAGCGCCACCGGTGCGCCCCCGACGCCCGTCGCTTCCGCCCCCGTCGCCGCGGCGCCGGCGACCGAGGAGCGATCCCAGCGGCTCGCGCGGATCGTCGACTCGCTCGATCAGCTCGCCGACGATGCCTCGGTCCCTCGCAACGTCCGCCGAGGCGCGACCTCGGCGAAGGTCGAGCTCGCGAAGCCGAAGGTCGCCCTCGACGTGCGGATCGCGAGCGCGGTCTACGTCCTCGACGATCTGGCGAACGATCCCAATCTCCCCACGCACGGCCGCACCGCGATCTGGTCGATCATCTCGAACCTGGAGAGCTTCCAGTGAGCCCCGGTACGCCAAACGTGAAATACGGCGCCCACGTCCGAACCGGACGGAACGGGTGCGGGCCCGTAGCTCAGGTAGGTCGGTCGTCGGCTCACGCCGGGGGCCCTACAAAGAGCAGCTGGCTTTTAACCAGTTGGTCGGGGGTTCGAACGGGAGCTCGACGGCGAGCGACCGCCGCTCCCCGGCACTCCCCCCGGGCCCGTTCCGCTCCCCTGGAGAACCGATGAGTCCGACGCGCGCACGCACCCGCAAGTCCTCGAAACGCGCCGCCACCGACCCGGCGGCCCCCCCGCCGCGAACTTGGTCGACGCACCACCTCGTCCCCCCGCACGAGATCCTCAGCGAGGAGGAGACCCAGAAGACCCTGCAGACGATCGGCGCGTCGGCGGAGCGTCTCCCGAAGATCCTCGTCAACGACCCCGGTCTGCGGACCGACCCGAAGTACCAGTCCTATCGGGATGCCCACGAGCCGCTCGCCGGACGCCTCGTGCGGATCCGGCGGCCCTCCTCCACGGCCGGCGAGTCCATCGCCTACCGGATCCTCATCGCCAATCTGGGGGACTAGTTCCGATCCATGCGCGAAATCGTCGATTCGTTCTTCCGGGAGCGGTCCATCGTCAACCACCACCTCGCGAGCTTCAACGACTTCCTTCCGACGAACGACAATCCGAACTCGCGGATGCAACGGATCGTCGACGAGTCGCGCGTCTCGGAGGACTCCACCGAGCGCGGCGTCGTCCGGCTCGACGTCCAGAAGACGAAGAGCTCGATCTCGGTCCGCGTGGGCCGCCGGCGCGACCCGCGCACCGGGCAGGTGAGCCCGTCGAGCGAGCCCACGATCTTCGTCGGGCAACCGTTCGTCAAGGAGCCGGTCGGGTCGAAGCCGACGCTCACTCCGATGGAGGCGCGGCTGCGCAACCTCACCTACCAGGCTCCGATCTACCTCAACGTCACCGTCGTCGAGAACGGCGTCGAGCGCGCCCCCGAGCAGGTGCACATCGGCGACCTTCCCATCATGGTCAAGAGCCGCCCGTGCAACCTGCATCGGGCGAACATCGAGCGCGACAGCGGCTTCCCGCTCTCCGACGAGGAGTACCGAGCGAAGCTCGTCGGCTACGGCGAGGACCCCCTCGACCCCGGCGGCTACGCGATCATCGGCGGGACCGAGCGCGTCATGATCAGCCTCGAGGACCTGGCGCCGAACCGGATCTTCGCCGAATACAACGAGCGCTACGGGACCCCGATCGAATCGGCGAAGGTGTTCAGTCAGCGCGGCGGCTACCGTTCCCTCACCGTCGTCGAGAAGAAGAAGGACGGGATCCTCCAGGTCTCGGTCCCGACCGCCTCCGGACAGATCCCGCTCGTCATCCTGATGAAAGCCCTCGGGATGAAGAACGACGAGGAGATCTTCCAGGCGGTCCTCGGCGAGCTCCTCCCGCTGGACGAGCCGTTCGTCCAGACGATGAAGCACCTGTTGAACGTCAACCTCGAGGAGTGCGTGAGCAAGAAGCTCTACCCCCCCGAGGGGATCCTCACGACGGAGGATGCGCTCCTCTACCTCGAGAAGAAGTTCGCCACCGGCCAGGCGAAGGAGTACCGGCAGCGGAAGGTCGACGGCATCCTCGACCGCTCGCTCCTCCCCCACCTGGGCGACGCGAAGGACGACCGCCTGAAGAAGGCCCTCTACCTCGCGCGCATGGCGCGGACGGTCCTCGAGCTGAACCTCAAGGTCCGGGGCGAGGACGACAAGGACCACTACGCGAACAAGCGCCTCAAGCTCGCCGGGGACCTGATGGAGGACCTCTTCCGCGTCGCGTTCACGCTATTGCTGAAGGACCTCAAGTACCAGCTCGAGCGTTCGTTCGCCCGCAAGAAGGACCTTAGGATCGCGAGCGCGATCCGACCGGACCTGCTGACCCAGCGACTGGTGCACGCCCTCGCCACCGGCAACTGGGTCGGCGGCCGGGCCGGAGTCAGCCAGGTGCTGGACCGGACGAGCCACATGTCCACCATCTCCCACCTGCGCCGGGTGACGAGCCCGCTCACCCGGACCCAGCCCCACTTCGAGGCGCGCGATCTGCACCCGACCCAGTGGGGTCGGCTCTGTCCGAACGAGACCCCGGAGGGCCAGAACTGCGGCCTCGTGAAGAACTACGCCCTCTGCGTCGACGTCTCGGAGGGCGCCGACGAGGAGGAGGTGACGCTCATCCTCCGCGACCTGAACACCCGCGAGATCGGCCCCGAGGTGTTCCAGGAGAGCCCGTCGAAGGGCAAGCGCGCGGCCCGGGTCTACGTCAACGGCAACCTCATCGGACTCCACTCCCAGCCGCTCGAGCTCGTGCGCGAGATCCGCGAGCGGCGGCGCTCCGGCACGCTGTCGCCGGCGCTCGGCGACAAGACCTACGAGATCAACGTGCGCTACGACGAGGAGATGAACGAGGTCATCGTGCACTGCGACCCCGGTCGGCTCCGCCGTCCGCTCATCGTCGTCAAGGGCGAGGTCCCGCGCGTGACCCGCTCCGACCTCGACGAGCTGGGCCGAGGCACCCTCTCCTACTCCGACCTGATCCGACAGGGGAAGGTCGAGTGGCTCGACGCCGAGGAGGAGGAGGACACGCTCATCGCCGTCGACGCGTTCCGTCCCCCCGAGCGGTGCCCGAAGTGCGAGCGCGCCCTTTCGCGCTCGGACATCCGCTGGGTCACGGCCGGGGAGAAGGTCGATAAGCCGATGGTCCGCTGCGGCCGTTGCCAGCACGAGTTCACCACCGACAACCTCCTCGCCGAATCCCACACGCATCTGGAGATCGACACGAACCTGATGCTCGGGGTGTGCACCGGGCTCATCCCCTACCCCGAGCACAACTCCACGCCCCGCAACACGATGGGCTCGGCGATGGCGAAGCAGGCGCTCGGGGTCGAGTCGGTCAACTACCGACGCCGCCCGGACACCCGCGGCCACCTGCTCCACTACCCGCAGGCCCCGTTGCTCCGCACGCAGACGATGCGCTACGTGCACTTCACCGAGCGTCCCGCCGGCCAGAACTTCGTCGTCGCCGTGCTCTCCTACGAGGGGTACAATATGCAGGACGCCCTCGTGTTCAGCAAGGCGGCGATCGACCGCGGCCTCGGGCGCTCCAGCTTCTTCCGAACGTACCGCGGCGAGGAGCGGAAATACCCCGGCGGCCAGGAGGACCGCTTCGAGATCCCGCGGCCCGACGTCGCCGGCGCGCGCGTCGACACCGCATACCGGAACCTGGGAGAGGACGGTCTGATCTTCCCGGAGCTCGAGGTCACGGAAGGGGACGTGCTCATCGGCAAGACGTCGCCCCCCCGCTTCCTCGAGGAGAAGACCGATCTGCTGACGCCCCAGAAGCGTCGCGAGACCTCGGTGACGGTCCGCTACGGAGAGTCCGGCTGGGTCGACAATGTCATCCTGACCGAGGGCGAGAACATCTCGAAGCTCGTCAAGGTCAAGGTCCGCAACCAGCGCGTGCCGGAGCTCGGCGACAAGTTCGCCTCCCGACACGGGCAGAAGGGCGTCATCGGGCTCATCGTCCCGCAGGAGAACCTGCCGTTCACCCGCGACGGCGTGACGCCGGACCTGTTGATCAACCCCCACGCGATCCCGTCGCGCATGACCGTCGCCCATGTCCTCGAGATGCTGGGCGGCAAGGTCGGCGCGATGGAGGGCCGGACCATCGACGGGACGGCGTTCTCCGGCGAGCGCGAGGGCGCGCTCCGCGAGGGTCTCAAAGCCCTCGGGTTCCACCCGAGCGGGCGCGAGACGCTCTACGATGGACTCACGGGCCGACGCCTCGAAGCGGAGATCTTCGTGGGCGTGATCTACTACCAGAAGCTCCACCACATGGTCGCGGGCAAGATGCACATGCGCTCGCGCGGGCCCGTCCAGATCCTCACGCGCCAGCCGACGGAGGGGCGCTCCCGGCAGGGCGGCCTGAGGTTCGGAGAGATGGAGCGCGACTGCCTGATCGGCCACGGCGTCGCGATGGTCATCAAGGACCGGCTGCTCGACGAGTCGGACGGGACTATCCAGTACGTCTGCGGGAACCCGGAGTGCGGACACATCGCGATACCGGACACCCGTGCCGGCTCGCTGCGATGCCCGAGCTGCGGGAACACCTCGTCGATCTATCCGGTCGAGATGAGCTACTCGTTCAAGCTGCTCCTGGAAGAGCTCGTCAGCCTGGGGGTCATCATGCGGCTCCAGCTCGAGGAGATGCGGTAGGGGGATCCATGGCGCAAGGACTTTCCAAGAAGATCAAGAGCCTGCAGTTCGCCTTCCTGTCGCCGGACGAGATCCGCCGCATGAGCGGCGTGAAGATCATCACCGCCGATACGTACGACGACGACGGCTACCCGATCGAGATGGGATTGATGGACCTCCACCTGGGGGTCATCGAGCCGAACCTGCGCTGCCGCACGTGCGGCGGCCGGGTCAACGAGTGCCCCGGGCACTTCGGGATCATCGAGCTCGCCATGCCCGTGATCCACGTCGGCTACGCGAAGGAGATCAAGCGGCTGCTCCAGGGGACGTGCCGGGCCTGCGGCCGGTTGCTCCCCGACGCGCCGTCCTCGCGCGGCGACTCGACCGCGGAGGACGCCGACGGGGCGCCCGTCAAGACGCGGGAGCCGAAGGAGGAGCGCTCCTGCCCGCACTGCCACGAGATCCAGCAGAAGATCGTCCTCGACAAGCCCACCACGTTCCGCGAGAACGGCCACAAGATCACCCCGAAGGAGGTCCGCGCGCGGCTCGAGCGGATCCCCGATGACGACGTCCGCGCCATGGGGCTCAACCCGAAGTTCGGCCGCCCCGAGTGGATGGTCCTGACGGTCCTGCCGGTACCCCCGGTCCAGGTCCGACCGTCGATCACCCTCGAGTCCGGGGAGCGAAGCGAGGACGATCTGACGCACAAGCTCGTCGACGTGCTGCGGATCAACCAGCGGCTCCGCGAGAACCGGGACATGGGCGCCCCGCAGCTCGTCGTCGAGGACCTGTGGGAGCTGTTGCAGTACCACGTCACGACGTACTTCGACAACCAGACGAGCGGCATCCCGCCGGCTCGCCACCGCTCGGGCCGGCCGCTCAAGACCCTCGCCCAGCGGCTGAAGGGGAAGGACGGCCGGTTCCGGTCGAACCTCTCCGGTAAGCGCGTCAACTTCTCGGCCCGCACGGTCATCTCGCCGGACCCGCTCCTCTCGATCAACGAGGTCGGGATTCCCGTCGAGGTCGCCCGGGCGCTCACGGTCCCCCTCGAGGTGACCGCCCACAACATGGAGGTCGCCAAGGAGATGGTCCGGCGCGGCCCCACGCCGCCGCCGAGCGCCACCGGCGGCTACCAGTGCGGCGTCAACTACCTGATCCGGGAGGACGGCCAGCGGATCAAGGTCATGGAGAAGAACGCCGAGGCGTGCGTCGAGCTCGTCTCGCCCGCGTGCGTCGTCGAACGCCAGCTGATCGACGGCGACATCGTCCTGTTCAACCGGCAGCCGTCGCTCCACCGGATGAGCATGATGGCCCACTTCGTCCGGATCCTGCCGCACAAGACGTTCCGGTTCAATCTCTGCGACTGCCCGCCGTACAACGCGGATTTCGATGGCGACGAGATGAACCTGCACGTCCTCCAGAGCCAGGAGGCGCGCGCCGAGGCGAAGGTCCTGATGAAGGTCGAGGAGCACATCCTCTCCCCCCGATACGGCGGACCGATCATCGGGATGCTGCACGACCACATCACGAGCGCCTTCCTCCTGACGTACCAGAACCCGCACTACAGCCAGTCCGAGGTCACCTACCTGCTCAGCAAGCTCCACTACCCGGTGCCGCCACCGGCGGGGAACGACAAGGACGGGAGCCCGTACTGGACGGGCAAGCAGCTGTTCAGCCTGACGCTTCCGACCGACCTCACGATCGAGTTCCGGTCGAACATCTGGAACCGGTGCGACTGCCCCCCGATGAACTGCAAGCACGACAGCTACGTGGTCATCGAGAAGGGCGTGCTGAAGGCCGGGACGATCGACAAGAAGGCGATCGCCTACGAGAAGGGGGCGATCCTGGACGCCATCGCCCGCAACAACGGCATGGGCCGCGCCCGCCAGTTCCTGGACGAGATGAGCCGGTTGTCGATCACCGCGATCGGGCTCCGTGGGCTGTCGACGGGGATCGATGACGAGGACGTCCCGGAGGACGCCCGCCGGGAGATCGAGGACGCGATCACCAAGGCGCGGGTCAAGGTCACCGAGCTGGTCCAGCAGTTCCACAACAACGAGCTCGAGCAGATGCCCGGTCGCTCCCTCGACGAGACGCTGGAGGTCATGGTGCGACGCGAGCTCGGCAAGGCACGCGACCAGGCGGGCGACATCGCCGGACGCTACCTCGGGCTCGAGAACCCGGCCGTGATCCTGGCGAAATCCGGGGCCCGCGGTTCGATGCTCAACTTGACGCAGATGGCCGGTGCGGTCGGACAGCAGTCCGTCCGGGGCGAGCGGCTGATGCGGGGCTACTACAACCGGACCCTGCCGCACTTCGCCCGCGGCGATCTCGGCGCCGACGCCCGAGGGTTCGTGTCGTCGTCGTACAAGCACGGGTTGTCGCCCACCGAGTACTTCTTCCACTCCATGGGCGGACGCGAGGGACTCGTCGATACCGCGGTGCGCACGAGCCGTTCCGGTTACATGCAGCGCCGTCTGATCAACGCCCTCGAGGACCTCAACGTCGCCGAGGACGGCACGGTCCGCAACACCGCCGGCACGATCATCGAGTACCGCTACGGCGAGGACGGCGTCGACCCGACGCGCAGCTTCCAGGGCCAGTCGGTCCCGCTCGACGAGGTGCTGAGCGAGGTGTTGGGCCGCCGGGTCAAGCCCGCCGTCGACTCGAAGGGCGAGGCGCTCGCCGGTTCTCCGACCGTCGGGGAGGAGGAGATGGACCTTCTCGCGGAGGCGCAGCTCGAGGAGGAGTCCGACGAGGAAGAGGGCGAGGACTTCGCGACCACGGAAGAGGGTCCCGACTTCGGAGGCGAGTGACGATGGCGGAAGAGAAGAAGGGCGGCCGCGAGACGGTCCGCTCCCGGGTCGCCGAGATCGCGCGCCGGGACGGCGTCAATTTCCCTCCGAGCCTGGTCAACGAGCTCTCCGACAAGCTGGCGCACCTGAAGGTGACGCCGGCCGAGTTCAGCAAGGTGATCCACGAGGTCGCGAGCCGCTACAAGCACGCCCAGGTCGATGCCCACGAGTCGGTCGGGATCCTGGCCGCGCAGTCGATCGGCGAACCCGGCACGCAGATGACGCTGAGGACGTTCCACTACGCGGGGGTCGCCGAGATGAACGTCACGCTCGGGCTGCCCCGCCTGATCGAGCTCGTCGACGCCCGCCGCGTGCCGTCCACCCCGATGATGACCGTCTACGTCGAGCGGAAGATCCGCAACGACCGGGAGGCCGTCGAGAAGGTCGCGCTGCAGATCGAGGTGACGACGGTCCCCGACGTCGCGTCGATCGGCACCGTCGTCGAGGAGCTCAAAGTCGTCGTCTCCCCCCAGACGCCGCTCATGCAGGCGCGCGGCGTCCGGCGCGCCGATCTGGAGAAGGCGCTCGCCGAAAACCTCGACGAACGGCAGTTCCTCATCAAGGCCGGTTCCGGTTCGGGCGAGAGCCGCCCGTTCGAGATCCACCTGGCCGACGCCTCGGCCGCCCCGACCCGTTCGAAGAAGGACGAGATCGTCGAGGAGATGCCGTTCAAGAAGCTCCTCGCCGCGAGCGAGGAGGCGAAGGCGATCCGCATCAAGGGGGTTCCCGGGATCAAGCGCGCCCTGATCCGCAAGGAGAAGGACGAGTACGTGATCTACACCGAGGGATCGAGCCTCGAGGGCGTCCTCGAGATCGCGGGGGTCGCCGCCGATCGCGTCACCACGAACTCGGTCTTCGAGATCTACAAGGTCTTCGGCGTCGAGGCGGCGCGGGCCGCGCTCATGCTGGAGGCGTCGCGGACGCTCTCGGAGCAGGGGCTGGGGGTCGACATCCGCCACCTGATGCTCGTCTCCGACGTCATGACCAACGAGGGGGACATCCGGGCCATCGGCCGCCACGGGATCTCCGGCAAGAAGACGAGCGTCCTGGCCCGGGCCGCCTTCGAGATCACCGCGGCCCACCTGTTGCGCGCCGCCATCACCGGCGAGGTCGACGAGCTCAAGGGGGTGGCCGAGAACATCATCGTCGGCCAGCCGATCACCCTTGGGACCGGCGCGGTGAACCTCATCTACCGGCCGCCCTCGTCCGGGGCCGCCCAGCCGAAGGACGCGGCGGAGGCGTAGGCGATGGACCTGGCGCACGCGCTCAAGGTCGCCCTCCAGACCGGCAAGGTCCGCATCGGGCTCTCCGAGAGCCTCGAGAGCGCCCGCGACAAGAAGGCGCGGCTGCTCATCGTCGCGAAGAGCTGTCCGGACCCGAAGCTGACCGGCGAGCGGAAGTTCGACCGGATCCCGATCTACCACTACGACGGCACCGCCGTCGAGCTCGGCGCCGCCTGCGGGAAACCGTTCCCGATCTCGGCCCTCGCGGTCGTCGACCCGGGGTCGAGCGCGATCCTCACCCTCGAGACCGGTTAGGCGCCTCGTCGACCTCGGGGTCCCGTTGACCGAGATCACCTTCGACACGGAGACGCTGGGCTACATCCGGCTCTTCGAGGAGCGGACCGGCGCGCGGGTCAAGGACTGCTTCGAGGCCGAGGACAAGCTCGTCTACCTGGTCTACCCTGGCGAGATCCACAAGGCGGTCGGCCCCGGCGGGGTCCTCGTCGATCGGCTGAAGGGGATGCTGAAGAAGGAGATCCAGGTCGTCGAGTACTCCGACGAGCCGGACGCGCTCGCGAAGAACGTCTTCTACGCCTTCTCGCCCCGCAAGGTCGACCTCGCCCCGAAGGGGAAGGGGCGACACGTGACCGTCACCGTCGATCCGGCGTGGAAGGCGAGGGCGATCGGCAAGGCCGGCAAGAACCTGAAGCTCGCCCGGGCGATCCTCATGCGCCACACCGACATCGTGTCGGTTAGCGTCTCGTGAGCCTCCGCCACCCCCGCTGGGGAAGCACGACCGATGCGGGGCGAGCCGCCGGAATACCCCGGGGGACGACGCTCGACCGGGGGATCCTCTAGATCCCCCGGCGGGACGCCGCGCCCGCCTCGCTGGGGGCCGGGACGAACACGGCGGCGTCGGTCCGGGGTCCGGGCACGACCGAGGCGAAGTCGAACAGTCCCGACATCGGGGCGTGGGCGGTCCAGTTGTCGACGCCCCCGAGCTGGCCGAGACCGAGGAGCCACTCGACGGTGGTAAGGAGGTTCACCGTGGTCACGTTCGTGCGCACCGTCGTCCCGTTGACGGAGTAGGGGCTGACCGTCGTCAGGTAGATGTGGCCCCCGCCCACGGACCCGTTGGCCCCGAGGTTGGTCGAGCCTTCGTCATACAGGACGAAGAACACGCTATGCGAGTACCACCGCGTGGAAAGCAGCGGGGTCAGCCAGCCCTTCAGCCAGCGATCGGCGAACGCCACGCTGGTGTCGTGACCGTCGTGGCGCAGGTTGGGGGTAATGAAGGCGTAGTTCGGGACGCTTCCCGAAGCGACGGAGGCGTTCCACGAGGAGAGGGGCAGGTCGTGGGCCGAACAGCGGCTCGTGTTCGAGACGATGTCGCGGTAGAAGACGAACGGATTGTGCTTGACGGCATACGGGTAGGCGTCCTTCGTGTCGCACGCCCGGGCATCGACTCCATGTA
>JABCYU010000062.1 GCA_013290045.1 Methanobacteriota archaeon | reverse complement strand
GTCATGTGGGGCCCGTCCGCGAAGAATCCCAGCCGACGGTAATACGACCGGGTCCCGACGGCGCTCAGCACGTGGAGCCGATCGAAACCCGCCTCGCGGGTCGCCGCTTCGGCCCGAAGGACCAGGGCCCGGCCGAACCCCCGGTGCTGGTACTCGTTGGCCCGCTCGCCCGCGAGACCGACCGATACCGAGTTGCCGAGGACCTTGAGCTCCCGGATGACCGGGTATCGGAGCCCCCCATCGGTCCGGTCCGACGGGAATCGGAGGCGGAGGAACCCCACCACGGTATCGGACTCCGGTGCCTCGAACGACAGGAACAGCTCGGTCCCACCGGCGGCCCCGTAGCGGAGCTCGCAGGGGACGAACTGATCGTGCGAAGGGGAGGCCCGCCGGCCGGGCTCCCGGCAACGCAGGCACCGGCACCGCTTGCCCTGGCCCTCGAGCAGCGCCACGGCCCGTTCCCGGATGTTGCTCTGCCGGACGCCGGCGGCGATCAGGCGGGAGGGAATGTCCCGCTGCACCCGCTGGATGCGGACCCAGGGCGGGAGCAGCTCCTTCTCCCGGGCGAGGAGGTTCGAGGCGGTGTCGAGGTCGTAGGGGGCGTATCGCCCGGCCTTCCAGTCGTCGTAGAGCCCGGTCCCGGGGAGCACCAGGGTGGGGTAGATCTTCAGCATGTCCGGGCGGAACGCCGGGTCGTCGAACAGCCGGCGGAAATCTTCCAGGTCCCGGGTCGGGTCCATCCCCGGGAGCCCGAGCATCAGATGGTAGCAGACCTTCAGACCCCGATCTCGAGCCTCGCGGGTAGCGAGCGCGACCTCCTCGACGCCGTGGGCCCGACCGACGGCGTTCAGGACGTCGTCGCGCAGGCACTCGACCCCGATCTCGACGCGGGTGACCCCGTTGTCCAGCAGCTCGGGAAGGATGCGCCCGTCGCACCAGTCGGGCCGGGTCTCGACAGTGAGGCTGACGCACCGGTGCTCGGCCTCCTCGTTCCGATGCTGCGCCTCGGCGAGGGACCCCGAACCGACTCCGTTGAGGCCGTCGAAGATCCCGCGGAACACGCTCTCCCGGTGCGCCCGGGGGCGCGAAGGGAACGTCCCGCCCATGACGATCACTTCGACCTTCGAGGTCGGATGGCCGATCGTGGCCAGCGTCGCGAGCCGGTGTTCCGTGATCGCCCGGGCGTCGTAGCCGAACTGGGCCCCCCGCAGCGCCGAAGGTTCCTCGCCGGTGTAGCTCTGCGGGCTGTTGTTCTCGACGCCACCGGGGCAGTACGTGCAACGTCCGTGCGGGCAACGCGCCGGGGCGGTCATCACCGCGACGACGGCGACCCCGGAGAGGGTCCGGGAGGGTTTTCGCCGGACCGGATGGCCCAAGCGGCGTCGCTCCTCCGGGTCGAGGCGGTCGTACCAGTCGACGTTCGACGGCAACGCTCCCGACCCGGAGATCTGCCACTCGGCCAGCTTCCGTCGGTGGATCTCCTCGGGAGTCAGAGGAGGATGGGGTCCGGGGGGGGTCAGGGGGAGAGCCACTGTCGGGTCTCCCCGGTCACGAGGTACCGGGCGCGCCGGAGATCCTCGACGGTGCGGCTCCCGGTGAGGAACATCGCGACCTTGAACTCGTAGACGATCTGGGAAAGCTCCGCCAGGGTCTCTTCGTAACCGGCCGCCGCCGCCTTCAGGACCCCGCCGGCGGTCCCGGCGGCGCTCGCCCCCAACGCCAGGGCGCGGGCCACGTCGAGGCCGGAGCGGATCCCGCCGCTCGCGACGATCGGGAGCCCCAGGGGAGTCAGCTCCCGAACGGAGACGGGGGAGGGGATACCCCAGTCCCAGAACGTCTTTCCGAGCCGCGCCTCCCGAACGGCACCCTGGGCCTTCGCCCGGTGATGTTCGACGGCGGCGAAGGAGGTGCCACCGGTGCCGCTGACATCGAAGGCGCGGACCCCGTGCGCCTTCAGGCGTTCCCCCACGTCCCGCGAGAGACCCGCACCCGTCTCCTTGGCGAGGACGGGGAGCCGACGGGCGAGGACCCCGATCTGCTCGAGGCAGCCGCGGGCCTTCCGGTCGCCCTCGGGTTGGACCATCTCCTGAAGGAAATTGAGGTGGATCGCCAGCACGTCGGCCCCGATGAGATCCATCGCCGCCTTCGCCTCGTCGGCCCCGACGACCCGATCGCCCGGCGCTTGGCCGATGATCTGCGGCGCCCCGATGTTCGACAGCTTGAGGGGGACGGGGTGCCGGCCGACGCACGCGTAGCTCTCCGGATACTGCCCGCGGAGGATCGCGGCCCGGGTGCTGCCTACCCCCATGGCCAGGCCGAGCTCCGCGGCGGCATGCGCGAGGTGGTCGTTGATCTTGACCGCGTCCGGGAATCCGCCGGTCATCCCGGTGATCATCAGCGGGGCGGCGAGCTTCTTGCCCAACAGGGTCACCGACGGATCGATCTCGGCGAAGTCGATCTCGGGGAGCGCGTTGTGGACCAACTGGATGTCGTTCCAGTACCGGTATCGCCCTTCGACATCTCCCGCCAGGACGACCTTGACGTGCTCCGCCTTCCGGGAGCTCAGGTCGAGCCCCGCATCGCGGCCAGCGGCCGGGCCGGGGTCAATGGGCGGCGGCTTTGGCCCAGCTCCCGTAGACCGCCTCCCCTCGGACTGCCCTCGAGAGCGCCCCATCCGAGAGTCCGCTAATAAGACCTGCGAGGGTCCCTTTCTCGGCGATGGCGAGCATCGCTTCCGCCTTGCCCCGGATACCCCCGGTGACGTCGGGGGCCCCGACCTTCGGTTGGAGCGAGCGGACGAGTTCGGAGGTGAGTTCGGGGATCACGGGTCGCCGACCCCGTATCGCGGGTCCCAGCACCCCCGGGACGTCGCTTACGAACAGGACCCGTTCCGCCCGAAGGGCGGAGGCGAGTTCGAGGGCGATCGAGTCGGCGGAGAGGATCGAGGTTCCCCAACGGTCGTCCAGGACAACGTCCCCGAAGCTGACGGGGGTGAAACCGGCCGAGAGCCAGCGTCGGAACGGATCGGGATCGAACTGGGAGAGCCGGCCCTCGTGGTTCCGCGCCGATCCGGCGACCGGGACCGAGACCGGTCGACCCCCGGCGTCCACGAGCTCCCGGAGGACGGCGACGTGCAAGCGTCGGACCTCGGCCGACACGATGGCCGCCCCACGGGCCCGGTGGGGATCCCCCTCGGAGGGCGGGGCGGAGGCCAGCCGCCACCGGACCGCCCCGGGATGTCCGAACGATCCCGCCCCGTGGAGGACCACCAGGGGGGGTCCCCCGGGCTCGCACAGCTCCTCGGCCAGGCGACGGAGGACCTTCGGGCGGATACGGGCCGCCTCGCGCTTCCGGGTGATGACGCTCCCGCCCAGTTTGACGATGACCGGGGCGGGTGAGGCCATGCCCAGCCCATAGGCCCGCCCCCATAAGCGCATCCGGCGGACCCTCGGGCCGCGGGAGGATCAGGCGTGGTCCGGCCCGGCCCGCGGGTCGAAAAGCATCAGGCCGCCGACGACGACCATCGCGATCCCGGCGAGGTAGACGAGTTGGAAGGTCAGAATGAAGTAGGAGATCACGAACAGGCCACCCCCGATCAGGAGGGCGGCGGCGACCAGCCATGGGAGGGAGAGCGTGGAATGCCCCAAACTCTGGGCGGGTTCCGCCCCGGCCGAGTGTTCCATCCCGCGCAGCGAACGAACCCCGATTCAAATCGATTGGGTCCGTTCCGCCCCGGTTGGGGTCGACGGGACCCGCTTGAACTCGCCGGTGCCCCGGGGGTCCCCCGGCGCGGTCCGGAGCGCTTCCGGGACGGTCATTCTTCGAGGGAGTCCCGGGAAAGGTATTTAACCAGCGGCCGGGGTCTCAATACGTATGTCTCCTCCCTCGCCTACCGGAGGTTCCGCCCGCCTGCGCCGATGGATTGTGCCCATGGTCCTCGTCTGGGTGCTGCTGTCCACCCTGCCGAGTCTGGGGAACGCGTCCCACTTCGCGACGGCCCCGGCGAACGCGGGATCCCATTCCCGCTCCCTGTTGGCCCCCGCCGCGGGAGGGGCCGCCGTCCCGGCCGCCTCGCATCCGCTCGCCGGAGTGACCGGCACCTTCTACCAGAACACGACCGGATTCGCCACCGTCCCCTCCGCCAATGTCTCCTGCGCTTCCTACGAGTGCTTCATCCAGGCCCAGGAACCGAGCCTCCTGCCGCTCAAGAACTCGAACATCTCCGTCTCCTATTCGATCCTCTCGAAGGCCACCCAGACGTGCCCGGCCGGCGAGCTCAACGCCACGGGCAACACCTCGGTCCGGGTCGCCTACTCGCTCTCGTCCAACAACGGGAACTCCTTCGGGGGCCCCACGTACTTCCCCATCTCCTGCCCGTTCGTTCAACAGCTAGAACCGTCGTTCGCCGTCAGCCGCACGGGGACGGTCTACGGCACCTTTGTCGAGGGCAACGCCTCTCAGCTGGGCGTCCTCGGCTACGGGACGCCCGTGATCGACTACACCTCCCGTCCGAGCGACGCGCTGGTGTTCACCAACTCCACGAACAACGCCACCTCGTTCTCCACCCCGAAGATCATCGCCGTGGCCGGCGGGGCGAACATCGCCCGCCCCTCGCTCGCGGCGTTCGGTTCGACGGTCTACATCGCCTACGAGAACATCGTCAACGGGTCCTCGACCCTCCCGGGAACCACCGTCGCGCCCATCGCCGTCGAATTCGTCTACTCGTCCGACGCGGGGGTGACCTGGCACGGCCCCTACACCCTCCCCGGCCTCAACGCCTCTCAGTTCAACAACAGCATCTCTCCCGCCGTCACCGTGACCCCCACGGGGACCGTCGCCGTCAGCTATGCAACGAATCGGCACTGCATCGCCTACTGTGGCGCCACGTTCAACACCGAGTACGGGGACGACATCGTCGTGGCGACCTCGGGCTCGAACGGCACCAGCTGGAGCGGGCCGTACGTCGTCGCGCACAACACCGGAAACGGGGAGTCGGGCTACTACAACGGGAACTACAACTACGGCAGCAGCTTCCTGTTCGAGGACGCCCCCCTCACCGCCATCGCCTACAACGCGATCAGCTCGAGCCTCGACGTCGTGTGGGTCGGGGCGATCAACCTGACGAAGGACTACTACTACGACCAGTGGTATTCGACCCAGGCGTTCGCGGCCACCTCCTCCAACGGCGGCGTCTCCTGGGCGAACGCGACGATCGGGCGCGGGCTCCCGAACGACCAGAACACCTTCGCCGTCGGGTACTTCAACCCGGGCGTCTCCATCTCGCCCACCGGATACGAATACGTCTCGCTCGGCTGGTACAACCAATCCGGTCAGTCGTGCGGAGCGTCGAGCGCCACGTACTACAGCAGCGGCTACACCCAATGGATCACGACGAGCCCGGACGGCATCCACTTCAGTGACCTCATCTCGGCCACGGTGGCCGAGAACGCCGGCGGGTATGCGAACTATCTGGGCTTCCGAAGCGCCGTCGCCTTCAACGCCACCGGGAGCCCGTTGATCGGCTACGCCCTTCCGTCCGGATATACGTTCTCGCCGCAGTACACCCTGACCGGTGAGCTGGTCGTCGCGCAGCCGTACGTCGGCCCGACCGTCACGGTCCAGGGGATCGTCGGTAACCTCGGCCCCGGCGCCTCGTGGGCGTTCATGATCGACGGGAACATCTTCAGCAGCCTGCAGCGATCGATCAACGTCACGAACGTGCCGACCGCCTCCCAGGTGGTCATCATCCAGGGCCCCTCCGCGCTCATCCCCAACGGGTTCTGGTCGGCGCAATCGGCGACGCAGAGCGGCCCGAGGGCGACGACGTTGGTCGCGAACGTCACCTACTGGTTCAACTACACCGAGGTCTACGGCCTCAACTTCAACATCGAGCCCAAGGATATCCCGTACTTCTATCTCGACATCTTCAACTACTCCGGATCGGCCCCGGAGAGCTGCTACTACTACTGGGAGTCCGGCAAGGGGTACTACTACAACGGGGGCAACCCGTTCCCCTGGTACTTCCCGGCCGGGACGCACCTCGACATCGGCCAGCAGTACACCTACCCGGTCGGGCAGTACTACTACTCGTACATCGGGATCTACTACTTCAACGGGACCGGCAACGGCAACTTCACCGGCGCCGGCTCGACGGCCCACATCGTCATGAACGGGCCGATCAACGAGACCGCCTGGGCGCAGTCGGATTCGACGTTCAATGTCACGGTGGCCCCGCAGGGGCTGCCATCGTCCTCGACCTACTCCTTCGCCTGGGACGGAGCCGTCCACTCCGCGGCCGGGACCACGTCGGTCGTCCTCCCGAACGTCGGGATGGGGGCCCACTGGGTCACCTCGGCGACGGCCACCTCGGCGCAGGCCGGTTGGAAGTACTTCGGCGGGCCGGAGCTCGGGGACCCGATCGCGATCCCCGAGAACCCGGTCGTCAACCTGACGTTCGCCTACGTCCACGTCGCGGCGGCGTCCGGAAAGATCTCGTTCCATGCGACCGGTCTCGTCCCCGGTTCGGTCTGGCACCTGAGCTTCAACGGGACCGAGTACAGCTCGGCGACGGCGTGGATCAACGTCACGGGCCATCCGGGGACCTACCCCGTCCACAGCTACCCGGTCGTCGCGTCCGACGGCTCGGCCGGTTATGCGCCGAACGCCTTCGGCCCGAGGATCAACGTCACCACGGGGAACACCTACCCCGTGACGTTCTCCGCGGCGTACGCCCTGACGGTGAGTTCGTCGGCCGGCGGCCACATCGTCCCGGCCCCCTCCACGAGCTGGCTGCTCCCCGGAACCCACGTCACCTACAACGCCACCGCGAACCCGGGCTACCGGTTCGTGGGCTGGTCGGGGATCGGAAACGGGTCGTTCACAGGCACCACCGCGATCGCCACGGTCACCGTCAACGGCGCGATCCAGGAGTCCGCGAGCTTCGCGCCCCTGCCGGGCAACCGGTTCAACGTCACCTTCACCGAGAGCGCCCTTCCGGCGGGTACCTGGTGGACCGTCTACGTCGGCGGGGTGGGGTACTCGTCGAACACCTCGACGTTGACGGTCTCGAACCTCAACGCGTGCTCCCAGACCCGCTACTCGCTCGCCGTCCCCTACGCGTACGGCTCGAGCCTCGACCGCTACGCCCCGGTCGGAGCCCCGGCGACCGTCTGTGCGGGATCGCCGGTGCCGATATCGTTCGCGGCCCAGTACTACGTCACCCTCGAGACGACCGCCGGCGGCACCGTCTCGGTCACCTCGACGGGGGGGTCGTACTCCGCCTCGTTCTGGCTCGCCGCGTCGGACAGCGGGACATTCCTGGCGACCCCGATCAGCAGCGGGTTCCAGTTCCTCGGATGGAACGGATCGGGGACCGGGAGCTTCAGCGGCGCGACGAACCCTCGGACGACCTCCATCGGAGGGCCGATCACCGAGCTCGCCGTCTTCGCCCCGGTCCTCCCGAAGGTGGCGTCCAAGTACTCCGTGACGTTCGTCGACACCACCGCCTTCGTTCCCGGGACCGCCTGGTCGGTCGGCGTCGGCGGCACCGTCTACTCGTCGACCGGCGCCACGCTCACCGTCTCGAACCTCGCGGCGGGTCCGTACAGTATCAACGTCCAGGGCGCCCTCTCGCCGGACGGTCGCACGCAGTACCAGCCGGTCGGCCCCCCCACGAAGATCACGGTCTCCTCGAACGTCACCGGCCTCAACCTGACGTATCGTACCTCCTACTGGGTCGCGGTCTCCGCGCTCGGCGGCGGTTCGGCGTCGCCCCACGGTGGGTGGTACGCGGCCGGTTCGAACCTCGCGCTGGCGGCGGTATCGCAGGGCGCGAGCGTCTTCAAAGGATGGAGCGGGACGGGCACCGGCGCGTACACTGGCCCCAACGCCTTCCAGAACGTGACCGTCAACGCGCCGATCAGCGAGGTCGCGACGTTCGCGCCCCCGGCCCCGGCGTCGACGACGATCACGAGCAGCTGGTCCAGCACGGCCCTGTGGGCCGAGTTGGGGATCGCCGGACTGGTGATCGGACTGATCATCGGCATCGTCGCCATGCGAATGCGTCGGGGCGGCGGTCCGTCTCCTCCCCCCGAGATGGCCCCCGCCACGGGTCCTGAGCCCGCGGCCGACGATCCGGACTCCGGAGGTTCCGCATGATCTTCAATGCCCGAGCGCGGGAGACCCCGCGCCGATGGCTGAGCCGCTCGATCGCGGCCGTCTTCGCGATCGGAGTGGTCGGCCTCTTGCTATTGTCGACCACCGGCCCCTCGTCGGCGTTGGGGTCCAAAGGGTCGCCGTTCCCGGGCTCACGCCATGCCGGGTCGACGACCGCCCTCGCGGCTCCGCACCCCGCCTCGCATGTGGCGCCCAGCCTGCCCCACTCCTTCGGTCCGCCGAACAGCGGACGCGGGACGTTCTTCGTGAACTCGCCGATCGCCTTCCCGGCGACCGGAGCGCCGCCGATATTTGGGACTCCGCAGAACAACTCAAATGACCCGTCGCTGAACCTCACCACGAACGGCGTGCTCGCCGTCGCCTACACCGTGTGGACGAACGCGACGGCGTGCGCCAACGTCACCCCGTACGCCCAGACCGAGATCGGCTTCTCCTCGTCCACGAACGGCGGAGCCACGTGGACGACCCCGACGTACCTCTCCAACGCGGACTGCACCCACGCCAACCAGTACGTCAACGCCTGGCAGCCGTCGCTGACGTCGCTCTCGAACGGGACCCTCGTCCTCGCCTACATCCAGCTCAACATGACCCCGTTCAGCTCCCCGATGCCGTACACCAACTTCGGACAGTACGGATACTGGTCCGTCGCCTTCGCGCGATTGGTCCTCACCGAGAGCTACGACAACGGCACCACCTGGACCGCCCCGGTGACGCTCAACGCCTCCTCGAACCCGACCCTCACCGCCCAGAACTGGCTGCCCGAGCGGCCGTGGATCACCGCCTTCGGCCAGACGATCTACGTCAGCTGGATGAACTACAGCCAGGCGCCGTACGGGGTCTATCCATCGACGACCCAGGGCTCGTCGCAGGTCCATCTCTTGGTCTCGGTGACCGGCGGCCAGACCTGGGGAACGCGGATCGACCTGCCGGACGTCGCCGCCGGTGGCGCCCAGCAGGGGATCAACCCGTTCGTCCTGACCGGGGCGACGGGGACGCTCTACCTGGCCTACACGACGAACATCACGTGGCAGTACTCGTACAACTGCACGAAGAGCTGCGTCTACTACGTCTTCACGGCGAACATCCTCGTCGGGAGCTCGACGAACAACGGGACGACGTTCGCCCTGCATAACGCGACCCGCGGCGCCGTCGCGGCCTCGGCGGGCTGGGGCGCGAACGAGGGGTTCCTATACCCCGCCCCGCAGCTGGCGATCAATCCGGTCAACGGCCAGCTCTACCTCGCGTACACCGGCGGCCAGCCGTTCTCGACGTGCACGCCGTACTGCTACAGCACCGTGGAGCCGAACGCGTTCGTCACGAACTCCTCGAACGGGGGCGTCACCTGGGCGACGCCGCACTACATCAGCAGCGCGCTCCTCGATCGGACCGGGTTCAACGCCTACAACGTCGCGATCACCACCACCTCGGACGGGATCCTCCAGCTGGAGACGACCTGGCTCCCCGTGAACGATCCGGCGGTCTGCCAGGCGACGTACAACTGCCCGCAGTTCCAACTGTACCTGAACAGCACGGACAACGGGACGACGTTCTCGAGCCCGATCACCATCTGGACCAACTCGACCGACTGGCCGTACATGCCGGACGGAGAGTACGACACGATGGTCTCCGCGGGGACGAACGTGTTCCTCAGCTGGTCGCACGAGTGGTGCGCGACCTCGTTCTGCTACTACCCGTCGGCCTCGGGGTCCTCTCAGGTGACCGTCTCCACCCTGTACCGGGGCGTCGGGGTCACCCTGACCTACCTCGAGACGGGCCTCACTCCCGGCACGCCGTGGACGATCGACGTCGGCGGCAACCCGCGCGCCGGCAACGCCCCGACGGCGTTGAGCGTCTCCGGGGTCCCGCCCAGCACCGCCGTCAACTGGACGGTCGGGAACATCGCCGCCGGCTACGGGATCCGATACGGATCGACGCCGAGCATCCCGCCGCCGGCGTCGTTCACCGCGAGCTCGACGATCTACGAGAACTTCTCCGAGCAGGTCCTGGTCAACGTGACGTCGAACCCGTGGATCCCGTCGTGCGCCGTCAGCACGGTCCAGTTCTGCTGGGACTCGCCGTACTCGATCCGCATCAACTACAACATCACCCCGGCCCCCGCTCCGAACTGGGTACCCCTCGGCTCGACGCTCGGCGAGGCGGTCACCTTGAACCCGATCTACGGGGCGTGCACGTTCTGCTACCTGACGTTCGAGAACCTCTCATTCCTGTCGTGGACGGGGACCGGCGCCGGATCCGTCAACTCCTCGACCCCGTTCATCAACATCACGGCGAACGGACCGGTCAACGAGTCGGCGAACTTCCGCGTCGTCTCCTCGTGCATCGACTACTCGTACAACACTCCGCCGTTGCAGTGCACGACGGAGAACGCCACGCTGATGTTCCACGAGTCGGGCCTGCCGGCGTCGACGAAGTGGACCGTTTCTGCCTGGGGCTACGGGAACGGGACGGCGACCAACTCGAGCACCACCCCCTGGCTAGGGATCACGAGCAACGTCACCGTCGGGATCACCTCCTACGCCGTCTGGACGATCCCCGACGGGGTCACCGGGAAGTACTGGGTCGGGACCTCGACCCCCCAGTCGCCCGTCGAGCTCCCGGGAGTGCGGATCGTCTCGGAGAATTTCACCGCCGTCCTTCCCACCACCGCTGACTTCTCGACGACGTTCAGCGCCGTCGGCCTTCCGACGGCCACCCCGTGGTCGCTCACCCTCAACGCGGCCCAGTATGGCGTCCAGAGCGCCAACTGGACGGTGAGCCTCGCCGGAGGCAGCCAGTCGGTCGCAGCCTCCCCGGTCTACCTGACCGGCGGGACCTCCTACTACCCGAGCCTGATCACCTTCGAGCCGTTCACCGTCGGCGGTGCCTGGCAGAACTTCTCGACGTTCCCGGCGAGCGTCACGCTCGACGGGCCGGCGATCGTCTGGGTGACCTACTCGCCCGAGTACTGGGTCACGGTCACCAACAGCACCGGCGGCACGGTCACCCCGGGCAGCCAGTGGGTCCACTCGAGCGGGTTCGTCCAGCTCAATGAGACCCCGTCCTCCGGCTACTATTTCGTCGGCTGGTCCGGGTCGGGCGTCGGCCAGGTGACGACGGCGACCCCGAACCCGAAGGTGATCCCCGGCGGGCCGGTCACCGAGCTCGCGACGTTCTCGCTCAACCCGCCTCCGCGCTGGACCGTCCGGATCGCCGTCGTCGGGCTCCCGGCCGGGGTCTCCTTGACCGTCGGGCTCGGGTCCACCAACTTCACGGGCGGTGCATCGTATGTCGCTGCCGGTTTGCTCTCCGGTCCGTACCGGATCTCGCTCCCGATCGCCTATGAGAACTCCTCGCAGCTCACCCGGTTCGTGCCGACGGTCTTGAACACCTCCTTCCCGTACGTCTCGCCCGGCGTCCTCAACGTCAGCTCGAACGGCTGGCTCAACCTGACCGTCGCGACCGAGTATCTCGTCACCCTGGCGTCGACCGCCGGCGGGGCGATCTCTCCCGGACCGGGAAGCTCGTGGGCGTTGGCCGGCGCGACGATCCCGGTCACCGCGACCCCCGACGTCGGCTACTACCTCGCCGGATGGAACGCGAGCGGGAGCGGCTCGATCGGCGGCAGCGCGCTCACGATCTCCCCGACGGCGAACGCGCCGATCTGGGAGACGGCGCAGTTCCTTCCGAAACCGACCCACGCTCCGGCGGTCTACTCGCTCACCGTGACGGAGAGCGGCCTCCCGAATGGCGCCAACTGGTCGATCTCGCTCGGGACGGGCGGGGCCGGGTCGGCGACGACGACGCTGACCATCGGCGGGCTCAACGGCACCTACACTCTGATCGTGCCGACCGTCTATTCGGCCGCCGGGACGACCCGCTATCTGCCGACGAACGCGTCGTGGAGCCAGGGCGTCCTGTCGAACACCTCGATCACCGTCACCTTCACGACGCAGTACCTGCTGACCGTCACGGGCTCCAACGGCGGGAACGCCTCGTCGGGTGGCTGGGAGGCCAAGGGCGCGACGGTGCCCCTCACCGCGACCGCGTCCGGGTCGAACTGGCAGTTCGTCAACTGGACCGGCTCGGGCGCGGGTTCGGCGAGCGGCACCGCGTCGGCGATCTCGGTCACGATGAACGGACCGGTCGTGGAAACGGCGGTCTTCGCGCCGGTCTATCCACCGGCGACGACCTCCGGCAGCAGCACGACCGGCCAGACGACGGCGCTCGGGCTCCTGATCGCCATGCTCGCGGCTGGGCTCGTCATCGGCCTCCTGATCGCCCGGCGGCGCCCCCCGACGGCGGTCCAGTCATGGAACTCCACCCCGCCGACCTCCGACGAGCCGGCGGCCTCGGACGGCGGGCCGCCGCCCGAGACGGACCCGTCGGGGGCCGCGGGCGGGGCTCCGGACGGCGATGCCGCGGGCTCCCGACCGATCTACGACGAAGGCCCCGGGTAGCGGCCCTCCGACGGCGGATCGACCGCTTCCAGCGCCGGGACAGGCCCCTCCCGGGGAGAACCTAGGCCAACGACCGGGTCGATCGCTACGGAGCGGGGGCGGCGGCGGTCGGAGCCGAGACCCCGAGATCGAGCGGTCGATAGACCCAGGAATAAAGAGCGACGAGAGCGGGGATCGGGGCGGCCTCCTCGGCGCCGGTGCCGATCCGTTCGTCGAACTCGTGGCGGGGCAGCCCGTGGACCAGCTCGACGCCGAGCGCCGTCAGCTCGGCCGCGCTGGGCGCGAGACGGTGGTTCCGCACGATGTCCGTCGCCTTCTCGACCCAGTTGAGGATCTCCGCTGGGCCCAAGCTGTCGAGGTCGGAGAGGACCGCGGCGGCGGCGAACGGATGGGGCAACGCCTTGGCGAGCCCCTGGGCGATCTCGAGGACCCGGGGGACGGCACGGGCGGGGTCGGCCCCGATGACCGCCAGGTACGTCGCAGCGAGCAGGTGGTCCTTCGATCCCGCCGGTCCCCGGAGGGCGGTGAGGAGTCGGTCGCGGAGCGCGAGGGCGGAGGCGCCGCCGCTCCCGAGAAGCAGGGCGGCGCCCTGCTCGGAACCGGCACCGGCGCGCAACGCGAGGTAGGGGGCGAGGTCGACCTGGCTCGTTTGCGGGGGCCAGAGATGGAGGATCGCCGCGGTCGCGACCGCCGGAGTCTGGTCCCCGACCGCCTCGCGGACCTTGCTGACGGTGTTCATCATCGGAGCGTAGATCGTTTCGATCGGGGCACCGGAGGCGGTCAGGAGCTCCGCGGCGAGGAGCCGGTCGGCGGCGTGCCCCCCCATGACCTCGACGCTCCCCCAGGTGTTCCGGAACTCCTGGGCCATCTCTCCG
>JABCYU010000061.1 GCA_013290045.1 Methanobacteriota archaeon | reverse complement strand
TCCCCGATACAGAACCCGGAGTGCAATTCGATCTTGGCCGAGCCTCCGACGCACCTCTCCCTACGAACATCCCCGTGATCGTGACTTTCCGGCCGAGTGACGCGAATGGACTCGGCCGATTTCTTTCGGAGCTTTCGAACCCCGCGTCGCCGAATTTCCACCAGTACATCTCCGCGCGCGAGTTCGACGCGAGATTCGGCGCTTCACCGTTGGGCTACGAATCCGCGCGAGCCTACTTCCTGTCCGCCGGGGTGGCAGGGCTGACGACCTATGCGGACCGGATGACGCTCTCGTTCTCGGCCTCTCCTTCCCAGTTGCGGGCGCTCTTCCACGTGTCGATTGCCGCCCTGTTGGATCAAGAAGGGCGGAGCTACTACGCCCCCCGTGGGCTCCCCTGCCTGCCCGACGGTATAGCCCCGTATGTTGCGGGGGTGCAGGGGCTTAGCGACTACTCCAAATTCCTCCTCCATACCGAATCCCACGCCCAGCTCGTGCCCGGGTCTTCTAGCGCCACCCCGAGCGCTCAACGGACGATCGCTCCCGCCTATAAGTCGACGCCATGTTCCAGCGCGGGAGGACCGTTCACCTGCACCAACGTCGGCAGCCGGTCGTATCCGGCCCCTTTCGGAAACCTTACCGCGGCATCTGACTTGCAGGTGACGTACGGGACATCGGGGCTCTACTCCGCTTCCGGGTATCCGACGAAGACGTCGGTCGCGACCATCCTGTGGGTCAACACGATCGACAATTCCTCGGGGGCGGGCACGTTCTGTGCGTCGCTCTCCTCGACCAACTACGCCGCTCCATTTTTCCCGTCTGACATATCGAACTTCTTCACCTACACGTTGCCGGCCGGCGAGCCGAAGCCCCATGCGATCGGGGTGCCCATCGTGGACGGTGCCGGTCAGGCCCCGGGTCCCGGACGTTCCGCGAGCTGCGATTCCGGGGGCAATGAATTCGAAAGCACGCTCGACCTTGGCATGGTCGGCTCCCTCGCGCCCGGGGCGAACGTGTACGAGGTCTACGGCGATGGCGGCAACTCCGGGACGACCGATCTCGCCTTCGCGGACATCCTCAACCCGAACAGCTCGGAGGGAACCGGGATGACGCCCGCCACCATCGCGGGCCTCGCGAACGTCTCGGTGATCTCGAATTCCTGGGGATACCAGGTCTACAACGACACCAGCTGGTACAGCGATCTTCAACAGGCCCAGGCCCGCGGGATCTCCGTCCTCGCGGCCACTCCGGATTCCGGCGACAACACCTCGAACGCACCAGCCGGCCAGGCGTACGGCACGTTCGGGGACGTGGCCGTCGGCGGAACGACCGTCCGCTTGTCGAGCTCCACGTTGTCTCGGACGAGCGAGATCGCCTGGTACGAGGGGGCGGGCTCGCACTCCGGCTCTGGCGGGGGGGTGGCGGACGTGACGAACCCGTCGCTCGGCTGCGGGACGGGGGGCGCCCAGTGCTTCCCGGAACCCGCCTGGCAGGTCGGGTCGGCCGACGCGAACGCGGTGATCCGGGCGGTGGGCTCAGGACGGGGGGAACCCGACATTTCGGCGATCGCGAACGATACGGTCCTGTCGCTGACCTATGCCGGCGGCAACTACTCGATCCTCTGCCTGGTCAACGGTTGCTCGTTCTTCATCTTCAGCGGAAACTCCGTGGCCACTCCGGTCGAGGCCGGCGTGATCGACACCGTCGATCACGCCCTGATGGGCATCGGAGGGGCTCCGGTGGGGTTCCTCGATCCAGTCGCGTACGGTCTCGGCCAGGATCAGTTCTCGGGAAACCTCAGCAGTAAGCTCCCGTTCTTTGACGTCCAGCAGTACGGCAACGCCAACTTCAGTGCCCTTCGAGGATACGACCTCGTTACGGGGTGGGGTCCGATCAACGCCCTGAACCTGACGTCGTACCTCACACCCCATCCGATCACGTTCCGGGAGACGGGTCTGCCCTCGGGGACCTCCTGGTCGGTGACGATCGGCGGATGGACGATCCACAGCAACACTTCGGCCGTGGTTTTCAAGCTCGCGTACGGGGTGTACCATTTCGTCGCCCAGCGCATTCCGGGCTTCCCGCTTCACCCCAGCCAGGGTATCGTCACCATGACGAACGCTCCGCGGACCGTGAAGATCACCTATTGATTCGGACCCCCGCGGTACTTGGGGACCCTCTCGCGTCTCGCGCAGGAGGCCCGGGTGGATCGATGATGCCGGGCGAGGCGGAAAGGGTTCGCGCGCGATTCTCTACTTCTTGGAGGCCATCGCCTTGATGGCCGCGCTGTCCTCGTTGAAGACCTGCTCGAGGAACGCGCGGACCGCGGGCTCCAGGTGAGCCGCCGGGATGCTCTTCGAAGTAAAATCGCCGACGACCGTGATCCCGGTCTTGGCTCCCGCCGGGGTATAGATGTTGAAGAACTTCGATCCGGCCATCGGACCCTCGAGCATCTCGATGGCGAGTCCGGTCGGCGGAAGGACCGTGGTCCGCGTCTTGATGTTCATCCACTTCCCATCCATCTGCATCTCCCACGAGAGCTCCATCGCGCTCTCGGTCAGCGGCTTCATCGAGAAGTTGCGGCTCTGGTGGGTCGCGTTGTGCGTCTCCCCGTCCTGAACGTACTTCCAGACCGTGTCGAGCGGCGCGTCGAAGTGGCTTCCCTCGTCCTTGATGTGGACCATGCCGTTCGCAGGATTCCGGCCTATTTGAGTCCCCCCGCGTTCCGTTACGCGGGGCCCCGAGGACCGTTCGAGTACCTCCGGAGCAAGGAGGCCCCGCCGGCTCGACCGATGCCCGAAGGTCGTGTGCTCCCGGCTAAGCCTGAGTGAGGGAGTTTGCCTCGGTGATCTAACTGGTGTACTTGCCGCACCGGACGGAATGTTTTCCCGCATCGACCGTCGGGCCCGGCGCCGCCGCTTGCCCGAGGATTCGCTCGTAACCCGCCTCCGGGACGCGCGCCGAGTTCTTCGGGGATCGGATGGTGAGATATCACGCAGTGCCCGCTTGGCGAATTGGGGACTCCGAACCCCGTCCGGGGACCCACCGAGCTCGGGCTTCGGGCCGGCGGCGGGTCCCCCCGCGAGGGCCAACCAGCATCCGGGAGGGACCTTTCAGTAGGCCCACGTGCCCGTGGCGGCCCACGAGTTCCCGAACGCGACCAGCTCGTTATCAGCGGGGTCGAACGTCATGCCCCCCCACCTGTTGATCCCCGGATTCGACGACGGCACCAACTGGGTCCAGGCTCCGCCGGTGAAACTCCAGGTGGTCGTCGGGTTGGAGCCGTTAGGAAGGTTTTCACCGCCGTACAGGACGACGTAGCCATCGTACGTATCGTCGGCCATGGTACCGTCCACGACCCCCATCGGAGGAGTCCCGGCGCTCGTGGTCACATTGGACCACACACCGGCCGAGTACACCCAGGTGTCCGGGTAGTTCCCGGAACGCGACCCGGAGAACAACACGACGTTCCCGTCCGCAGAATCGTAGCTCATCTGAGCGAAATACCGGTTCGCGGGGCCGGAACCGGAGACCACGGTCCACGCCCCGCCGGAGAAGGTCCAGGTGTCGCCGTAAAGCCCTCCCGAGATGTTGTACCCGCCAAACATCAGGACGTATCCGTCCGCGGCGTCGTACGCCATGCCACCGCCGAGTCGGCCGGCCGGGCCTCCTGGAGCGAACGGTAGCAGGGCCCAGGATCCGGCCAGGAACGTCCACGTTTCAGCGGGGGCGGAGAACCCTCCGGTGGTGTCCCCCCCGAACATCACCACGTATCCATCGGCCTGGTCGTAGGCGATCTGGGGCAAGTCGCGGGCGCTCGGCGAGAGCATCGGATGGAGCGGGGTCCATACCCCATGGAGGAACTTCCACGTGTCGCTGAGCATCCCTCCATTGAGCAAATGGCCGCCGAACATCAGGACGTACCCGTCCGCCTCGTCGTACACCAGGGCCTCACCCCAGCGAGCGGCGGGGACCCGGGGAAAGGCGTGGTTCCAAGTGGAACTGTGGAACACCCAGGTGTCATTGAGACCGGGGGCCAGGGTGGGGAGGCCACCGAAAAGGACGAGGTCGGTCTTGGTGGTCCCGTCCGCGATCGCCGGCGCGACCCGGCCCGAGGGGTGGGTGAAGGAACTGATCTTCGTCCACACCCCTCCGACGAACGTCCACGTGTCCGAGAGGAAATTGAACCCGTCGGTCCCTCCGAATAGGACGACGGTCAACGTGATCGCGCTGTAGCCCATCGCCGCCTCGCCTCGGGCGGAAGGGGCCGTCAACGGCGCGAGCTTCGCCCAGTGGCCTCCGGTGAAGTTCCAGGTGTCCCCTAGGGTGGCGCCGGTCGCGTTCGCTCCCCCGAAGAGGATCACCAGATTGTCCTTCCCATCGTAGGCCATGGCGGCGAGATACCGAGGGGCCGGGGTAGGCGAGGTCGCCATCGCCGACCAGACGCCCGCTTTGAACTTCCACGTTCCCGAGGTCGCCGAAAAGGAGGCGTTCAGCCCTCCGAACAGCACGGCGTATCCGTCCTTGGCATCGTAACTCATCGTCGACCACACGAGCGCGCCCGGGTTGGCGAGGGTCGTGATGTTCGTCCACGAGGTCCCAGAGAACTTCCAGGTGTCAGAAAGCACGACAGACCCGGAGTAGCCGCCGTACAGGACGACGTAGTTGTCGGCCACGTCGAAGGCGACCGAGGCGCCGTAACGAGCCGATGGGGATTTCGAGGGCTGCAGGGGAGTCCAGGTGCCTGCGACGAACTTCCACGTGTCGGAGAGCGAGGCGGACGGTCCCTCGCCGCCGAAAAGCAGGACGAACTTGTCCTTGACGTCGTAGACCATCATGGTCGAATAGCGGATCGATGGGACGGGGTTCGTCACCTTGCTCCACGTCGGACTGGTCGTGAGGGGTGCGGTGGGAGCTTGGCTGGGGGCCATGCCGCAGGGAACGCCGAGTCCACCTCCACTCCTTGCCGGACAGGCGACAGCGGCGCTCGCCGACGGGCTACCGCCCGAGGCCAGCGACGCCTTGGCGGCGGCCAGCTCGGCAGCGGCCGGGAGGGCAGAGCCGCCGGACCCTTGGAGCCCGCCCAGGATCCCGTGGCCACCCGGGGCCGAGCCCGAGGCGACCCCGCTGGACAGCCCCCCCACGAGCTCCATGGCGACCGTGAGGATCGCCAACGCGGTCCCCATGGCAACGACCCGCGACTTTCGGCCCCGAATCTGTGATTGTCGCCGTTCGTTCTCCAAGGGCACGCCTCGGCGACGCGGACGCCGACAACCCATATCAAGCCCTGTCAACGCATACTACGGCCGAAGGTCCTCCGAGACGCCGTCCCCGAGGCCGAGCCGCTCCTCGCCGAGGGATCACCATAAGATGGTGCCCCGAACTGGTCCGATCGATATCGCCGTCCGAGGTCTAAATACCCCGAGAGTCTAGCGGGGCCGCTTCCTAACGCAGCCCCTCCTGAATGGATAGGGGGCGGCCGGGAGGCGAAAGAAGGAATCAGGGGGAAGAAAGTGGCGAAGTATCGGCGAACGGGGCAAAGAAAGGTCTGGGTGGCCGGCGGCACGGGGTTAGTGGCCGCCGTAAGCCTGTTGATGGTCCTGACCTCGGCAGCGTCTGCGGTTCACCCGAACGCGTCGCACACGGCCCCGTTCAAGGGGTCGGTGACGCTCAGCCAGAGCGTCAGCATTTCGGGCGGGTGCGCGCACGCCAAGCTCACGGCGAAGACGGCCTTTTCGCTCCACACCGGTAACGGTGGGTTCAGCGGGGCCGACAACGCTGCGACGTGCAAGTCGTTCAACAGCAACTTTGGGGAGGTCCAGGGCGGGATCAACGCGTACATCAACGCACCGTTCCACAAGGGTTCGACCACCGTCTATGTCAACGGATCGTACGCCCTATCGGGCACGCTGGCCACGACCCCGGGTACCTGCAAGATCTCGGGGAGCCCGAGCTATGCGTACTGCGAGGACTACGCCGCGGCGTACCTGTACGGCTACGCCTACTGGGACGACCTCACCTCGGGCTCGCTGTACTTCATCGGTTACCTCGGCGGGTCCTCTTTCTACCTCGTCAGCAACACCACGTACAACCAGACGTACTGGACCGGCTCCAGCTACTCCAACAGCTCCTCGGGGACGGCCGGGCCGATCACGGCATCGGGTACGATCGCGATGACCTACACCTTGGCGACAAACATGGTCAAGACGCACAAGTACGCGATCTACGTCGACCTCTACGGGTACACGTTCGCCGAGGTCTACTATTACCACAACGGCGGGACCGTCACCTACACGGGAGCGACAGCAGCGTCGGCGATCAACTTCGCGACGCTCGGTAACGGGTTCAGCATTACCTCGATCGGCGAATCGTAGGACGACGACCCGGGGGCGGCGTTCCGGGACAGGATTCCGGCCGCCCCTCCAACCCTTTCTGCGTCTCCCTGAGATCGGCGTTGTCGGCGAGTGCCTTTTGCTAACGTGGAACGCACCCTCCTCGGCAGGCTGACGGCCGGCAGCCGGCGTTCCTCGGCGAATGGAATCGAAGGCAGGTGGAACCCGAGCCGTCCTGCGCGGCGGCCCCTGACAGGAAATCCTGTTCCGGACCCAACGCCGACCGTTCGGCAGGCAGTACTTCGACGGAGTCCCGGCGTCTTCCCGACCGCGCCGGTCTGGTGGGCGAGCATCCCCGGGACTCATGGGAGGCGAGCCCACCCTAGGCGATGGCGGCCCGCCCGGAAGTTTCAAATCGAATCCGTCGGTGGCACGAGTCACCTCCGGCTGCCGGAGGCAACCCCGCAGAGTGCGGTTCATGCGATCTCGCGAGTTCTCCCGGGTCGGACTCGCTCGACTCCGTTCGATGCTTTCGGGATACGTGGAACGTGGAGAGATCCCGGGACTCGTTTCGCTCGTGTCTCGCCGAGGAGAAACTCATTTCGAGGCGATCGGACGCCTGGGGTTTGAGAAGTCACGACCGGTTCGACAGGACTCGATCTTTCGCATATCCTCCATGACGAAGCCGATCGCGGCGGCGGCGGGCATGATCCTGGTCGAGGAGGGCCGGCTGCGCCTGGACGATCCGGTCGATTCCTGGCTCCCGGAGCTCGCGGATCGCCGGGTCCTGAAGCGGCTCAACGCGCCGCTGACGGAGACGGTCCGGTCGAAACGGCCGATCACGCTCCGAGACCTCTTGACGCTCCGACCGGGGATCGGGGTGGTCTTGGCAGAACCGGGCACCTATCCGATCCAGCGGGCGATGGACGAGCTCGAGCTCGGCCAGGGGGCCCCGAGTCCGGCCGGGGTCCCCGCCACTGACGAATGGCTTCGCCGCTTAGGGACGTTACCGCTCGTCTACCAGCCCGGCGAACGCTGGATGTACGGGACCGGCGCCGACGTCCTCGGCGCCTTGATCGCTCGGGCTTCGGGCCAATCCTTCGAGGAGTTCCTTCGCGATCGGATCTTCCGGCCGCTCGGGATGAAGGACACCGGGTTCAGCGTCCCGGCCAACAGCATTGACCGGCTGGCAGAATGCTACTGGACCAACTTCGGGGCCGAGGAACTGAAGCTGTACGATTCCGCGGAGGAAGGACAGTGGAGCCGGCCTCCCGCCTTCCAATCCGGCGCGGGGGGTCTGGTGTCGACGGCGGACGACTATTTCCGTTTCGGGCAGATGATGCTGAACGGGGGGATCCTGGGTCGCCGGCGCATCCTATCGAGGTCCTCGGTGACGCTCATGACGACCGACCAGATCACGCCGGAACAGAAGGCGGCCGCCGGGTCCGGCATCTGCGATTTCGTTCATCGGGGCTGGGGCTTCGGCATGCAGATCGTGACCGTCCGCGACGACCTTTCGGCCTCCATCGGAAAGTTCGGATGGGATGGAGGACTGGGCACGGCGTGGGACTCCGATCCCACCGAATCTCTGGTGACCATTCTGCTTACTCAGAGAATGTCGGATTCGCCCGCCGGGGCCGCCGTGTTCCAAGACTTCCGAACGCTCGCGTACGCCGCGATCGACCGCTGAGCCCTGATCGAACCGAGGCGGGGGAGTTCCGCCCGCCAGCGGACCCGGTAAGGCGGTCGTGTCCAGAGCTCCTTCATCGCCGCCCAGAACCAGCTATCCGGGTTTCTCCCGAGAGTCCACTGGGGCGGAGGGCGGATGGGCACTTAGGCTGGCGAACCGGCCCCCACGCATTCACCTGTCGGCCGTCGGCAGTCCTATTCCCCCGGCAGCATAGGCCCCCCCGTGAGAATCGAAGCCGGGGGGCTCCGGATCCGGGACTACGCGCCCACGGACCGAACGTTTCTGGCCGACGGGCTAGAGGAGATCCTCAAGGAGAAGGCTAAGACCGCCGCTGAGCAGGAAATCGACCCGGCCCCAGGCTGGGGGAACTCCTACGCCTCGTTTCTCCTGAAGTCGGCCCGGAAATCCGGAGGGATCGGCCTCGTGGCGACCGTAGAGGGCACTCGGGCCGGGTTCGCGTTCGGAGCCCCTGACATCGGCGTTCCAACTTGGATGCGAAAGAGCGCTAGGTTCTCGCGGCGATGCCAGATCCTCGAGGTTCACGTGGCCACCGATTTCCGGAAGATGCCCATCGGAAGGCTCCTGATCCGCGAGCTCGAACGACGGTTCACCTTGCGGGGTTACGATTGGATGGTTGCGTCGTACCACCGGGGCCACCGGTTCGAGGAGGGGCTCTACTGTCGGTGCGGGTTCACGGTGAACTCGGTCGGCGTTGCGAAGTGGTTGACCAAAGCACCCTCGCGGCGGAACAGGCATACCGCTCGGCGGTAGCCATGGTCCTCGAGGGCGCCATGTGGGAGGTTCCGGGCCGTCAAGTCGGCTTTTGAACTCGCCGGAACAAGGTACACGGTCGTCGGAAGTTGACCGAGATCGGGGATTCATCCCCCTGCGACCTCCAGGAGTTCATTTGGAATCTCGCCTACTCCGAAGTCGATAGTGTGAGCCATCATGGAGACGTCTGGCGGGAGGCTCTTGGCCCGCGCCTCTGCGGACTGCTCCTCACCGGTGCCCGCTCGCGGTTGAGCCCCACGGATTGGTCCGAGATACGGTCGGCGCTGCGGGTGGCTCGAGGACCGTACCTCGAGCCGTTGCTCGCATTGGAACCCCAGTGGCACACCGGGATCGTGGAAGCGTCCCAGCTCGGGGCGATCCGACTGATCCGTCACGAGCCTTTCCGGGCGATCGCGCCCACGCGGCTCCTCAGCGATTTCGTGCATGCCCTGGATGCTGGACGAGACACCCCGGGGGACCGGTTCGCCCAAAGATATCGTCGCCTTCGGCCGAGTTTCGACCCTGAGCGGATCCGCGGAATCCCCACGCTCGTTGGCACGAGCCTCCATGGGCCGCTCACCGAGGTTGACGGGCTCACGCGGATGTCCCTGCTGCTCTCGAGGCATGCCGAGGGAGAGTCTGTTCCCAGACTCCTTCAGGTGGTGGTCGGGGTGTCAACCAGGATTCGCGAGTGGCCATGGTTCTAGGAATCCGGGTCCCCTACGGCACCCCGGGTTCAGAGGTCCGCTGACCTCCCGGCTCCGTCTCATGCGAGAGGCGCTATCGAGACCCCCAAACTTCGCTCCGGGCCCTCGGACGTGCTCGAACCACCTCGACAAGCCCCAAGACCAACGATTCTGTGAAGCGATCCTCCCGAGCCAAAGTTGTTGTATAACACGACGCCGGTCCGCTTTCGCCATGACCGCGCCCCATGACCTTGCAAAGTACGCGAGTTGGTGCCTGATCGCCCTGATCGCCGCGGTAATGGTGGTACCCGCCACCGCGGTCCTTGCCGGTGCCTCGCTGGGACCTCGAATCTCGCTGTCTCAGCACTCCTCGGCCACCACGTCCCACTCGAGCGGCCTCAGCCGCCTCCTTTCGGGGGGAACCACCCCCAATCGAGCGAACCTCTTCCAGGGGATCCCGGCGCGCATCGCTCAGGCGCCTTGGGTGGCGAACCTCATTCACCACGGTCTCGCCTCGGGACACCTCACCTCCCTCCCGAACCTCGCGCTTCTCAAGCATCCGCTGGCCCCGAACGGCACGGTCAACCCGTTCTACGTCGCTCAGCCGGCGCCTCTCGGCCTGACCGACTACGGCCTGGGGGCAACCCCGTACTCGTACAACACGTCGCACCTGATGGGGCAGGTCACCTTCGCCGCCCCACCGAACGTCACCGATCCCGCCTCGACGGGCGTCATCGAGCCCGCGGGCCAGCACGATGGATTCGTCGGCAGCGTCTACGAGTTTGGAATCCAACTGAACACCGTGGCGACGAACATGTCCCTCCCCGGTTCGGACCAGGGATTCTTCTGGACGCAGAACGTCGTCAATTGGAACGACACCGGGATCCATTTCGTCGACGACACGTTCAACCTCACCTCGGCGACCCAGAGCCCGTTCTTCATCCAGCCGAACACGATCTACTCGGCGTGCAATAACAACACGACCGGGGTCCAGAAGGTACTGTTCAACTACGGCGGCGTCTTCCAGTGCGTCGGCGGCACGATCCCACTCAGCCCGGCCGCGTATCCGGTCACCATCCAGCTCTACAACAACGCCACGGTCAACGCGCAGAACCGTACCCAGGTCGCCTACGGCTACCACATCAACGAAGCCGGGATCCACAAGGTCTACAGCGGCGTCAGCGACGTCGTCGTGTTCAACAACCCCAACTCGACCCGGCCAGCGAACAAGCCCGGGTTCTCGATCGATGGCTTCAGCGGTGCCCCGTCGGGGCTGTTCCGCGACGCCGAGATGGACCTCGTCGGAGACATCGGAGGGGACAACGCCGTCTTCCGGAGCGTGAGCGGCTCGATCCTTCTCGAGTATTCCAACGCGAGTTCCGGTGGCTGGCGCACGGTCCCTTCGGCGTTCAACTTCGGCGGCGACACGGGGGAAACCTCCACGGGGATCGCCGACTACTGGACCCCTGGCCACTCGCTCATCATCAACCAGGGCCCGGCCATGCTCTATGGCCTCTGGGGAACCCCGGCCTACGTCTCGGTCAAGTCCGGCGCGATCCACCTGGCGGGCACGATCTCCCCGTCCTACGGCTTCGTGTTCGTCAGCAACACGCTGCCCGTGGTCGACCCATGGGCCGGTGCCCGTGACAACCTGAGCTGGCTGCCGACCACGAGCACGGGGGCGTTCAACACGTGGCTCCCACCGGTCGGTGCCCCATGGACGACCAAGTACTATGTCCGAGCCTTCGCCGATGGCTATGCGCAGTTCAATGGGTCTGGGGTGACCAAATCGGTCACGACCTACGCCATCAGCATGAAGTCCGCTCCGGGGAACCTCAACGCGCCCTTGTACATGTTCTCGAACGCCCAAGCGTCGAGCCTCGCGAAGGCGATCGGAAGCTCCGCCTCTCCGCCGTATCGGTTCGACAGCCTGGTGGTGAACATCAACTTCACCTTCAACCATGTCAACGACTACGGCTACGCCTCGTTCGTCCTCCTGATGTCCGCGGGCGTTACGAACCCGATCGCCGTCAACAACACGTACCAGGGTCAGGATTCCCCTGCCGGGAACTTCTACATCTACGACTACGCGTTCTCCTCCGGGTTGCTGGCCCCGGGGCCGTTCAACACCACGTCGCTGCCGTTCTTCACTTCCGGGATCAACATATTTGACGGCTCGCACGACACGGTCTCGAACCAGATGGTGGCTGCCGGAGGTTTCGGCCTCCAGGTCAACCTCTGGCAGGACACCGGGGCCGTCGTCAGCGGCATCTCTTCGACCCTCCTCTCATCGGGTGTCTGGGTCGGGGATTCGACCGGGACGAACGTCCAGGGCGTGACGGTCGATTCGGGTGGAACCGGTGTCACCGACATCGGTTCCTACCACACGACGGCCTCCAACATTCAGGCGAGCGGGTCGGCCCGACCCGGCGCGCCAAGTACCGGCGTGGCCGGGCTCAGCAGCGTCGGCGGGAGCTTCTCCTCCGTGACCGCGACGCTCGGGGCGACGGGTTTCGCGCTGGGAGTGGACTATGGTGCGGGGGCCGACTACGACCCGTACTACTACCTCCCGGGGACGACGGGGTACTCGATCTCGTCGGTGACGGTCTCGAACGGGTCGCTCGGAGCGAACATCTCGCTCTCGACGACCACCTCGATCTCGGGCGTCTGGGCGTCGTACTCGTCGATGGGCGTGGCGGTCGACAACTCGCATGGGACCTCGATCACCCAGGTCCAGGACTGGTTGCTCTCGACGGGGGCGTCGGTGTTCGCTTCGAAGGGGACGTCCGTCTCGGGATTGAGCACGTGGGCGTACTCGGTGGGAGTGGTGGTCAACGGATCCCACGGGTTCACGATCACCAACGTCACCGCCATCGACCACTCGACCGCGGTCGAGATCCTCCACTCGAGCGCGGGGAAGGTCTCCTACGTCCTGGCGGAGTTCTACTCCACCGGGGTACTCCTGCATGCCTCGAAGGGGATCAAGATCTCGCACGTGACCGCACGGTTCCACTCGACCGGCGTCGTACTGGTCTAACGGTTCGGAAGAGGTGCTCGGCATCCTGGAGCCCGCCCGGTGGGTCGCGGCCCAGCGGCGTAGCCTGGTTCCGCCCCCAGCGTGAGCCCGTTCCCGACTCGCGGATCCGGACGGGAAAGGAGTTCGAGCTCGATCCCCCGATTCGAGTGGCGGGGGGAACCGCTACCGCCCGGTGGAACGAGATGGAGGGCGCCCGGGACCAGCGGTCGTCCACTCGTCCTGGGCTCTGGGGGCATGTCGAATGGAGCGCCAAGAGCAGGGCCAGCGCCGCTCCGCGCCCTCTTTCTCGGACGAACCGGCGTCGACTGGTCCGGCTCCCGACACGATGCTCGTGGAGGGCTCGGGAGGTTGCTTCAGCGCAGCAAATCCCCAAGATTCTCGAAGAGGCGGCAATCACGTTCTATGCTACCATGAGCCGTAGAGGTCGACGGACCCGAACTTCGAGCGGAAGGTCCGAAGGCGGAGAGACCTCGCGGATCAGGACCTCCATCGACCGATCCCGCGGCCGTGGATCCGATGGATATGATCCCCTGGCAACCCAGCCGACACTCCAAGGGAAACCTCCGATGGGGTCCCGGTGCCGCGGGGAGAGACCCGAAAAATCGCCGAACCTCCCCGGTCCACCGGTAGTTAAGCATCAGGGCCCTCGGGGTCGGCATGGCCGCGCAACCGCCCGGAACGACACTTGACCCGAGCATGGCCCATGGTTGGATGCCCCCACAAACCGGGGGAACGGGCGGCACGCGAGCGAGCCGGACAGCCGTCGCTCTAAGCGCTCTCGCCGTCGTACTGGCCGGCGCGGCCTTGGGGGTCAGCGCGGTGGATCATTCCAACCTCGCCGGCTCCCCGGGTCCCGCCGGCTCCGCGGGCGCACAGGGTCCCTCCGGAACGCCGGGGGCAGCGGGCTCGCCAGGGCAGCCGGGGGTACGTGGCCCCGTCGGTGCCAACGGCACTCAAGGTCCGGCCGGCCCCGGGGTGGTCATCGCCTCCGCGAAGGCCCCATACTCGGTGTCCATGGCGACGAGCTGCGCCCAATTCCCCGGGGCTAGCTTGAACTTCACGGTCAACCGCTCGGGAATCGTCGTCGTGAGCGCGGTCCTGGCAGTCGACATCAACAAGTTCGCTAACGGGACGTTCAACTACA
>JABCYU010000060.1 GCA_013290045.1 Methanobacteriota archaeon | reverse complement strand
TGCACGTCGAAGGGCCGCAGGCGAAGGGCCACGCGCTGGCCGATTCGCCCGGCGCCCACGATCCCGACGACCTTTCCTTCGAGGTCGTGGGAACGCGACGCCGCTTCGGCGATGTCCCAACGACCCTCGATGACCTGTCGGTACGCCGGCAGGTAGTTGCGAACCAGGGTGAGGATCTGCATCACCGTGTGCTCGGCGACGCTGACGACGTTCGAGCCCGTGATCTCGGCGACGGTCAGCCCGCGCGCGGCCGCCGCCGCCAGATCGATGTGATCGGATCCGACCCCCGCCGTCAGCACCAGCTTCAACTTCGGGGAACGCGCGATCCGCTCGGCGGTGACGTACGCCGGCCAGAACGGCGTGGTGACGAGGATGTCCGTCGTTGGGAGCTGCTCGTCGAGCTGCTTCTCCTTGTCGGTCAGGACCACGACCTCGTGGCCCTTCCCCTCGAGGAACGGGCGCAGACCGAGGGCATGCTCGGCGGCTCCTAGCAGCTCCGGGTTCGACTCGGCGGCGGCGCCGCCGGGATAGAGGACCATCAGGATCTTCATGCCATCCCCCCCGCCGCTCCGGGATGGGGGCTAGCCGGCGGCGGTTCTTTAACCCTCGCGCGAGCCCCGTCGGATCGGCCTATCCGACGACGCGCGCGACGAGTTTCAGCGCGTGCGCGTAGGCGACATGGTAGGTCGCGTAGCCCGGATAATGGGGATCGAAGGCGACGAGCCAGTCGGAGAAGTAGACCTCGAAGATCTGCGCGTGGACCTGGAGGCTGTAGGAGAGGATCGGGACGAGAGAGCCGATGGCGCCGCTCCCGTTCGGCGTGCTCGGCCCGAGCGTCTGGACCTCCAGCGGAACCCGTCCCTGGAACTTGTTGAACAGCCAGCAGAATCCCATGCCCAGGCACGACGCCTGTCCGGTGGTGTTGTTCCAGGTCAGGCTCGAGCGCTCGAGCGCCTCCGAACCGAACCCGATGCCGTCCTTCGCCGCGCGCGCGGCGATGTCGGCGTAGGTGTCGTCGGTCTTCGGGCCGAACGCCCCGTCGAGCGCGACCAGGAACGGATGGACCGATGGGAGGGAATGGGCATAATCTAGCATCGAGAGGATGTAGGAGTCCCACACCGGGATCGAATATCCCAGCAGGAGCAGCTTGGCCTTGCATAGCGGGGTGTCCCCGTCGATCAGCGGGAGCGTCTCTCCGCCCGTCCCGAACCCGAATCGGAGGTACCCGACCTGCGAGTCATTGTTGAAGTGCTGGATCACGGCCCGCATGAAGGCTCGGTAGTAGTGGACGTAGCTCGCGTTCCAGAACAGGGGAGTCACGGGGGAGTTGCCGCATTGGATCGTCGGGACGTTGGAAAGCACATAGGCCGGAACGTAGGTGGCTCCCTTGCCGTACCCGACCGCCCAGAAGATGAGGTTCACGACCTTTCCGGCGCGCTCCCACGGCCCGATCGCCTGGTTGACCGACGTCCAGTTGTACTGCGGGCTGGCGGACGGTCCGTGATCGACGTCGCTCCAGTGGATCCAGAAGTCCGCCCCGCAGACGAGCGTGTTGTTCAGCAGGTACCGGGTCATGTCGTGGTAGAAGTTCCCCTGCGGTTTCAGTGGGGGCGCCAGTACGAACAGCCCATGCTCGGCCGTAGGGGCGGGGGCGTTCGGCGCGGTCGTGTTGCACGGCTGTGCGTGGGGAGCGAATCCGTTGTTCGGGGAGGGCGATGGGAGTCTCGACGGTGGTCCTTCCCAGGCGGAGGGCAGGGCCATCGTGGGGCACGCCGCGAGGCCAGCGATGACCAGCAGCAGCGCCGGAGGTACGACAGCGCGGGCGCCCCCCCGCCTCCAGCGTCGGCTCAGTCTTTGCATCTTTCCTAGCTCGGCGGGATGGCGTGGCCTAGCCCGGGACCTCAGGGTCCTCGGGAAGCTCATCGCGGGCGCCACCCCTCCCGCCCATCGGCCGTGCTCGGATCTGCGTCCTGCCTTCGATTACCGGCTGTCCGTGCGCGCGCACGGGTTATCAACCTTGGGTCGAGGTCGCTCGAGGTCAGCGGCCACGCCACTCGGCAGGCCCGGCCGAGCTCCGGCCGGTTCCGGCGGGCTGCCGAATTCGTGGTCGGCCTGACCCCCGTCCCGGCTCGCCGGCCCCGAAACGGGGCGTCGAGCCGCTAGTGGCGCTTCGAGATCGGCCGGATGACGAGGACCGGACACGGTGCGAGACTGACGAGCTCGGAAGAAACACTTCCCATGATCAGGCGAGAACCGCGAGTGAGCCCCCTCGAGCCAACGACGATGAGATCCTGAGGGTGTTCCGCAACGTAGCCGAGCAGCGCGTCCACCACCTTCCCTCGGAGGACCACGCTGAACACGGCCGGCACACCTTTGGCGTGCGCCTCCTTCTCGGCCTCCTCCACCTGCACGCGCAGGGACTTCCCCTCGTCCCCCATCGGGATCAGGCTCTCGAGGTACGGGTCGGAGCCGTCGGTCGACGCCGGCAGGACCGAAGCCAGCGTCAGCGTGGATCCGAATCGCTGCGCCAGCTCGAGGCCCGCCCGCCAAGCCCGGTGGCCGGGTGGGGTGCCGTCGATCGCGACGAGGATCCGAGTGAACGTGTGGGTGCCCCCTTCGCCGGTGCCGGCGACCCGCTACTCCCCGTTCCTTTCTAACTTTGGTGGGGGAGACCCTGGAAGGGAGGGCTGACGGGATCCCTCCAATCGGGACTCGGGGTCGACGAGACGGTCCCAGGCCCCACGGGAGAATGACCGAACCCGGTGATCGGCCTCGGCCCCGGCGCCTCCGCGGAAGGGACCCTCATTGACCGCTAACGTGTCGTTTGGGGGGTGGCCCGCGCCGAACCGGAGGAGGGCGCGCCGCCACGCGCCGGAGGGTAGTCGGGTGTAGGAGTTCCCGCGTCACGTCGGAGGCGACCCACCGCGCCCCACGGGTGCCGCGCCGGGCGATCTTCCGGGCTACTCCGATAGCCTCGGTCCTCAGTTTCGGATTCCGCTTCCCGATCTGGCGGAGTGCCCAGCTCACCGACTTGCGCACATACGGTCGATCGTCATCCGAGCCGCGCTCGATGACCGAGAAGAGCCGCCGGAACGATTCGTCCGGCCAGCCCTGTCCCGGGATGGCGCATTCGGCGATGAGACTAAAGCCGGCACGTTTGACGAACTCGGGCCGCGCCGCACACCACGATCGGGCCCTCGAGAGGGCCGAGGGCGAATGGCGGAACAGGTCCTGGCAGACTCCGTCGCAGATCGCCCAATTGTCGAACTCCGCGGCCCACCGATCCATCTGCCGCCGGGTCACTCGGGCCGGTTCATCGACCATCGCGGCCAGCAGACGCGCCTCGAAGATCCCGGACCTCCATAGTGCCTCGGCCAGCCCGTGGTCCTTGGCGATCCCACGGGCGACACCCCGGATCTCCGGGACGCTCACGCCGAGCGCCCGCTCCGAACGGATGCCGAAACGTTCCATTCCCGCGACCTTCTCCGCCGATCGGCCGTCGGGGGCGAGACGGTAGATCAGTTCCTCCGCCTGCGCGGCTCGGTCCATCGACTGGTCGAGCAGGGGGCCGGGATTGGACCCGGAGGAACGGTTTCGCACCATCGCCCTAGTTCCCCCTCCCAACTCATAGCGGCTTCGGGGTGCGGTATGGAGATCCGACTTTCCTCCGTACGGGGCAGGGTGGGCTCCTCCCGGGGGTGGGTCGGCCTCCCCCAGTCTCGCCCGGCAGGGCCGAAGCGAGCTTCCGGCGGCCCTCCCCCCCGAGTGTGGGGGGCAGCCCACCGAGGGAACGCCACCCAAAGGATTAGGAGGAGGAGATTCTTGCCACGCCGGCGTCAAGGGATCTCCATGGGTCACGAGCAATCAGGTCCGAAGCGGTTCCGATCCTCCGTCCGATCCGCCGTCGTCTGCCTGGCGATCGTCGGGACGCTGCTGATCAACTACGGCGCGGTCGCGAACCCCGCTTGGACCCCGACGCCGTTCGCCCATTCGATGCCGACCATCAAACCCGGGCCGACCTCATCCCCGTCCGGGCAGCTGGCCGCGGCATGGGGGTCGATCGCCCGTGGAAACGGACCGGGGGCCGCGCCGACCCCGCCTTCCTGCCGGGGGAACGGGGGCGTCGCCGGTTGCCATCCCGCCTTCACCCCGGGCCCTCCACTACCCAGCCCGGGGCCGTGGCTGAACATCACCACCCTGAGCAGTGTGTCTCCTGGTGCGCGCGCCTGCTACGCAATGGCCTACGATGCCGTCGACCAGTACGTGGTCCTTTTCGCCGGTTGCGTTCCCACCGGGGGGCAGTACGGAGATACATGGACCTACTCCCACGGCGTTTGGAGCCGCCTCGCAATCGCTGGTCCGTCCAACCGAACGTACTCGATGATGGCTTACGACGCCGCCGACCAGTATGTCGTGCTGTACGGAGGCCAGGTCGGTTCGAACGCCGTCAACGACACGTGGAAGTACCACGCGGGGGTCTGGACCCAGATCAAGGTCACCGTTTTTCCCAAACCGCGTGAGGCGGCCGGGATGGCGTACGACGCCCACGACGGCTACATCGTCCTGTTCGGCGGCTACTCGACGAACAACTTTGCCGACCTGAAGGACACTTGGACCTACAAGGCCGGGAACTGGACGACCTACGTCTACAACAGCACGACCCTGTATCCGAGCGCCCGCCAAAGCCCCGCGATGGCCTACGACCCGAACAATCAGTCCGTCGTGCTGTTCGGGGGCCTCTCGGCGAGCAAGGGGACCTTCATGAGCGATACCTGGACGTTCCAGACCGGGAACTGGACCAAGGTGAACGCCACGGTGTTCCCCTCGGCCCGGGAGTCGTCGGCGATGGAATACGACCCGTTGCTGGGGCACGTGCTCCTGTTCGGCGGAGATGCGTTGAGCGGCGGCCTGAAGGACATGTGGGCCTGGCTCGGGAACAACTGGACAGTGGTCAACGCCACTCAAACCCCCACCAAGCGCACGCTGATGTCGATCGTCTGGGACACCATCGACGGTTACGGCGTTCTGTTCGGAGGTGCCCCGACGGGGGCCAGCCGGGCGTACTACTCGGACACCTGGACCCTCGGACTCAACCTGACCTCCTCGGTCTCCGTCGCCCCGAACAACATCGATCTCGGCGAGACTTCGACCTTCCGAGGCGCCGCCGTCGGAGCTTCGAGCTACTTCAGCTACCTGTACACCGGGCTGCCCACCGGATGTTCGACGCTGAATGTGACCCTGTTGACCTGCAAACCGACCGGTACCGCCCAATCGTACAAGGTCATGCTGACGGTCACCGACAACCAGAGCCGCAAGGTGTACGCGAACACCACCCTGTCCGTCTGGAACGGCCCGCAGATTAGCGCGTTTACGGTCCAGCCGGGGGCGATCTCGCTTGGTCAGCCCGTCTGGTTCAACACGACCGCCACCGGGGGAGTAGGGGTCTACAAGTACCTCTACTTCGGACCCACGGGACTCCCCTCCGGGTGTGCGACCCACAATCTTTCGAGCTTCACCTGCGTTCCGAGAGCGAAGGGGAATTTCACCCTCAACGTGACCGTCACCGATTCGTTGGGGGGCCACAACAACGCGACCTCGGGACTGGTCATCAATCCCGACCCGGCCGTCGCGAGCTTCTCCGCCGCCGCGTCCCAGATCGACCTGGGACAGAGCGCAGCGTTCTCCGTGAACGCCACCGGAGGGACCGGGGGCCTGACATACGTCTACAGCGGGCTCCCGCTCGGATGTAGCTCGACGAATGCCGCCACCCTCAATTGCCAGCCGACGCAGACCGGGACGTTCAACATCACCGTCCTCGTCACCGACAAGGTTGGGTACAACGCGTCCCGGGGGACCTCGATCACCATCAACGCCGATCCCGTGATCGCCAGCTACAAGGTCGCGCCGGCCGCCCTGGATCTCGGACAGGCCGTGACGTTCGCCGTGAACGCTTCGCACGGCACCGGATCGCTGATCTACACGTACTCGGGGTTGCCGAAGGGTTGCGTCACCGCGAATGTGTCGTTCTTCGGCTGTACCCCGACCGTCGCGGGCAATTTCACGGTCACGGTCGACGTTACGGACCTCGCGTCCTGGCTCGTCTCTTCGAGCGCGACGTTCTTTGTCCGCGCCGATCCGGCGGTCTCGAGCTTCTCCGCCGCCCCGGCCCAGCTCGACCTCGGCCAATCCCTAGTGCTGAAGGCCAACATCAGCGGCGGCTCCGGTGGCTTCACCTACAGCTACTCCGGACTGCCGCTCGGGTGTGTGCTCGCCAACGCGCCGCAGCTCAACTGCACCCCGACCGCCTCGGGCGCGTACGTCGTCCATCTGACCGTGCGGGACTCTGCCGGAAAGGCCGCCAGTGGAACGACCTCCGTCTCGATCCAGCCGGACCTCGCCGTCGTCGCGTTCTCGATCTCTCCCGGCGTCATCGAACCCGGGACGAACACGTCGTTCAGCGTGGTGGTCAAGGCGGGCACGGGAGCACGCACCTACAGCTACGGGGGTCTCCCGACCGGGTGCACGTCCGTCGATAGCCTGAGCTTCTTCTGCTTCCCGTCCAGCCCGGGCCGATTCAACGTCAGCGTCCAGGTCACGGACGCCGCGCAGTTCTCCGTGATGGCGAACGCGACCTTGGTGGTCAACAAGACGTCGACCGGCACGGGAACCGGCACCAGCGGCAGCTCGGGAGCGCTCTCGACCACCGACATCGCGATCATCGGCGCCGTCGTGGTGCTGGCCGCGATCGCCGCCATCGCCCTGATGCTCCGTCGGCGCGGCCCACCCGCAACGGGCGCACAAGCGGACGAAGAAGGCGGGTCAGAGGACGGCGGTTCCGACGAGGCGCTGTACGGAGCCCAGTCGGCCCCGACCGACGATACGGAGCCGACCGACGCCGAGCCACCGTACGAGCCCGAACCCGAACCGGAGCCGGAGGCCGAGCTCGTGAACGATCCTCCGATGGACGAAGAGCCGCTCCCGGAAGGGACCGAATAGACCGCTCCTCGACGCCACGTCGACGTCGGCCGGCGGGATGGATTCCCGACCGGAGCCCGATCCCACGAGGCGGCGGTCCTCGACGCGGTTTTCCTCGGGACCGTCGCGCTCTCCCCATCTTCTGCTGGTCCGACGTCGGCCGGCGGTCCCCGACCCGAGCGGGGTCGAAAACTATCTCCGTGCCTCGGGGTAGCCTCGGGAGATGGTCCATCGCCACCCGCTCTACGTGGTCGACGCGTTCACCTCGATCCCCTTCCACGGCAACCCCGCCTCGGTCTGTCTGCTACGGCACGACTACCCGGACGCCGTGCTCCAGGCCGTAGCGTCGGAGATGAACCACTCGGAGACCGCGTTCGTCACCGCCGCCGGAGGCGACCTGTTCACCGCGGACCGGTTCTCGCTGCGATGGTTCACTCCGACCACCGAGGTCCCGCTCTGCGGTCATGCGACCCTCGCCAGCGCGAAAGTGCTGTTCGACGAATTGGGGATCTCCACCCCATCGCTCCTCTTCGACACCCTCAGCGGTCCGATCGAGGCGCGGGCGTCGGGTCCCCGGATCGAGATCGAGCTTGCCCGCCACGACCCGTCGCCGGTGGCGGAACCGGTCGACCTGCGGGCCGCCTTGGGAGGGCCGCCGCCCGAGGAGGTTCTCGAGGCTCGCGAGCTTCGGGCCCTCCTCGTCCGCTACGAGAGCGAGACGGCGGTCCGAGCGCTGGCGCCCAACCTCGAACGCCTGGTCCGCGATCTACCAGCCGCCGATCTCGTCATCGTCACCGCCCCTGGATCAGAGAGGTTCGACTTCGTCTCCCGCTGTTTCGCTCCTCGCCTTGGGATCGCGGAAGACCCGGTGACTGGATCGGCGCACACGGTCCTAGCCCCGTACTGGGCGCGGATCCGCGGCCGCTCCCCGATGGAGGCGTACCAGGCTTCTCCCCGGGGCGGTGAGCTGCTCGTCTCCCTCGCCGGTTCCGACCGAGTACGGATCGCGGGCCATGCCCGGATCGTGCTCCGGGGGTACCTCGACCTTCCCACGAGCGGTTGACCGTCCCTCGAACTCCCGGGAGGCCCCCCACAGTGGGACATGGCGGGCATGCCCATGGCCGGCCCGCCCGGACCGGAGCCTTTTCGGGCGAGGGGTGTTCGGGGAGCGGATGATCCCCGGAGTCGATTGGAGCGGATGGCTCGCCCGGTGGGACCGGCAGCAATCGCTCTACATGGAAAATCGGGAACGACGGTTCTCGGCGATGTTCGACGTGTTGCAGGCTTCCGGTCCTCCGGTCCGGGTGGTCGACTTGGCCTGCGGTCCGGGATCGCTCACCCAGCGGCTCCTCCGCCGGTTCCCAGCGGCCCGGGCGGCCGCCGTGGACTTCGACCCCGTGCTCCTCCACCTGGGACGGAGCGCCCTGGAGTCCGATTCCGCGAGGATCGACTGGGTCGAGGCCGATCTACGCCGCCCCGGTTGGGCGGCGGCCCTCCCCGAAGGTCCCTACGATGCCGTTCTCTCGACCACGGCGCTCCACTGGCTCTCATCGGAGGAGCTGGTTCAGCTCTATGGGACCCTCCCGCGGATCCTCCGCCCGGGCGGCGTTTTCCTCAACGGAGATCACCTGCCCTACGAGGCGGCCCAGCCGACCTTCGCGCGGGTGGCCAGGGAGGTGAGCCAGGCCCGGCGAGCCCGATTATCGACGTCGAACCCGGGAGAGACGTGGGACGGTTGGTGGTCCAGCCTGGAAAAGGAGCCGCAACTCGCGTCCCTGTTCGCCGAGCGACGTCGCCGGTTCCCCGCGACCCACCACCGCGAGGAAGAGATCCCGGTCGGACAGCACGAGGCGCTGCTGCTCGCGGCGGGGTTCCGCGAGGCGGGTACGATCTGGCAAGAGTTCGACGACCGCGTCGTCGTCGGTTTCCTCTGAACCCCTCGGGGCCCGCTCCCGACCGATTCCCCGGTCCACTGATCGACCGGCATTCCGCGGACGTTCGAACCCGGCTAGGGTAGGCCGATGACGACCTTTCCCCGCAAGCGGCCGGCCCGGCTCTCCGCCAACGCCCCCGGGGCGTCCGCCAGGGAGATCCGGGTGATGGCGGGAACTTCGACCCGCCCCGCGACGACCTCGTCGGCGAGCCGAGACAGCAGGGCCGAATTCGGCTGAAGATCGAGGTTCACCCCGCGGATCCCCATCATCCCCAGACCCTCGACGTCGGCCGAATAGGTCGTCGTGGCGGCGACTCCTCCGCGGCGCACCCGACGGGCGACCTCGGCGAAACGCACCCGATCGCTCGCCAGATCGAGGAGCGCGTCGAACCCGTCCGGGTGCGAGACCGCCGCGACCGCCGACAGCTCCTGGCTCGTCGTGTCGATCACCTCGTCGGCGCCGCCCCTTCGCACCGCGTCGAGGTCACCGCCCCGGACCGCCGCCGTGACGTGGACCCCCCGGACGTGCAGAAGCTGAAGGGCGAACGATCCGACCCCGCCACTGGCGCCGACGACGAGCACGCGGCTGCCGACCTTCGGGTCGATGGTCTCGACCGCGAGGAGCGCGGTCATCCCCGCCGTCGGCAGGGCGGCGGCCCGCAACGAGTCCAGCTGGGGCGGGGTCGACGCGACGCCGATACCCTCGGGTACCGTGGAGACTTCGGCATACGTCCCGACGCCGACCGGATCGTGAAGGAACTGACCGAAGACCCGATCCCCCAAATGGAAGCGACGGACCCGCTCGCCGACGGCGTCCACCACGCCGGCGCCGTCGACGCCCACGACCAGGGGAAAAACATGGGGCCTTCCCGGGGAGAGGATGCCGTCGATGATCTTCCAATCGAACGGGTTGACGGCCGCCGCTTCCATTCGGACCCGCACCTCTCCCGGAGAGGGTGCCGGTGGTGGGAGTTCCATCACCGTTGGGGCCTGCCGGAACGCGGTAACGGCAACGGCGCGCACGACGCTGCGAGACACCGGAATGGATAAGCGTACGAGCCCCGAGGGGGTTCGGCCCGAGCGGCTCACGCCGAGGATCGGAGGGGGGCCGTCTCCTCGTATCGGAACAGGACAGCGGTCAGGGAGACGAACGCCACGGCGACTCCGAGCGGCGCGGCGATCGCCTCGCCCAGCGAAACGACCGTGGGGTAACCGCTGAGCGGGCCGGAGGTCACCGAGAGGCCGAGCAGCGCGTGCAGGTAGTAGACGAGGGTGATCCGAGGGATCGTCCCGGGGAGCAGCGAGAGGAGGAACTCCCAGAGGAACCCGTAGATCAATCCGAGCAGCAGGGCCGACGGGCTCACGAGCCCGAAGAGGAGGAAGACGGCGTCGTACGCCAGGGTCCCGAGGATCACCGTCGCGAGAACGGCGAACGCCGTGCTCGAGGGGATCGGGGAGCCACCCGCGGCCTGGGCAACGGCGAGGGGAACCAGGGCGCTCGGGACGAGCACCACCAGGCAGGCCAAGACCGAGCCCAGATACTTCCCGACCGCGACGACCGCGCGGGGAACCGAGCGGCTGGTGAGGTACGCGAGGGTGTCGTCCTCGATCTCCCCCCGGAACTGGGCCACCCCGATGACGAGGACGACCAGGATCATCACGACGCGCAGGGTCAGGGTCCCGAACAGGCCGAGGGAGGCGTCCGAGATCTGGGTCGATGAGGCGTTCGCGGCCGCCAAGGCGACCACGATGAGGGTGGGGACGGCCGCGATCGCCCCGAGGGCCACGGTGCGCGACCCGCGAAGCGAACCGCGAAACGCGGCCCCGGCGATCGGGAGAAGGCGATCGACCCCGGTCATCGGCCCCCTTCGGATAGGTACCGGAACACCGCGTCCAGGTTGTCGTCCGAACTGTGGAGCGCGCTGATCTCCGCTCCCTCTCGGACCACCAGCTCCGGGAGCTCCCGGTAGAAGGTCTCGGGCAGTCGCGAGCGGACCGTCAGCCGGTCGGGACCGACGAATTCGATGCCGACCACATGGTCCCACCCCGAGAGCAACTTCGCCAGGCTCCTCGGTTCCCGGGCCGTGATCTCGATCGTGTGGGGCCGTTCGTCGATCAGATCCCGGATGCGATGGAGGTCTCCCTGGGCCAGCGCGCGACCGTTCGAGATCATCACGATCTGGTCCGTCAGCCGCTCGACCTCGTAGAGGACATGGGAACTGACGATGAGGTGGTGGCCCGACCGGCCCAGGCGGGTGAACAGCGCGAGCAGCTGCGCCCGCCCGACCGGGTCGACGCCGTTCAGCGGTTCGTCGAGGAGGAGTAGCTCCGGATCATGGGCGATCCCCTGAGCGATCTTCACCCGCTGTCGCATCCCCTTGCTGTAGACCCGGACCCGTCGGGCCTTGGCGTCGGTGAGACCGACGGTGTCGATCGCCTGCGTCGCCCGCTTCTCCGCTTCCGCCCGAGAGTACCCGTCGACCCGCAGCAGGTAAACGACGAACTCCTTTCCCGTCATCCAGTCGTACATCGCCGGTTGCTCGGGACAATAGCCGACGCGCCGCCGGAAGGAGCCCTCGCTCCAGGCGGGCTGGCCGAGCACCGAAAGGGTGCCGGCGTCCGGCCGGAGCTGGCCCGCGAGGAGCCGGAACAGCGTGGACTTCCCCGCGCCGTTCGGTCCGATGAGGCCGGTGATCCCCGCCCCGAAGCTCGCGGTGAACCCATTGAGGCCGAGCACCTCGCCGTATCGCTTCGTGACCGCCAAGGCGTCGACGACCCCCGTCATTCGCCCACGACCTCCACCCGGGCGAGCCGGATCCATGCCCCGAGGAGGAGGAGGATCCCCGCCCCGAGGAGCAGGAACGAAGCGCCGAGGGGATCGATCGTCCCCGAGGCACCGGTCTGGAACGCCCCGGTCGCCGCCGCCTGGACGTCCTGGAACGGACCCAGGTAACGGATGCTCGTACCGCCCGTAACGCCGCCGATCGTTTCAGCCGAGATCTCGGCGGCGAACGTGGCGCCGAAGATCCCGACGCCGGCGTACAATGGCTTCGTGGAGAGCGACGAGAGGGCGACGGCCAGTCCGGTGAAGAAGACGACGGTGACCAGGCCTACGGCGATGAACGCGCCGATGGCGGACAGGGCCAGGGTGGCGGAGATCGACCCGAGTCCGGCGAGAACGACGATGCCGGCGACCCCGGGGCCGATCGCGGCCAAGGCGATGAAGACCCCGACGGCGGAGGCCTTCGCCGCCAAGTAATCCGTGAGGTGGATCGGACGGGACAGGTAGAGCGTGATCGACCGGTTCCCGAGGTCGTCGGCGATCGCCCCGGAACCGACGGCGGTCGTGACGATGAGGACGAGGAACGGCCACGCGGGAGAGCTGAACGGAGAGTAGAACGTCGAGAGGCTGGCGCCACCGGGAGGGGCGAACAGGGCCCCTAGGACCACCGTGAGCACGACGGTAGCGTACGTGAGCGCCATCACGAACCAAGTTCCCGCGCCGGCCCGTTCCTGGAGCTCTCGGAACAGGATCGCCAGGGTACGGTGTAGCCGTCCCCGCAGCTGGACCGGACCCGCCGCGTAGCGCGGCGCGCTGATGCTCATGCGACCCCCCGGGCGCCGGCCGAGTCGACCAGCGCGAGGAAAAGGTCCTCCACGGTTCGGACCGATTCTCCGAGGAAACGGACCTGGCTACCGGTCGCGCTGGCCGCCTCGAAGACGAGCCGCGCTCCCCCTTCGGGCAACTTTAGTCGGAACTCATCACCGGAGGCGCGTGCGCTCAGCCCACGAGTTCCCAGGGCCTGAAGGAACGCCTCCCGGTCCCCACGGATCCGGACCACGGTTTCATCGGCCTGCGATCGGAGCAACGGACCAAGGGGGCCGGCCGCGAGGAGGTGCCCGGCGTTGAGCAGGATGATCTGGTCACACAGTCCCTCGACGTCGGGAAGCAGGTGGGTCGAGAGCACCAAGCTGCGGTTTCCGAGTCGGGCCAACGCGCGGAGGAGTCCGAGCATCTCGTCCCGCCCCTTCGGGTCGAGGCCGGCGGTGGGCTCGTCCAGCAGGCAGAGCGGGGGATCGTGAACGATCGCCTGCGCCAACTTGATCCGCTGGCGCATTCCGACGGAGTACTCCCGGATGCGCCGGTATCGCTCCTCGTGGAGGCCGACGAACTGGAGGACATCGTGCGCCCGGCTCATGGCCGTCTCCTTCGGGAGGCCGCTGACCTGACCCATGTAGGCGACGAACCCGATTCCGGTCATCGAGGGGATCAGACAGTCGTGTTCGGGCATGTAGCCGACCTGGGAACGAACCGCGAGCGGCTCCGCCGCCGAGCTGTGTCCCATCACCCGGATCGACCCCGCGCTCGGCGGGATGAGGCCGAGCATCAGGCGCAAGAGGGTGGTCTTCCCCGCTCCGTTCGGGCCCACGAGCCCGACGGTGCCCGGTTGGACGCGCGCATGGATGGAGACGAGCCCTTCCACGGCGCCGAACGACTTGGCGACCCCCGAGACCTCGAGGATCGGTACCGGGCTCCCGGGGACGGTGGGAGAGTTCATCGCGGCGTCACATTCCCGAGGCGCGGCGAACCGGGACGAAGTTTCGATCCGCCCGAACTGGAAGGTCCCGACGCGGTCGGGAGGGGTTTCTACTCGGCCCCGTAACGGGTCACGTAGGCCTCGATATGACCGAGGAGTTCGCTGAGCGGCATGTTCGTGTCCTCCCGGTCCCACTCGAGGATGATCACCGGCCGGTCGGCGTTGTCCGGGATCGGCATCGTGAGGGTGACCGTGACCCGACGGGGGTTCATCTTCACGATATCCGCGATCGCCTGCTCGGTCTGGCTCTTCT
>JABCYU010000059.1 GCA_013290045.1 Methanobacteriota archaeon | reverse complement strand
CGAAGCGGCCAGGGAGATCACCTGCTGCTCCACGGCGTTGGCGACATCCGGCTTGGCGAGACGGATCCGCCCCAGCCGCTCTCGCGCCTCGGGGGTGAGCAGCCGTCGGAGCACTTCGGCGCGCTCGGCTTCCCGGCGGGCGGCCTCGGCCTGCTGGGCATGAGCGTAGGGGTCGCCCCCCGCACCTCCGGTCTGAGCATCCTGAATCTGCTGGAGCCGGCGCCGGCGAAGCTCCGCCAGTTCCGAGTCGCCATCGTACGCCATCCGGAACCCCCCGCGATCAGAGGTACTTCGCCAGCTCCGGTCGAGTTTCGACAAGGCCCTTCAGGACCTCTCGGGCGGTGTTGTCGAGGAGACGCTGTCCTTCCGGGCTGATCCTCCGGCCCCGGTTCTTGTACGGCTGGACGAGTCCGGATTTCTCGAGCTGGTGCACGATCTCCCGGAGGACGGCCCGCGAGCCACTGCGCGCGTGATAGGGCGCGCTGCCGCGGTCCCGCTTCCCACCGTACTCGGCCGACAGTCGCATGACGCCGGTGTTGCCCAAGATGTAGATCTTCCGGAGCACCGAGGCGCTTCGGAGATACCACCAGTCGACCTGCGTCGGCGCCTGCTGCTTGTGAACGCCCGTCTTGGCATAGAGCGCCCACGGCGGCGGATTGACCGCCTGGCGGCTCTTCAGCTCGCTCGCGAGACGCGGTAGGAGGGCCGAGGGGGGGACGTCCGTCGGATGGGTCATGAGTGCGGCGGCCACCCGGCGTCTGTATTTAAATGCGAGGGGTAATCGCCCTCGAGAACGAGGGGGAAACGGGAACGTTGGGTTCGGAAGGGAGCGGGAGTGCCCGGAAGGCTCCGGTGGTGGCGCTCCTGCTCTCGGCCGGGGAGTCGTACCGGTTCGGGTCGGCGCCGAAGGCACTCGCGTCGCTCGATGGGGAGTCGGCGATCGCCCGCATGGCCCGGGTGGCCAGATCGGTCGGGGTTTCCGACGTCGTTGCCGTGCTCGGCGCGCACTCCGGAGAGATCGGGCCGGTCCTGGAGAGGATCGGGGTCCGCTTCGTGCACCACCCGGATTGGTCCCAGGGTCGGACCGGTTCGATCCAGGCCGGGCTCAGCACTCTCGAGCCCGGCGTCGATCTGCTTCTCTGGCCGGTCGACCATCCGTTCGTTAGAGGGTCGACCCTCTCGGACATTCTCAGCGAGGCCGCACTCGATGGGGTGGCCGGGTGGTTCGTTCCCACCTTCGGTGGGCACGGCGGGCATCCCGTATTGATCCGGGCCCCCCTCCTCCCGTACGTGCGAGCGCTTGGTCCCGACGAGCCACTGCGGAGACTGTTGCCGAGGCTCGGGCCCCAGATCCGTCGGCTCCCCGTCGCCGATCCGTGGGTCGTCTCGAATGTCGACACGCAAGAGGCATTTGCGGCCGCGCTCTCCCGGTGGCGTACGGAGGGGTGATGGACCGCACGATCGCTCGCGAGGCTCTCCGGCTCCTGGAAGCGCACCGGGCGTTCGTCCGGGCGACCGTCGTTCGCGCCGTCGGCTCGGTGCCGGGGAAGATCGGGGCGACGATGATCGTCCGCGAGGATGGGACGACGCTCGGAACCGTCGGCGGCGCCGCGCTCGAAGAAAGGGTTAAGGAGCTCGCCGCCCAGGCGCTCCGCGACCATCGGGGGGACCTCCACCATTTCGACCTCGCGAAGTGGCGCACGGGTGGACTGCCGAGTCTCTGCGGAGGGGCGGTCGATGTGGCGGTAGAGTTCGTCGCGGCTCGACCGAACCTCCTACTCTGGGGCGGTGGCCACGTCGCTCACGCGCTCTCGAAGCTCCTCCCGAACCTCGAGTACGACTACTCCGTGGCGGACGACCGGCCCGATTGGGTCGGCCTCGACCGGTTCGCCGGCGCGGAGCGTCGCGAGGTGGTGTCCCCCGCCGGGCTCTGGGAGCGATTCGATCCCGCGACCTTCACCCACCTCTACCTTCTCGGATACGACGCGGGAAAGGACCTCGAGGCGCTGGCGAGCTCCCTCGATCGGTTCCCCAATTACATCGGACTCATCTCGAGCGCGTCGAAACGCGCCCACATGTTCGCGGCCCTCCGCGAACGGGGGTACGACCCGGCCCAGCTCGCCCGGATCCACGCCCCGGTGGGGGTCCAGATCGGGGCGGAGAACCCGGCCGAGATCGCCGTCTCCATCGTCGCCGAAGTGATCCGGTCGATCCATCCGGTACCGAGGACGAGCCGAGACCGTGCCCGGAACCGGGAGAAGGAGCGTGTCCGACCCTCGAATACTTAGGCTGCGCCTGAACGGCCAGCCGTTGGAGGTTTCGGTCCCTCCGGAACGGATCCTCCTCGACCTCCTGCGGGAGGAGCTGAACCTGACCGGGACGAAGCGGGGATGCGACCTCGGAACGTGCGGTTGCTGCACGGTCCTGATCGATGGCCGTCCGACGCTCTCCTGCCTGACGCTGGCCCATCTGGTCGCCGGCCGGGAGATCACCACCATCGAGGGAGTCACCCCCGCGACGGGGCTGAACCCGGTGCAGAAGGCGTTCGTCGAACTGGGGGCCACGCAGTGCGGTTTCTGCACGCCCGGGTTCGTCATGACCGCGGGGGCGCTCCTCCGGGAACACCCCCATCCTACCCGTCAGCAGATCGCCGACGCCGTTTCCGGAAATCTCTGCCGCTGTACTGGATACTCGAAGATCCTCGATGCGATCACCGCCGCCAGCCGAGGTCCCTGATGGACCCGGTCTCGACGGAGCCGAAGCTGCGGCTGCTCGGCGGGCGGATCCCCTACATCGAGGGCCCGCTGAAGGTCAGCGGGCGCGCGGAGTACACCGACGATATCAAGCGACCGGGGATGCTGGTGGGGCGGCTGCTCCGCAGCCCCCACGCCCACGCCCGGATCGTGTCGATCGACGTGACCGAGGCGCGACAGATCCCCGGGGTCCACGCCATCCTGACCGGCGAAAAGTACCCGACGCAGTTCGGGGTCCTGCCGATCACCCACGACGAGACGGCGATCGCCGTCGAGAAGGTCCGGTACATCGGGGACATCGTCGCGGCCGTCGCCGCTCGCGACGAGCCGACCGCCGAGAGGGCCCTGGCGGCGGTCCGGATCGTCTACGAACCGCTCCCGGAGTACACCGACCCCCACGTCTCTGCGGAGAAGGTCGCCTCTCCGATCCACTCGCGAGGCCTGAACGGGACGAACATCCAGAAGGAGGTGATCCAACACTTCGGGGATGTCGACGCCGCGGTCGCTTCCGCGGCTCACGTCGTCCGGGTCCGGGGCCGGTTCGCCGGGGTGACCCACGCGTTCACGGAACCGTTGGTGACGATCGCGGAGTCGACACCGGACGGTCGTCTTACGGTCTGGAGCGCGACGCAGGTCCCCCACTACCTCCACCGCGCGCTGAGCGAGGTGCTCGGGATCCCGATGCACCGGATCCGCGTCATCAAACCCGAGGTAGGGGGCGGGTTCGGCGGCAAGTCCGACCCGTTGCCGCACGAGATCGCCTGCGCCGCCCTCGCCCTCGAGACCGGGCGGCCGGTGAAGATGCTGTTCGACCGCGAGGACGTATTCCTGACGAACCACGGTCGACATCCGACCGAGAACGACGTGCGGATCGCCACCGACGCCGACGGCCGCATCCTGGCCTACGATATCGAGGCGCTGATCGACGGGGGAGCGTGGAGCTCTTTCGGGACGGTCACGACGTACTACAACGGGGTCCTATCGATGGGGCCGTACCGGGTGCCGAACTTCCGGTACCGGGGGAGACGGGTCTACACGAACAAACCGCCCTCGGGAGCGATGCGGGCGCACGGCGGAACCAACATCCGCTACTCGATCGAGACGGCGATCGACGAGCTCGCCGAGCGTCTCAACATGGATCCGTTCGACCTGCGGGAGCGGAACGCCCTGCCGCCGAATTCGACGACGGTCAACCAGTTCCGCATCACCTCCACCTCGTTCGTCAAGTGCCTGCACGCGGCGCGGGAACGGAGCGGTTGGGACGGGAAGCACCGACGACTTCCGTACGGCCGCGGGATCGGGCTCGGGTGCGGCTTCTACATCTCCGGCTCAAACAGCCCGATCCATTTCACGCCGAAGATGCCGCAGTGCACCGTGCATCTGAAGGTCGACATGGACGGCGGGATCGCGGTGCACTCCATGCAGGCCGACATCGGCCAGGGGTCCAACACCCTGATGGCCGCGATCGTCGCCGAGGTCGTCGGGGTCGAGCTCGACCGCGTCCACGTGGTGCGCGTCGACTCGGACGTTTCGCCGATCGACATCGGCAGCTACTCGAGCCGGGTGACGTTCATGATGGGGAACGCAACGCGCAAGGCAGGGGAGGCCATGCGCGAGCAGCTCCTGCACGCCGCCGCGTTGCTGACGGGGTATCCAACGGAACGGCTCGAGGTCGGGCTCGAACGGATCTCGGTCAAGCACCGACCCGAGGTCGGCGTCTCGTACCTCGAGGCGCTCCACAAGGCGATGGAGCGAACCGGCGCGCTGCTCGCGACCGGCTCGTACACCTCGCCGCCGATGGGCGGCGACTTCAAAGGGGCCCGAGCGGGCACGGCTCCCGCCTACTCCTTCGGTGCCTACGTGGCGGAGGTGGACGTCGACGTGGAGACGGGGGAGTACCGGGTCCCCAAGGTGTGGGCCGCGTTCGACTGCGGACGGGCCCTGAACCGCCTCGCCGTCGAAGGGCAGATCGAGGGGTCGATCCACATGGGCCTCGGCCAGGTGATGGGGGAGTCGATGAACTACCGCGGGAGCCGCCTGCTCAACCCGGCCCTACTGGAATACAAGATCCCCATGCCCCAACAGATGCCCGAGGTCGAATGCCTCCTCGTCGGGGACGCGGACCCGGAAGGCCCGTTCGGCGCGAAGGAGGCCGGCGAGGGTCCGCTGATCGCCATCCTGCCGGCGGTCGGTAACGCCCTCTACGACGCGCTGGGGGTCCGGTTCACCGATCTCCCGATCACCCCGGACCGGGTCGTGCGCGGGATCGAGCAGCGGACGGCCGCTCACCGAAGCTGGAAGGGGGCCTGACGATGCACCTGGATCCGTTCGAGCTTCACCGTCCGTCGACCGTCGAGGAGACGATGGCCCTGGCGAGGCGCTACTCCGGCTCGTTCGACTACCTTGCCGGTGGGACCGATCTCCTCCCGAACTACAAGATGCACCTCAACCTCCGGCCCCATCTGATCGCCCTGGAGGACGTCCAGGAGCTTCGGGGCCATTCCGTCGACCGCGTCGGGGCGATGACCCGACTCGGCGATCTCGAGCGCGATGCCGCGTTCCTCCGCGCTTACCCCGCGATCGCCGAGGCGCTGCGGGAGGTCGCGACCCCGCTCGTCCGCGCGACCGGGACCGTCGGGGGAAACCTGTTCCTCGAGACGCGCTGTTTCTTCTTCAACCAGTCGTATTTCTGGCGCCAGAGCCTCGGATTCTGCCTGAAGGCCGAGGGCGACCGCTGCCACGTCGTCCCCCAGAAGGAGAAGTGCTACGCCACGTTCTCCGGCGACCTCGCTCCCGCGCTGATGGTCCTGGATGCCGAGGCAGAGATCCACGGACCCGACGGCGCGCGACGAGTTCCCGTCACGGACCTCTACGACGCCCGCGGGGACGGCATCCAGCGAACGCACCTCGCTCCGGGCGAGCTGCTCGTCGCGGTCCACTTCCCGACGGCGGCCCGCGCGCGGCGCTCGGCGTACCTCAAGCTCCGGGTGCGGCCGTCGTTCGACTTTCCGGAACTCGGCGTCGCCGCGTCGGCGATCTTCGATGGGGAGACCCCGACCGAGCTCGCCGTCGCAGCCGGAGGGCTCGAAACGTACCCGCGCCGGTTCGATGACCTCACCCAATCCCTCGTCGGTTCCCCGCTCACCGACGAGCGGATCCTCGACGTGGCGACCCGGATCCGGGGGGCCGTTCGCCCGGTCCACAACACCTTCCTCGCCCCGGACTATCGGAAGAAGATGGCGGGCGTCTTCGTCCGGCGGGCGCTCACCCGGGTCCGGGAGGGGACGGCGGCATGACGAAGAGACCGGTGTTCCGCCTGCTCGACATCAGCGGGCTCTCGATCCACGAGGAGATCGATCCGGCCCGGGTGGACGAGCTGGTCGAGGAGATCCGCTCCACCGGGGTCGTCCTCGAACCGATCTGGGTCGCCGAGGACCACCACGTGATCCTGAACGGCCACCATAGGTTCACCGCCCTCCGGAAGCTCGGGGCCGTCCGGGTCCCGGCTTGGGTGGTCCCGTACGATGATCCTCGGGTGCGGCTCGAACGCTGGAAACCCGGCCCCGCCCTCACGAAGGAAGAGGTGATCGCCCGGGCGAAAGCCTCGCGACCGTTCCCCCCGAAGACGACCCGGCACTCGCTGCCCGACGGAGTACCGTCCCGTCCGACCCTCCTCATCGACCTGTTGCCCTCCCGCCCGCCGAAGGCCCCCCCGGTCGCTCACGAGAGGAGCGGACGCGGCGCCCCCGGGCGGTCCGGCTCGTAGGGCAGCGTCCAACGGCGGTCCCCGAACCGTCGCAAGACCTCGACGAGCAGCCCCACTTCCACGGGCCGCAGCCGTTCGCGCAGCGATTCGGGCGTCTCGCCGGGATCGACGGGCAGTCGCCCTTGGGCCAGCACCGGGCCGCCATCGACGAGCTCGGTGACGATGTGGACCGTCGCGCCCGTCTCTTCCCGCCCGTCGCGCAGAACCGCCTCATGGACCCGCCGGCCGTACATCCCGGCTCCACCGAACTCCGGCAGAAGGGAGGGGTGGACGTTGAGGACCCGGCCCCGCCACCGGTCGAGGAACGATCTGGGCAGGATCGCGCGGAACCCGGCGAGGACGACGAGCTCGGCCCCGAGCGAGTCGAGCCACCACGTCGCCGCGGCGCTCCAGTCCGACGGGTCGTGACCCCGGCTCGGAAGAAGCTGTACCTCGAGCCCGAGGCGGTTCGCCCGGGCGATCAGCGGGGCTTCGGGACGGTCGACGAGGACGCCGGCGATCCGCACCGGCACGTGCCCCTCGCGGATCGCCGCGACCAGGGCCTCCACGGTGGTCCCCTCGCCAGATCCGAACACGGCGGCCCTTAGCTCGGGGGCCGACGTCGCCATCTTCCCCCGTCAGAACAGGGTGGACGAGGTGAACCGGAACGCCCCGGTGAGGATCGGGGAGGCGGTGACCGTCGCACCTCCCCGCTCGTCGCTGTAACGGCGGCGCGATCGCCCCCACAGTTCGGCCTTCGACAGGGTCCTGAGGATGCTCTCGGTGAACCGCAGGTTGCGTAGCGGTCGGGTCACTTCGCCGTTCTCGATCCGGTACGTGCCGTCGCGGGTCATCCCCGTCAGGATCGAACGGCCGGGGTGGACGACGCGGACGTAATGGAACCGGGTGACCAGGATGCCGTTGCGGGTCTCCCGGAGGAGCTCCTCCTCCTTCGCATCGCCGCCCATTAGCCGCACCTGGGTCGGGATCGGGCCCCACTCCCCGTACGGGGACTCCGGAGGAAGTCCGTGACCGGACGGGTCAACGCCCAATCGACCGGCCGTGACGAGGTCCGAGACCGCGGCCCCCGCCACCCCTTCCGTGACGAGCGGGGTCTTTCGCTTCTCGAGCCCCTCGTAGTCGATCCCCTGCGGGATCGATTCCCGGGACCGGCCCTCGTCGACAAGCGTCATCGACGGGGGGAGGATCCGTCGACCCCGGCGGCGGGCGAGGCAGCTCCAGCCCTCCTCCTCGCCGTGACCGTTGAACCCGAGATACCCCAAGTAACCGATCAGCTCAGAAGCGGCAGAGCCGCCGAGGAGCACCCGGTAGGTCCCGGGTTTGACCGCCGTCGGCGCGCTCGTCGCCACCCGCGACGCCGCCTCCCGGCCCAGCGCGGCGGAGTCGAGGCCGGCGGCGTCCCAGTGCGCCCCTTCCGACCAGCCCGAGACCGGAGGGTCCTCGTTGGGTCGTTCGACGAGGACGCTCGACATGACGGCGGAGCGGCGCGAGAAGCGGGAGAGGCCGGAGGTGTTCGCGACGGCGATGAACTCGTGACCGACGTTCACGACCCCGGAGACCCGCGCGTCGGGGATCTCGGCGCGGGCGGCATCAAGGGCTTTCGCAGCGATGCGGCCTTGCGCTTCCGGGGTCAGTCGAGCCGTCGATTCGGAGTAGGCGACGGGAACGAGCCGCCGCGTCCCTTCGGGGAAGCCGGGGAACTTCCGCTCGATCGGGGCGATCGCCGCCAGCGCCACGGCCGCCCGAACCACAGCGGCGATCCCGTGCTCCGTGAGGTCCGTGGTGGTCGCGGTCCCCAGGCGTCGATCCGACGCGACCCGCAGTGAGAGCAACCGGCCCTCTTCCAGGTGGGGTTGGTGGATCCGGCCGTTCGCGAACCGCATCGTTCCCCACTGCCCTCCCGTGAGGCGTGCATCCGCCTCGGCACCCGGCGGTAGGGATCCGAGCGTCTCCGAGAGTGTTCGGAGAACCGCGGTCTCGCTCTCCGGCACGATCAGTTCCCCCGGAGGCTCACGTCGCGGAAGCGCGCCGCCGGCGCTCCGTGCCCGACGCGGGCGACCTGGCTCGGTTGTCCTTTCCCGCAGTTCGGGACCCCCCAGAGGTGCCAGGTGGAGAGGTCCCCGACCGCGTCCATGGAGGCCCAGAACTTCGGGGTCATCCCGGCGTAGATCGGGTTTCGGACGAGGCCATCGAGAGCGCCGTCCTTGATCCTCCAGCCGGCCTCGGTGCCGAACTGGAAGTTGAGCCGCTTGTCGTCGATCGACCACGATCGGTTGGTCGCGAGGTAGACGCCCTCCCGCACCCCGTCGAGCAGCTCGTCGAACGAGCGGTCCCCGGGCAACAGGTCGATGTTGGTCATCCGGATGAGCGGCAGGCGGTGGAAGCTGTCGGCCCGGACGGTCGCCCCCGAGTGCTCGAGCCCGGCCGAAGCCGCCGTCTCCCGGGAGGTGAGGAAGCCCACGAGCCGCCCGGAATCGACGAGCGGGGTGCGGCGGGCCGGAACCCCCTCGTCGTCCCACGCGAAGCTCCCGAGGCCCCCGGGTTCCGTCGCGTCGGCGACGATGTTCATCCCTTCGCTCCCATACCGGAGGGAGTCGCGGTCTCCTACCCCGAGGAACGAGGTCCCCGCGTATCCCGCCTCCATCCCGAGAATCCGATCGAGCTCGGTGGCATGGCCGACCGATTCGTGCACCTGCAGGGCCAGCTGGTCGGAGGCGAGGACCAGGGTCGTGGTGGCCGTCGGGCAGACGGGAGCGGTCAGCAGGGCGACGGCCTCCTTTCCGACGGAGGGGGCCAGGCGCGGTAGGTCCAGGTCGCGAACGAACTCCCAGCCGGCCTGCCGGTAGTCTCCGCCGAACGACGTGGGGGCCGAGCGTCGTTGGACCTCGCCGCCCGCGACGGCCGTGGCGTCGACGCCCGCGCCCACATGGGTGATGGTGGATCGGAACCGGACCCCCTCGGAGGAGGCGAACCACTTGTCCTCGCGCCACGCCTGGAACTGAGCGTGGCCGCTCTTCATCGACGGGCCGACATGCAGGGCACGCTCCGTCTCGGTGAGGATCCGAAGCTTCTCTTCCCGGTCGACCTCGAACGGGTCGATCTCGACTGGGCTCTCGTACCGTCCCTGGCTCGGCCCCTTCTCCTCAGTGACGAGGAGAGGCGTCCGGCTGGTCCGCCCCGCCGCCACCGCCGCCCGGACCGCCCGGCGGGCCAAGGCCCGGGCCGTGCCGGCATCGAGCTGGGTCGAGGTCGCGAACCCCCAAGCCAGCTTGGAGCGGACGCGCACCCCGATCCCCGCGCGTTCCGAAGAGGTGAGGGCGCTCGCCTCGCCGTTACGAACCGCGAGATGCTCGTAGCGCTGCGGGGAGACGACCCGGACATCGGCGTAGACGACGGGGCCTGTCAGGGCGGCGCGCAGCCCGGCCTCGAGGAGCTCGTCCACGATCGGCCGCCTAGAGCATGACGCGCAGGTTCAGCTTCTCGGTGAGCTCCTTGTAGCGGTTGCGGATCGTGACCTCGGTGACGCCGGCCACCTCGGCGACCTCTCGCTGGGTGCGGCGCTCCCCGCATTGGACGGAGGCGATGTAGATCGCCGCGGCCGCCACGCCCGTGGGGCCCCGCCCGCTGGTGAGCTCGCGCTCGGTGGCCTCCTTCAGGATCTCGTTGGCGCGGGTCTGGATCTCGCCCTTGAGCTTCAACTCCGAACAGAACCGCTGGATGTAGTCCTGCGGCTTGGTCGGCATCAGCTTCAGCTTGAGCTCGCGGGTCATGAAGCGGTACGTCCGCCCGATCTCCTTGCGGCCGATGCGCGACTTGCTCGCGATCTCGTCGAGGGTTCGCGGCACGTTGCATTGCCGGCAGCTCCCGTAGAGCGACGCGGCGACGACCCCTTCGATCGACCGGCCGCGGATGAGATTGCGATTCACGGCTTTCCGGTAGATCATCGCGGCGGTCTCGCGCACGTTGCGCGGGAGCGCCATCGACGAGGCGATCCGGTCGAGCTCGGCGAGCGCGAACGCCAGGTTGCGTTCGGTGGCGTTGGAGACCCGGATACGGCGCTGCCACTTGCGCAGTCGATAGAGCTGCGCGCGGTTGCGCGTCGGGATCGACTTTCCGTACGGGTCCCGGTTCTTCCATCCGATCTCCGTCGAGAGCCCCTTGTCGTGGATCGTGAGGGTCGTCGGAGCCCCGGTCCGGGTCCGCTTCTCGCCCTGCTCGGCATCGAAGGCTCGCCACTCCGGACCCTGGTCGATCATCCCCTCCTCGAGGACGAGGCCACACTCGTCGCAGACGAGCTCGCCTTTCTCGTAGTCGCGGGTCAGGTGCGTCGAACCGCAGTTCGAGCACCGCGTGGGGACCGCGACGTCGGTCGACCTCGGCCCGTTGGTCTCCTTCCCGTTCGTGGACGCTTCATCCTGTTGCATCGGTCCTTCTTGCCTCCCGGTACACCGACGAGCCGATCAGAGCCGCGGCCTCGGACGGTTTCGGCGCACGTCGCGGCCGCACAGAAAGGTAGGGGCGGGCGACCGGACCGAACACGCGGACCACTCGCCCGCCGATCCGGCCGGTTCCATCCGCCACGGGAGTCCCCTCGGGGGGGAACGTCGGACCGGGGGATCGAAGGGTCCAGAGCCCGGATGGCGTGATCGCGGTGACGACGCCGACGACCCGCTCGCGCGGTTCCGCGCGGACACCCGGCCGAGCCAATTGGTATAAAGGATTTGCGATAGGTATTAAAAGTTTACGGACGGGCCGCCCGAGCAGAACGGGAGCGGCCCGCGCTACGGGGGGGATCGGGGGCCGGTTCGGGGACAACGACGTCGGCGACGGGTTCGGCAACCGGTTCGTTCACGGCGGCCTCGGCGCGCTCCCGGGTGATTCGGTCCACCTCGGTCCACAGCTCTTCGATTTCCTCTTCCGGCGTACCGAAACGCCGGTCCTCGCTGAGCGCCGCTCGGACCTGGGTCATCAGGCGCGCGGCGCTCTGCGCGTCGTGGGCTTTCGATTTGATCCGGTGGAGCCGGCGAGCCAGGTTCCGCGCTTCGAGAAGGATCTCCTCCTCCTCTTCGTCGGGGATCGTCGCGACCGCCGGGGCCCGGGGGATTCGGGAGACCGCCTGGCGAGCCTGGATCAATCGCGCCGCCGTCACCGGTAGGTGTTCTTCCTGGATCCCTTGCATGAGGCTGGCCAACGCTTTGGTCGCGTCGGTCACGTCCTCGCCGCGGTCCCTCGCGGAGCGGATCGAGACTCCCAGCCGCTGGGCCTCTTGGAGGCAGAACTTGGGGATCGTGTCGCTCAGCACCGCCAAGGCGAGCGAGGCGCTGGCGGCGGCCTTCTCGAGCGAGCCGGCGGAGAGCGGGGCACTGCGAAGGTGCTCCCGCGCGTTGCCGACGCGGGAGTCGAGGTGGGCGACGTCCACGCCGAGGGAGGTCGCGAGGGCGCGAAGCTCGTCGGCGCGACGCAGGAGCTCGCGAACCCAGGTCCAGTCCCGGGCCGCCTTCGAATAGATCGCCTCGCCGCGTTTCAGAACCGTCGTCGCTCGATCGAGATCGCCTTGGGAGATCGCCTGACGGAACGCTCCTTGGATCTGGGCGGTGGGGAAGCTGAGACCCTCGGTCTCCAACCCCTGCGCTCGTACGACCAGCGCCGTCAGGCGAGCCTCGAGTTCCCCGGAGGGAGTGGCGGCGGCCAGGGGCTCAGGCCTCCGCCGGGTGCTCGACGTCCAGAGTGTGCATGAGGCGCGTCAATGTCTGATCGGCCTCCTCCAGCTTGCGGGCCCGCAAAAGCTCTGTGGCCCGGCGGATCTCGGAAGCGGCCTCGAAGGCGACCTCGGAGTCCGGCGGAAGGGTCCGGACCCGGGCGGCCAGACCCCGTGCCTTCTGAAGCAGGCGGCCCAGGGGGTCCTCGCCGGGGCTCGGTTCGACGCTCGCGTTTCCGGCCTCGATCGCCGAGAACGGACCACTCCCCGTCGAAGCGGGAGGGGCGATGGGGGCCTGCGGCGGCTCGGCGGACAATGGGGTCGGAGCAGGACCGAGGGCCCGGATCACCCGGCGAAGCTCCCGAAGGCGTTGGCTGGCGTCCGCGAGGCGACCCCGTCGGAGGTGGCGGGAGGCTTCGGCATGGAGGTTCTTCCCTTCCCTCGTGAGGTCCGTCTCTTGGGGGAACGTCGAGAGGGTGGCGCGGTGGCGCTCGAGCTCTTCTTCGAGGGCCGCCGGCAGGGCCTCGTGGAGGAGCATGAGCGCGCGGGCGGCGATCTGGGAGGCGGAGTCCAACGACTCGGCGGTCACCTTCGGCTGCTGGAGGAGCTTACGCACTTCGACGAGATCCGCGTCGACGTCCGGGTTCCCGCTGCCCGGGACGTCGGAGGCGGAGCGGAGCGCCTCGATCTGCTGCAATAGGCTTCGGAGCCCCCGCCAGTCTCCTTCCACCCGGGAGAGGAGCTGGTCGGTACGGACCAGGCGGTCGAGCGCGTCGCCGCGTCGACCGGCTTCGAAGTCGTCGTGGATCGCTTTCAGCTCGGAGCTGTAGTCGGCGCCCACTCCCTCCTTGCCGAGGGCCTCCTGGCGGGCGCGAAGCTCCTTGAGCCGGCGTTCGAACATCTCGGAGGTCCGCAGGACCACCCGGGACTGCGCGTCGCGGAGCAGGCTGAGGGATTCGCCGACCCGGCCGTCCGCCTGAATGAGGGCCGCCTGGCTCATCTCGCTCGTGATATCGTGTTGGTCGCCGCCCAGCTGGCGGAGCAGCCCGAGGTTCTCCCGAAGTTCGACGGCCACCCGGTGGCTGAGCTCCGTCTGGGCATCCCGCGTGTTCGGGGAGAGCCGGGGAGGCGGACGGGCGGGCTCCGCGTTCGGCGCGCGATCCACTTTGGCCGGAGTCTCAGGCTCGGCCCGAACTCGAGCCGCGTCCGCCGCCAGGGCCGACGGAAACCCGCACGCCGCACAGTGCGACGACGGTTCCTGGATCGGCTCATCGCAGATGGGACAAGCAGCAGTCAAATGAGCTCCCGCGAGACTCGCGCGCCCGTCTCATAGACGACGGCGCTACCCCATAACCCCTTCGAGGACGGTCGAGAGCGGTCCACCGGCTTAGCCCCCGGAGAAAGTGGGCACGATCGTGAGCCGCTTGGTCGAGTGGATCGGCATATCGAGGGGGACGGATCGCCCATCCTCCAGGACCGCGCATCCCTCAGCGGCGACCCCGAGCCGCTTGAGGGCGACCCGAACGGTGGAACCGATGGGAACCTCGAGGGAGTGGACGGTGCACGAGGCGCCTCGGGTGATCTCGAACGTGACGTTCACCGGGGGAGGTGGGGAGGCGCTGAGGGGGAGAGTCTCCGACGCCGGACCGCCGGCCCGAACGTCCTTTGAACTCCCGCG
>JABCYU010000058.1 GCA_013290045.1 Methanobacteriota archaeon | reverse complement strand
CGTGACGAGGGGAAACGGAGATATCCCGACCCGGTACCTGGGCGGGGGAATCGGGCCATGCCGCATCCAACACGCGCCTTCGTGAGTCTACCCGGGGAAGGGCCAGCCATCCGCGGCCCGGTAGGAGGTCCGGCGACCGTGCGAGTTCGGACCGAGGAAACCGCAGGGACGCTCGCGATGATCGAGGTCACCGTGCCGCCCAAGGAAGGCCCACCGCTCCACGTGCACGCGAAAGAAGACGAGCTGTGGGTGGTACAGAAGGGGAACCTGCGCTTCAAAGTCGACACGGAGATGCTTCGCGCCCCCGTCGGCTCTGTTGTATTCGTCCCCCGGGGTACGCGGCACTGCTTCCAAAACACGGGCGAGGAGGCGGCCCATATCTTGGTCCTGTTCACGCCCTCCGGAATGGAACGGTTCTTCGAGGAACTCGCGCGCCTCCCCGCCGGACCTGTCGACCCCATCACGTACCGTTCGATTGCCCACGCTTCTTGGATGGAGGTCGTGGGCCCTCCATTGGCGGAGTCAGACCCGCTGTAGGTGGGTTCAGGACCGGTGCCAGGGTCGGCTCGGCAGGCCCATGGGTTCGCTAACGTCGGCAAGTTACAAGTAAGGCGGTCGAGTCCGAAGGCGGGCCATGCCGGAATCCCCATCGAAGCTCCAGCGCGAGGCGGCCCGCTACATCGTGACCAAGTACCTCGGGGTCCGCGCGGGGGAGAGCGCGATCATCGAGTCCTGGGACCACACGATCCGTATGGCCACGGCGATGGTCGATGAGGTCCGCCGACGGGGCGGCACTGCCCTATTGATCCACGAGAACGAGGACGCGTGGTGGCGCGCGATCGACCGGAAGCAGAGCAAGCTCCTCGGCAAGTCGAGCCCGCCGGAGTGGGCGGCGCTGAGGGCCGCGGACGTGTACGTGATGTTCTGGGGTCCGGGAGACACCGACCGGATCGAAAAGGATCACTTTTCGGGCGACGAGAAGGCGTTCGACGAAGCCCTCGCTTGGAACTGGCCCTGGTACGAGGTTGCCCGGAAGTCGGGGCTCCGCGGTGCCCGGATGACCGCTGGGTTCGTGACCGAGGGGCGGGCCCGGAAGTGGGGCATGGACCCCGCGGTCTGGGAGGAAGGGATGCTGCGGGCATGTCTCGTCGACCCGGCAGAGATGGCCAAGAGCGGGGCTCGGCTCTGTCAGGCGCTTTCTCGCGGGAAGAAAGTGCGGATCACCCACCCCAACGGGACCGACCTGGAGGTCGCCCTAGCGGGTGTCGCTCCGCGGTTGCATGAAGGAAGGCCCCACCCGCGGGACCGGAGATACGGCCCCTATGACATGCTGGCGCAGATCCCCGCCGGACGCGTGGACGTGGCCCTCGACTCCAGAGTCGCTGAGGGGACGATTCTGGCCAACCGTCGGACCAACATTTGGTGGCACTCGCAGGCCGGGGGAAAGCTGGGATTCGTGGACGGCAAGCTCACCTCGTTTTCCTTCGAGGAGGGAGAGGAGGATTTTTCCCGTCAGTACAAGAGAGGGAGGGCAGGGAGAGACCGTGCCACCAAGCTCACATTCGGGCTGAACCCGGCCGCCAAGGAGATCCCCAACCTGGAGACCGTCGAACGCGGCTGCGTTACCCTGGAATTCGGGGGAATCACCGGTTCGAATTTCATGAGTTGGGTCTCACTCGCCGACTCCGAGATCGCGATCGACGGGACTCCAGTCGTCCGCGCCGGAGCGCTTCTCTAGCCACGAGACCACCAGCGGGGCCGGGAGCACGGGTCGGTCGAACAGCGAATTCGCTTCCGCCGGCGAGCGGGTCGAACGGCCGGTTTTGGCTCCAACATGCTTGGCACCTCCGCGCCGAATGGGCCGCGGGCGGCTGTTTCGCCTGCCGTAGCAGTAGGAGCGAATCCGGGCCCCGGGGGGTCCGGATAGGAGAGCGGGCAGAATCAACAGGACGACGACACCGAGTCGTCTGCGCGGTCTATCACCGTTCTTCGAGGCTCAGGGTGAACCGAGCGCCCGGCGGCTTAGGCCTATGGCGGGATAGCCACCGACGGGAGACCTCCCGAGGCCCTCTCCTCACTTCTCGACGATGGAGATCAAATGAACCCCGTTACCGCGGAAGGCGACATTGAGTGTCGCCGACAGCGCGGCTCCCACCAGATGCGAGCTGGGGGCCTCCGTCCACCAAGTATCGGCCTCCCCGAACATGGTGAACAGGAGGACGTAGTGGTGGCTCTTGTTCATCGGGGTCGTCGGGGTAAACTGCCAAGAGAACGTGCCGGACCACACGACCCGTCCCCCGGCGTTGCCGGTCGAGTAGCGGCAACCGCCCGACATCGAGCACGACGTGGAGTTGTAGGACTTGAAATCGAAAAAGGGGAACGTCGAACGGGTGACGAACGTCGCGTTGGAAGAGAGGTCGCGGAGGACCGCGTCACCGCCGAGCACGACCTCGGCCCCCCGATTGCACCCCCAATAGGCCGGCCGGAAGACTCTTTGGCAGCTCCCCGGCGTGAAGCTGAGCAGTCGGGACGCCGAGTAGCTGATGTTCACGAAGATCGACGGGTAGCCCCGGGCGGATGGGATCGAGACGTTCTCGAGGAACTGGCCCGAGGCGGCCCCCGTGGTGTAGACGGTAGTGTTCCCGGTAGACGGGGGGAGGGCTCGGCAGCTCTTGGAGAAAGCCCGGTCGGCAAAGCCCCCGACGCCCGTCGAGAGATTGAAGAACGCGGGCCAATAGTCGGCCGCCTGGGAGCAATTCCCCGCCGTCATCGAGTTTGCCGTCAAGGAGGAGCCTGGGAAGGGTGACCTCAGCGTCGGATGGAGCTGCCCGGTCGGCGGTACGGCCCCCGAGGAGGGAAGAAGGAGAAGGAGCAGCGTACCGATAAGCAGAAGCCCCGTTCCCCGGATGGGCGAACGTACGGGAGTCGCGCCTTCGTCTATCATCAGCACTTCTCTTCCCGCACCGGGGGGGCCGCTCGCCGCTCCTGCGCTAGGAACCTGCACGCTGAGGCTTCAGATAACCGTGCCCGCCCAGTATGCCCGATTTATTCCAGAGTGATTCCCCGATGAATGATGGGGACGGGGGCAGGCCGGCGGCGATCTGCTCGACCTGGTCGACGAGCGCGAGCCCGGCGGGATCCGAAGTTTCCACCGCCGCGAGCGGAGCGAGACGCTGCATCGCGGCGAGCGCCGTTCTCTGGCACGCGTCGCTGATCGGATTGGCCGCCCCCAGGCTCGCCCAGTGCCAGTAGCCCTCCCAGGACGCACAGCCGCTCTTGTGGAACGGCGCGAGTCCAAGCTGCTCGGCGACGATTTCGGCCACCTTCCAGCCGACACCGGCGGTGTGCTCATTGGAGATGTAGTCGGCAGGGTCGGGGTAATCCGGGCCGAACGCTCTGGCGTGGAGAGGCATCGGGTTGCGATAGGACCGGAGGGTGTCGCCCTGGATGTCGACGAACTGTCTCTCGAGGGATAGGAGCTGGACCGGTCCGGCCCTGGCCGACTCGACTGAATTGGCCCAGAGATCGATCATCTCGGTTGTATCTGCGTGGCCCGGCCAGAGATAGACGGAAAGGCGGCATGGAGAGCCGGAAGAACATGCCGCGAGTTCCGGATCGTGGACGGGCGGGGTGCGGTCCCCGTGAACGGGGGCCCCGTCAGCCCCGCTTGACTCCAGAGTTATGTGGCGCGCCCAACTCGACGGCCACATGCCCGGAAGCCCGCCCAGCGCGGAGCCGTCCATGCCACCAACGGCCGCACCGGCTCCGCTCGGAGCGTTTGCATCAGGCTCATCGCAGGTCGAGCACCGGTCCGCGGGCGGAGCCGCCGCGTCATGGCGGAACCCTCCGGTCATCGAACTGCTGCGAATCGGGGCGGGTCTGATCTGGCTGCTGAATCTGGTGTACATCGTCGATCCGCAGAACGGGTACTGGACCACCTTCTCCCAGACCGCCAGGTCGTTCGCCCCGACGACCATCGGGGGTCCAGGGTTCGCCGAATTCGTCGCGTCGAACCCGTTGTTCTTCTCCTGGGCCATCGCGCTCATCACCGCCTATCTTACCGTCGCCCTCCTCCTCGGGGTCACCACCCGTCTCGCCTGCTTCGCCGGCGCGTTCTTCTCGGCGGTCCTGATCGCCACGCAGTTCGGGAGCACGTTCCTGTTTCCGGGCGGGACCGACGTTGGTGCCCACCCGCTGTACATCCTCATCTACGCGGTCCTGGTCATCGGTGGGGCCGGCCAGTCCCTATCGGTCGACCGGTGGGTCCGCCGCGCTTGGGCGACCCGAGGGGCGACGTTTCTCCCCGCCGGTTGGCCGACCCCGCACCGGTGGTCCGACACCCTCTCGAGCCGCACCCTCGTGACGTATTTCGTCGCCGGAACCCTCCTCTCGTTCGGCGTCGGATTCGGCCTCATCGCCGTGCTCCCGAGCCAGGGGGGGTCGTCCGAAGGGAGTCTCCCGCCGGGACCGGTCTCGTACGTCAACCTGTCGGTCAGCGTCAACCCGGCCAACGGATGGCCCCAATTCACCCCGGCCAACTTCACCGTTCCGGTGGGTCGAATCACGATCACCATCAATGATCAGGACGCCCCGATGACCTGGGTGGCCTGCCCCTGCCCGGTGAAGGGAACTATTGACGGCCTGGAGAAGATCAACGGGACGAGCGTCGGGCTCGTGCCGGCGGTCAACATCGCCCATTCCTTCAATATCCCCGCGGCGGGGGTCCAGGTCTTCAGTCCGGGGCTCAGCATCGTGCAGTTCAGCTTCGACGTGACCCGGACCGGCACGCTCCTCTGGTACTGCATCGTCCCGTGTGGCGTCGGGACCGATCCATACGGAACGCCGCCCATGGGGGTGGCCGGCTACATGGCCGGCAGCATCTCGGTGACCTGAACGAGTCGAGAGCCGCCCACGGGATGCGACCCGGGCCCTACTCCACCGCGGTCCACGGCCACCCCAACCGTGAAGGCCTCGATAGGAACGCGGGGGTCCGATCGCTTCGTCGCGCGGCACGCGACCGGAGCTCACTCCGGCCCTTCGCCCTCCGCCGGAAGCAGGAGTTGTCAAGCCGGTTTTACCGAACCGTAATGGACCGTCCGGAAGTGGAACGACCATGCAGCCGTCATCGACCCCACGGGCCAGGCTCCTCGTGGGTATCGCTGTCTCAGTCGTACTCGGCCTCGCCGGGGCAGCCGTCTATGTCGTGTCGAGTGCCCCGGGTGCTCGCGCGTCGATCGCCCTGAGCATCGTGGAGGACCCCGCCACCGGCACCTTCGGATACTCCCCTGAGGTCGTTCAGATCCCCCGAGCGGAACAGGTGGACATCACGATCACCAACTGGGACCCGATGCCCCATTCCGTGTCTGGCCGGTACATGAACGTCAGCGGAACAATGGCCGAGATGATGGTCCACATGGGCAACGGAATGATGGGTCGCCTGAGCGGACCGATGGTGGGTGCGCTTCCGCCGGATCTGGTTTCTCACACCTTCACGATGGTCGCCGGGGGATACGACCTCAACATCCCGATTCCGGTGGCTCCCAATGCCGGGACCCCTTCCGTGGTCTCCTTCACGCTGCTGATGGACCTCCCCGGCACCTTTTCGTGGAGCTGCATGGCCGAGGAGACGAGCGCGCACGGCCCGATGGTGGGCGGACTGACGATCGGCTAGGCCCCCGTTCAGGGAGAACCGGCCCTGGCCGGGCCCGGGTTGCGTGGGCTCGTGGGACTACGGGTGGCTCGAGGAGGTCGATCCAAGCGGGTGGCGTCGCCCGGTCGCGCTGTGGGCGCTCCCATGGTCCCCGGGGGCAGGGGGTCGGAGGTTGGGCGACCGGCCTCAGGGCACCGGTGGGACGTTTCCGGAGGGCTCTTCCGCGGAGAGCAATCCGCGGACGAGCTCCAGGAGCTGGCCGGGCACGACGGGTAGCGGAACAAGATGGAGTCGACCCTGGGAGACGAGCGAAGGGTCCCGCGTCCCGACCACCACCAGGTCCACCCCGGGGATCTCCCCGCGCTTCCACCGTCGGGCCGTCTCGCAGTGGCGCTCATTGCACGCCGACACGATCACGGGGAAGTCGAGGGCGGCCTGAATGGGCGACTGCCGGAACTTCGACGACGGGTCGTCCGTCGCCTCAACGGGGATCCCGTCGGATGCGAATAGCTCCAGGAGGGAGTTTCCGAGGCTCACCGTCTCGGATACGAGGAGGACGATGGGCTCCGCCATCGGGCTTGCCTGGGGTTGTCGAGACTTGAACTACCCGTCAAAGAAGATTGACGCGCGGCGGAGCCGCTTTCAGGCTCGCGCGATTGCCTTCCCCGGGGGTCGGTGAGCGGCGAAGTTCGGACCGATCGGTTCCACAGCGCGGTCCTCGACGCCCTGCCCGACCCCATCGCCGTCCTCGAGCATCCGAGGGCGGTCGTGTGGACCAACGCGGCGTTCCGGTCGATCGTCGGGGAGCAACCCGCCTTGATCGGGGCCGACCTGCTGACGGTGGTGGTTCCCGTCTCCGTGGCGGGCGAAGGACTCTCGGAGGCGATCGACCGAACGCTCCGCCGGCAAGAATCGGTCTCGCTCGCCGCGCTGCGGGCCTCGTACGGCGGGACCCAGGGGCCCCGCTTCTTGGACTTGGAGATCCGACCCGCCCTCGAACGACCGGGGGAACCGCCCCGGGCCGTGCTCCGGTTCCGCGATGTGACCGACGAGGTCCGTGAACGCGAGCTGACCACGCTGTTTCGCGCCTCTTTCCTGTCGTCTTCGAACGCGATCGAGATCACGGATCGGCACGGCACGCTGGTCGACGTCAACCCCGCCTTCGAACGGATCTATGGCTACTCGCGGGCCGAGTGCATCGGTCGCAAGCCCAACCTCGTTCGCGGGCGGAAGACCCCCAAGGAGCTGTACGACCGGATGTGGCGCGACCTCCTCGATCCGGCTCGAGGCTACTGGTCGGGGGAGCTGCCCAACCGGGACCGGATGGGGGAGGAACGGCCGGTGTTCCTCAGCATCACGGCGATCCGCAACGGGCTCGGCGAAACGACCCACTACCTCGGCGTCGCGATCGACCTCACGGAGCAGAGAGCCTGGGTACGGGCCGCCGAACACGCCGACAAACTCGCCTCGATCGGCCAGCTCGCGGCCGGCGTTGCCCACGAGATCAACACGCCGCTGGCCAACGTGATGCTCATCGCCGAAAGCATCCACCGGAGGTCCTCCGACCCGTGGGTCCGCTCCCGGACCGAAACGATCACCGACCAAGTGCAGACGGCCGGACGGATCGTCCGCGGGCTCCTCGATTTCGCGCGACGGGCCGAGCCCCAGGTCTCCAAGGTCGACCTCGTCGAAGTGACCCGGGAGGCCCTCGCCTTTCTGAAAGGGAAGCAGTCGGAGAATGTGGAGTTCGACGAGCGGTATCCGGCGGAACCGCTGCCGGTGTGGGGGGACCGCAACCAGCTCATGCAGGTCCTCACGAACCTCCTCAACAATGCCTGCGAGGCGATGGACGGCCATGGAACGGTCCGTATCGAGGTGCGCCGGGGGCCTGACGAGGCGGAGGTCGAGGTCACCGACAGCGGCCCGGGGGTCTCGCCGGAGGCGCTCCCGCACATCTTCGAACCGTTCTTCACCACGAAACCCGAGGGCAAGGGCACGGGGCTCGGGCTGGCGATCTGTCATGGCATCCTCCAGGCGCACCACGGTTCGATCGCGCTCCGCGACAACCCTTCCGGAGGCGCCTCCTTCGTCATCGCGCTCCCTTTGATCGCCCCGTCGCCGCCCCTCGACATCCGCTGACCCCCTCGAGGGTACACGGCCTCGTTCCTCCGGCGCGAAACCCCTATCTCCGAGGCCCGCTGTCTTCGGCCGATGCGCCTGCTGGTCGTCGACGACAACGAGGTCTTCCGTCAGGAACTGTCGGATCTCCTCGAGCAGGATGGGCATCAGGCGACCTCCGCCGCGTCGGTGCCGAAGGCGCTGGAAGCGATCGACTCCGGCGACTTCGACCTCATTTTCACCGATCTCAAGATGCCCCGGCACGGCGGCCTCGAGCTCCTGGCCGAGGTCCGCCGACGCTGGCCACGCGTGCTGGTCGTCATCATCACGGGGTTCGCGACCGTGGGAACCGCCGTCGAGGCGATGAAGCTCGGCGCGTTCGACTACCTGACGAAACCGTTCCAGATCGCCCAGCTCCAGCGGGTCCTCGCCGGGGCCGAGGACGAACGGCGATTCCAGGGGCAGGCCAGTTCCCCCGCCACGGTCGAACATGTGGCGAGGCGATGGAGCTCGGGGGGGTTGTCCGTCCTGTGGGTGAGCGATGCGCCGGCGCCTCCGGTCCCCCACGTCACCGCCGTGCCGGTTCCCAAGGAACCGGCCCTGGTGCGGGACGCCGTGGAGGTGTTCCTGCCGGGGAATCCGCGACCCGGTGTGATCCTGGACGGCGTCGACCGCCTGTTCCACAAGAACCGCCGGGGCGAGTTCGTGCGCTTCGTCACCGGACTCTCCGAGCGGTTGAAAGGGCACGGACCGCTCGTCGTCACGTTCGACCCCCGCCACGTGACCGAAGCCGAGGCCGAGGACCTCCGCTCCGTTCTCGCCGGCCCGTTGACCGGGTCCACTCTCGAGGCGCTGTCGAACCCGATCCGACGCGCCGTGATGCGGAGGGCGGCAGAGGGCCCGATGACCTTCTCCGAGGGGCTCCGGGCCGCCGGGATCGACGATTCCCCGAAGCTCTCCTTCCATCTGCACCGGCTCGTCGACGACGGGCTTCTGGGCCGCCAGGGGGACGAATACCGGATCACCGAACGAGGCCGCGATTCGTTGCGTCTGCTCGCGCAGTGGGATTCGGTGTCGAGCGAAAGCCTCTCCGCCAGTGCGGCGTTTCCCGTCGCTCAGGGCTGAGCCGCCGGCGGCCCGTTGCCGGGATCCCTTTCGTCCCCGGGCGGCGAGCGGCGACGGTCGTCGCGGAGGACCGACGTCTTCTATCGGCGCCGTAGCCCGTCAAATGGGAGGTGGTGGCGACTCTAGGGACCGGCGGCCCGAGGAACGACGTTCGGGGCGTCCACCGCCTCCTCTCTCGTCACGATGCCGACGAGCCGGTCGCCGGAGACGACCGGGAGGCGCTTCACACCGAACTGCCGCATCAGCCGAGAAGCGTTCTCCATCGACCAGGCTGCGTCGGTGGTGACCACCCGCGTCGTCATCGCTTCGCGGACCTTCCCCTGATCGAGACGCCGCAGGCACGGTTCCCCGGATGGACGATCGTACGGGAGTCGCGGATCCGTCTACCGTCGGCACTCCTCATCCCGCGCGGGGGGCCGTTCGCCGCGCCTGAGTTAAGAACCTGCAGAATGAGGTTTCAGGTAACGGTGCCCGCCCCGTATGCCCGAGCTATTCTTCAGGGACTCCCACGATTGATAGTGGTGGGCCTCCCCCGGAGGGAGCGTGTTCTGTCTATGGGGGGGCACGCTCCTAGGGGACGTGGCGGCGCCAAGGAAGCTCGGACTAGGTTATCGAAATCGACGTGAGCACGAAGCCATTCCCGGCGGTCTGCAGGTCCAATCGGGAGGAGGCGCTCGCACCGGTGAGGCCAGACTGGTAGGCACCGGTCGATGCGGCCACGGCACTGAGGACGAACGTGATCAAGACGTACTTGTGCCCTGACTTGAACGATCCGTTCACGTAAAACGTGATGGCGCCGAGACTCCCGCGTTGAGTGTTCACGGAATACGAATGGCACGAGCCACGGGAGCAGTAGCTGTAATTGAGAGAGGAGTTGTAAGTGGACAAGAAGTTGGAGGAATAGAGGGCGCTTCCATTGGTCGAGTCCACCAGGGCGGCGTACGACTCGATGCTCTGGTTGGCGAAGGCGGTGCAGTAGGAGTTGGCTGTGGAACGTGGGGCGCAATGACCCAAGACGGTTGCTTCCGTCTCCAGCGCCCTCACGGAGACGCTCTCAGCGATCCGGTGGAATCCGGCCGTCGCGAACCGAACCAACACGCTCACCGCGATGGACGCCGTCTCCGACCCGGTGCCACCAGGACCCCCGCAACCCTTCGAGGACGAGCGCACGCCGAGACCGCCTGTCCCGGTCTTGAGCGCGAAATGCGGGGAAGCCCAAGCAGTGGCCTTGGCGCAACCATAGATCCCGGTCGAATTCGTCAGGAAAACCGTGCCGTGGTAGGGGGCGGCGATCGTCGTGGAATTCGGCACTGCCCCGACTGTCATGCCAGAGGCGAGGAGCGCGATGGCGACCAGGGCGCAAGTGCTCGCAGCACCGGCACGGGCAACACCGCCTGTCAATTGAGGTGACGGCGAAAGTAAGAGGCGCATTACCCGAGGGAGCTGATAGTCGATTGTCCGCCTCGTGGGGGTCCCCATCTCGGTCCTCTGAGGGTAGGTCCCCGAACGGGGCCGAAGGATATCAAAGCCACCATTTGCCCACCTCTCGCTGATTCTCCGCGCCACCGACGGCGACGCGGGAATATGGCACCGCAACCTAAATGGCTCGCCGAAGCTTCCCACCGGTTGCCCGGCGTAGGACCCGCACCAGCGAACCGATCATGCGAGATTTGTGTGCAGCCCGTCAAGCGGTCGCCTATCGACTCGCCGACGGGCGACGTCCGCCGGTCCGGTTCTCATGCACGTCCGGCGTGGCGGCGGTCGCTCTCGTGATCGTGCTGCTCGCCCCCCCGACAGCTGCCGTCGGACCACAGATCAGGACCGGACCGCCGTTCGTCGGAACGCCTTTCACGTCGGTCCTTACGACGGTCTCCGGCTGCCATACGCACACGCGAATCCTGCTCGCTCCCGCGTTCAACCTGACCACGGGTCGAGTCGGCTTCCGAGGCGAGGCGGACGCGCGAAACTGCTCATCCCCGCGGTGGACGACGGCGGTCGTCGAGGCGAGGATCGGCCTGACCGGAGGTTCGTTCATCGCGGCGAGCACGGGAGCCCGGACCCTCTACGTGTACTGGAACGTGAGCTATGCCGGAAACCTCACGACCGTCAACCGGTCGTACTGCAACGGTTGCTACGCCTCTGCCTCCTTGAGCGAAGTGGCCCAATTGAACGACACGACGAGTGGATCGAATGTCCAGAACCTCTCGCAGTGGAGCGGCCTGTCGAACTGGTCGGGCCCCCAGAATATCGGTGCCCACACGGTGCTCTACTCCGTCCGGGGGTTTTTTGTCCTGTTCCAGATCAACGCGCACCTGGTGAAGGGGCACGCCTACACGTTCTGGACGTACCTCGTCGCGCACCTGGACACCGTGATCCGAGGGGGGGCCGGCTCCGCCCATGCGACGATGACGTTGGCCGGTACACGTCTGGTCGCGTTCGTTCGGTGAACCCCGCCCGTTCCCGTAGCTAACGGGTTCTCCCTCAACCTGATCGCCATCCTGGCCTGGAGTCCCTAGCATGCTATCGACAGGAGGCTACGGTACCCACCGACGACTTTCGCCGCTCGATGTGGGGGTCATCGATATTTCATGACGCCATGGCTTGCCGTGCGGGTGCCCTCGATAATGTGGCCTACTCCGCACTCGAAAAACCCGGAAGGGTGGCGAGGAATCGTTCCGCGATGTCTTCAGGCGGCTCGCAGAACCGAGGCGATCAGTCCCGGGGCCCGCGGGCGCTTGAAGGGACCCCAAAAGACCCGATCGAGTCTTCCACGGAGGCGCTGCCCGGGAGGGATCCGCCGACCGACCTGCGTCGGACGCCTCGGATCAGGTCTCAACGATCGAGGTCAGGGTCACGCCGTTTCCCAGCGCGGCAAAGTTCAAGGACGCCGAACCGGACGCTCCGGAGATGCGCATGCTGTGGGTCGAAAGCACGACCTGCGCCCCACCGTACAGATACAGCAGGAGTAGGTACTTGTCGGTCTTGACCATCTTTCCAGGATGGAAGCGGAACGAAAGATTGGTTGAGCAGCAGGACGACGTCGCACTGCCCTGCAGGTTGGAGATACACACGCCCGACTTGCAGGTGGTCACGTTCTCCGAGAAGTTCAGCGAGCCGGACCACGCCGAGGAAGGGTACGAACGATTGCCCGTGGTGTTGTCGATCAGGTAGGAGTACCCGTACACATAGTAGGCGGAGAATTGTACACAGTCGGCGAGCTTCGGGGTCCCCAGAAGCGTGCACGTCCCGGAGTTCAAGAGGTAGTGCCCGGTGATGTTGAGGGTCAGGTTCGCAAAGATCGTCGGCGATCCGGCGTGGTACGGGGTCTTGACGTAGGTCTCCAGGACCGCGCTGGCCGACCCGGAGGATGAGCTGTTTCCGGCGCAAGAGCTCGCTTTTGCCCGATCACTGAACCCCCCAACCCCTCGCGCGAAGTGGAAGAAAGCCGGCGTGACGACACGCGCGGCGCCACAGCCGACGACCCCGTGCGAGTCGAACGTCACAGCGAAACCATGGTAAGGCGCCGTGATCGTCCTGTTCAGGAGAGAGGAGGGTCCGGTCGCCACGGCTGGGCTAAAGACCAGGAGTGCGCAGACGGCACTCCACATGCCAATGCTCGTCGCGAACCTACGGACCCGTAGCGGGCCGCCTCTCATTGTGCCCATCATCGTGGTGGCCCTGGGTTCGTACTCGAGCAATTCTACTGGGTGGGACCCGGCGGAGGCGGAACCCCGCGTGACCTAATGAAAGCATCGCGAGTCGCAAACGGAGGCGATGGGTGCGGCTGACCATGGTCAGGAGAACCGAGTTGGCTAGAACCGGAGTCGTGGACCCTACCTCAGGCGCTATCACCTTGGATTCCGGTCGTGAGATCCTGCTCGTCGCGGGGCTGACAAGACCTCCCGAGGCGCAACATACGCTGCACCTTCGCGCCGATCTCGACGAGGAGACCTGGCCCCCCGGCGACTACTCCTCCACCAGAGCCAAGGTGAGCGGAGTGTCACCGTGCAGCGCGATCACCTCGTCCAGGACTGGAAGGAGGAGGGCGTGGCCCTGGCAGACCCAATACCGGTGAGGAGTCACTGATTCCCCCGCCCCTCCCTCGCATTCGCTCTGGAGCAGCCGATGCATGTCGCCATCCTCGGACCAGGTCTCGTCAATGAGAGTTCGGGCCGCTGGGTATTCCCAGAAGGCATAGCGCAGGGCCAGAGAAATCTCACAGCGATCTGTCGCGAGCTGCATACCATCCTCGGGACGGAAAACATTCGCTCTGAGCCGTTTTAAACCCCCGCGCGAGGTTCATCGCCTCCGGCGAGGTGAGATACCTCCTCCTCGGGGGCAACTCCGCCAGAGCGGCATCCACACGTGGGCGCCGCATTAGCAGTGGTTCAGCTCTCGAGTCGTCCTCACCCCCACATAAGTGAGAAAACGAGGTCGTGCATGCAGACTTCCGGACCTCGCTCCCCACATGTAGCCCTGCAGTACCGGCTCTCTTCGTTGCCGGGCAGCCCGCGTTGCCTCGAGGGCGTTCCGTGATCTCCTATCCAGATCGTGATATCCAAGCCAAGGAGGTCAACATCGCCGGCGACTACCGTACCCCTCTTGCCATTGCGGTCGCGCGAATCCGGACCAAGATGCCTCCGGCAGCCGGTACCGGCATCGGCACGTCCACGGGGTCGAGGCCATCGGGGGAACCGTACTCCGTCCATTCCACGGCTCTGATCGACGCCGACCCCTCGACGTCCCCCGGGGGCCACCGGGTGGCGGGACTTGGGCCCGCGCTCGCGTTCCCCGCGGACCCAGGCCTATGCCGTCGGAGCGACGACGGGTCCGGGGACGGTCCCGGCTCCGAGGTCGCGCCACGCCCACGCGCTCCATACGATGAACCCTGTCGTCGCGATCTCGATGGCGGAGAAGAATACGTAGTACAAGGTCGGAGTCCCAACGAACAGAGTCGCCGCTTGGACGACGGTCATCAGCGCCCCCACGAGGATGTTCACCCACCGATTCGGTCGGTAGGCCAAGAGTCGAGGTAAGACGACCATCGCCATGGGAATCTCCACGAGGACGGCGGCGCCTAGTGTCGCGTCCAGAGCGGCCGACGATGTTTGCTGACCTTGTGTTGGGTGCTCCTGAACTCCTTCCCTGATGCCTTGT
>JABCYU010000057.1 GCA_013290045.1 Methanobacteriota archaeon | reverse complement strand
GCGATCGCGTGGCTCCCCATCGTCGCCGTGGGGGTGACGTTCTGGCGGGAGGTCAGGTTGTGGAACGTCCCGTTCCGGTACATCCAGGTGAGCCCCGCGCCCTGGCACCCGGTATCCCCGCCGAACAGCAGGACGAATCCATCCGTCGCGTCATCGGCGTAGAAGAAGCCCAGGTTCGGGAGGGTCCCGGTGATCGTGGAGGTGGCGTTGACCCACTTCCCGCCGGCGAACCGCCACTCCTCGGCATACGACGGCATTCCGACCGGGTGGGTGAGCAGCAGATCGTACCCGTCATGGGAGTCATAGACGAGGGAGGTCGCCGGTTGCGGAGGTGGGGCGACGCTGAGGTTGAGGTTGTGCCACCCCGTCGAGTTGAACACCCAGGTGTCGTTCAACGCGCACGCGATCCCGCAGAACGAGAGGTAGCTGCTCTGGCCTCCGAACATCAGCACGCCACCCAGCCCCGGGTCAAAGACAAGGCCCGCCGACCATCGGGCCGAGGGCGCGGAGCTCCCGGTCAGGTTGAGGTTCTTCCAGTGACCGTTGACGAACTCCCACGTATCGTTGAGGGAGGTGCCGCTCGGGGAGTTGCCACCGAACAGGATCGCCGCGCCGAGGTTCGGGTCGTACGCCATCCCGTACGCCTGGCGGGCCGACGGGGCGACCCCGGAGCGTTTGGAGAGATCGACCCACTTGTGGAGTGTAGGGGCCGCCGGGGTGATCGGAATCCCAGGACCGGTGAGGCCCCCGAAGGCCGCTGGCAGGAGGAGTCCAATGGTCGCAACGGCCAGGCACGGGACCGCCAGGGACACGAACCTCGCCCCTCCGAATCCGCCCACCGTCGTTCCCCTGCTTACGACGCGGGACGGGTTGGAAGGGATAAACCCGACGCGCCAGTTTGGTTGGGTTCACCGGAACGAGACGGCGCCCGGGACCTCCGGCGGCTCGAACCGTTTGCGGGGTGTCACGGGCTGGAGTGCCCGAGCAGGACCGTTTACCCGCCGCGCCCTTGGGGACCGACGGAACGATGACGTACCGTGAGGAGCTGGAGCGGCGGATCTCCCAGCTGGCGAGCCTGGATCGGCGGCCCTCGCGCCATGGCGACGGGTTCAGCTACTTCGTGGCGGAGCGGGAGATCGCCCACTTCCACGGGGACGACCGCTTCGATGTTCGACTTACGAAGCTCGAGATCCGGCAACGCCGAGCGGATGGGTCGCTGGACCGACGCGTGCGAACCGGAGGCCCTCAGGCGGAGTGGGTCGCGGTCTCGATCCTCGCCGCTCGGGACATCGCTCTCGCCCTCGAGCTGCTGGAGTGCGCCATCCGGGCGAACGCCTGACCTCACCGGGCGGTCGGCCGCGGTGCGGCTCCGCGAGCGGACACCGGCTCGTCCGTGACCGGGCGCGCACTCCGACCGCAAACCGCGCGACCCGGCCGGATCCGCAAGCGCGGTTCACGGTTTCGCCCGGGCGGCTGCTCCGGGCGGGGGTGTAAGGCGGCGGCGGTGAAAGTTGATGAGGCACGCCGCTCCGATCAGCCCCGCCGCGATCGGCAGGGTCGAGCCCGCGGGAAGACTGTGGAGGAGAGCGGGACCGCCGACCGAGTTCGGCGGGTCGGCCAGTGGAGCGAAGGTCGCGACCTCCGTGGTTCGACCCTTGAGCGACACGGAGGAGTGGGCCGCGGACCCCGAGTACCCCCCGGTTCCATTGTCCGACCACCCGACGAACGTGTAGCCTGGGCGTGGCATCGCCACGAGGGAAACCGGTCCGCTCGCGTTGTACCACCCCGAGTGGGGCAGGACGTCCCCCGTGCCCGCGGGGCTCGTGGCGAGAAGGAGTAGGAACTGTTCGCCAAAACCGACACTCAACGTCGCGGGCGAGGTGGCGATGGAGATGTTCGTCGGCGCGAACCCCACCCGTCGTCCGCCGTCGGGGAGGAGCTCCGGTGGTCCCATCTCCACTCCGTATCGACCGGGCGAAAGTAGGAAGGTCAACTCGTTCGTCGCCGTGGTCTCGGTCCGGTGGTCCACCGACAGATACCAGCGAGCCCCGTTAGGAAGTCCGCTTTCGGTGACCCGGAGTGGTACGGAGGCGGGCGTCGAGGCTTCCACGAGAAGAAGACTGACGGGCGGTACGGTGACCCCACGGGAGAGTCCCTGGGGCCAGAACGACGCGACGGGTTCCGCCGTGCTGACGTTCCAGTTCCACGTCTCCAGCGGACCCGAGGCCAGGTTGCCGAGCGCCGTGGTGGCGACCTGGATCGCCGCGCTCGTGTTTGCGTTGACCACGAACAGATCGGTGGCCGGCGCAGTTCCGGATCGCACGGTTTCGACGGCGTAGACCCCGCCCACTCCGCCAGAGACCCCGAGGAGCTGGACCCTGCCCCCGAGGCGGGAGAGCAAGCCGGAGAACAGCGTATACGAAGGGTGGACGACCGAAGTGGTGTTCTCCCAGGAGCCCGGGTTGGTGAATCGTACCCCGAACGTGTCGAGGTTGGTGATATTGGACGCGAGAGCCTGAACGACCTCCGAGCCGAGATAGACCGCGTCGGGAACGCCCTCGACGTACGGATCGTAGGTACCGGAGAGCACCGCCGACCCGAGCTCGGTCACGAACCACGGCAGGGCGGGGCAAGAACGGCAGGCGGCGGCCAGCGTCGCTCGATCCAGCGGGAGGCGGCTCGTCAGAGAGCTCGAGTCGCTCACGCTGGAGAGGAATCCGGAGAGACTGGGGTGGGCCGGGCCGATCCCGGCGGGGTACGCATGGATCGCCAGACCGGAGATGAACGCCCCATCCACGGCCCCCACCGCGCTGACCCACGGCGCCTCCGCGCTCCCGCGAGCGCCGGATCCCGGAAGTCCCAGGATCCGGATCGAAGGGTCCACCGCCCGCATCGCCTCGGCGTATCGGAAGACCAACTGGGCATACTGTTGAGGGGTGGGTGCCTGTTCCTGCGTGGCGTTCCAGCTCGCCCAGGGGAGGCCGAAGTGGTCCCAGAGGGCCGGCTCGTTGCCGATCTCCCAATAGAGCGGGTGGAAGCCCAACGTCTGTTCGATGTAGGTCACGCAGCGCGCCGCGAACGTAGAGGAGTTGATCTCCCCCGGGACCTGAAAGATCGCCTGACAACCGACCTCCCGACATAGCTCGATGAACTCCGTCGCGTTCGACGCCGCCGCGGCCCCGACGCCTCCGTCTCCGTAGAGGGTTCGCGCGATCGGATCGTACCGGTCTCCGAAGCCCCCTCCGGGCCAGACGAGCATCCGCGCCGGGGAGGCGTTGATGAACTCCGATTCGTTCGCCACCACGGAGGAATCGACGGGCACCGTCGAGCCCCAGAAATCGGCCGGAAGGTCGAACGGGGCCCCCGAGTCCGATAGGTTCACCGGAACCGCCCCGGCGTGCGGCGCCGGGGCCCCGAACACGGCCATCGTGGGGGACCCGACGGACGAGGCCGAGGTCGGGTCTCCGCCCCGGATCGGCGGTGCCGGCGGAAAGGCGAGTAGGGCCGCGACGGCGACGGCGATCACGAGCCCGCTCCCACCCGTCACCGCCCCCCAGTACGGCCGCCTCCGGCGCTCCCTACCCGAGTGCCCTCCTCGAGGCCGTAGCGAGCAGCGGATCTCCGAGCCGGATAGTCGAGCCGCCTTCGATTCGCCGCGCATCAGTCGGAGAACTCCGGGGTGTTTCCGGGCAGGAGAGTACCGACCGATTCGAGGTAGAAGTACGACTTGAAGATCCACAGCACCGGCCAACCGAGGGCCCAGCCGGCCTGCCGACGGAACCCCCACTTGACGAGGAACGACGCGAGGACGATCACTCGAGGGAGGAACATCAGCCCCATCAGGATGAGGACCCGATACAGGTCGAGCGGGAGCGCCGTGATCGTCAGCGCGACCGCGAATACGAGGACCAGGTACTTTCGCGCGCTGCGGATCGCCAACCAGAGCCACCAATAGAGCGAAGCCGCCCCGCACTCCAGTGCGTCGAAGAACGCGCCATAATGGTAGGCATGCGAGAAGTATCCGCCCCGGTTCCAGCGGATACGCTGCCGAAGGAGTTGCGGGAGGGAGACCGGAGTGTCCTCGAGCGCCAGCGATTCGAGGTCCATCCGCATCTTGTAACCCAACCGGAGGAACCGGATGGCGATCTCCGCGTCTTCCCCGTTCCAGGGGACCCATCCGCCCGCGGCGAGCAGGCGGTCGCGCCGGAAGGCGCAGAAATTCCCCGAGAGGACCTGGACAGCCCCCGTGATGAGGAGAGCCCGACGGAAGAAGGCGTGATTCCACATCACCTCGAGCAGGCGAAATCTCGCGATCCATCCGCTCCTTCGTATCGGGAGGATGCGACCCTGGACCTCGCCCATATCGGGATCGCTGAAGTAGGGTACGATCGGGGCGAACCGGACGACCGGGGTGTCGGCGTCGATCCGGATGACCACCTCCCCGGTGGCGGCGAGGAGCGCCCCGTTCAGGGCGCTCGACTTCCCTCCGTGAACCAGGTCCAGGCACCGCCCCGAGGCATGACGGAACCGCTGGATCGCCGCTCGGGCGACCTCCGAGGTCCGATCGGTGGAACCGTCGTTCGCGACGATCACCTCGACCGGTCCCGGATATTCCGCCGCGGCCGCGTCCACCCTCGCCAGAGTCTCGGCGATCGTCGTGGCCTCGTGGTAGGCCGGGATTAGGATCGAGATTGGAGGATGATACTCCCGGAGGGTGGACCGGTGCGCGGATTCGCGCCGGTCCGCCCGAAGGTAGAGGGCAAGGCCGAACAGGCCGAAGTAGACGACCGCGAGGGAAGGGATCACGAGAACGAACGCGACCCGGACCACCGTACTGGTCGCGGATATCCACAGGGGATAGAGGAGCAGGTAGGTGACGACCGCCGCGCCAACGCTCGCTCCGAGGCACGTGAACAGCGCACGCCTCCGATCTCGGTCGCGCCGCTCGGTGACGATGAGCAGCGGGCGAGGCCGACTCGCGAGTCCGAAAAGGGCCACGCTGTAGAACGCTCCGCCGAGCAGAGAGCGGGGGATGATGGCGATCGCCAACGGGGTGTGGCTCGAGTCGATCCCGGCGTCCAGGAGCGCGGCCGCGAGGACGTAGATTCCCAAGATGAGAATCGGGCGTAGTCGAGCAGAGGCGTCGCTGCGCACCGCATCGAACTCGAGACCCGCCACCGTGGCGAGTGTCAGGAACAGAGCGAGAAAAAGGAGGAAAACATAGTCGGCGGGGACCGAGTCGATTTCCGCGCGCGGCCACGTGCCGACCGAGGTGAAGAGTTGGACGAGACCGTCGAAGATCCCGAGGATCCACGGGCTAAGGAGGAGCGCCGCGGTCCCCAGCAGTAGGAAGGTCAGCGTGAACTTCCAGGCGAACCCTCGGAACGCCGGGGGCGCCTCCGAGCCGACGCCCGTGAACACCGAGAACGTCTCCCGGGTCAGCGGCGGCAGGTGGTGACCGGCGGCGAGCGATCGGCGGAGGCGGACCACGGCGAAGCCGACCAACACGCCGATGGCGACCAGTAGGCCGAAGAGACCCCACGGTAGTTCCGCCCAATGCAGGATCATTCGCCCGGGCGCCCCGCTCCGGACCCACTCCCCTCGTGCGGGCGACGGAGGGGGCGGATGGTGATCCCGGCTGTTCCTGGAGATGGGGGGTACATGCGCATCAGCGTGCTGGCTCGGCGAATATTAAACCGCTCGGTCTGGACTCCTACCCGGCAGAGAAACTGGACGACCCGGAGTGTCTCCTAGAACCGTTCCGGGAGGGCCCCGGGTCTCAGGACGGCTCCCGGTCCGAGATGACGGGGACGGGTGCCCCGAGGCGTAGCGCGTCGGAACTTCCGGGCCCGCCGGCCGCCGACCGACCGTCCCGGATAGGTCGGGGTTCGGTCCGCTCGGCGAAGACGACGGGGACGCGTCGACCGGCCTGGGCACCGACTCCGGGAACGGGGATTCAGCCGGTTCGAGCCGTCACGATCGCACACTCTCCCGGGAGCTCGATCCGACCGTTCGAGGCATACCGACGGAGATTCGCGCGGGTCTTCGATAGTACTTCCGCCTGGACCTCCGGGCTCTCCTCCGATAACGAATGGCCGATGGGGGTTCCGGACAGAACGGAGCGCAGATAGGCGTCCTCGTCGGAGAACGTGCACACGTGGACCACGCGACGCTCGCGCGCTTCGCGGAACCCCGCGGATTCGAGGAAGCGGACCATCTCGCCCGGCCCGCCCGTCTCGTACGGGGTTGGCAGATAGCCGGTCTCGTCGGGCTCGGCGTGTTCGAGCATGGGACCGATGATCACATCGATGAACGGCACCTGGGGGCCCAACCCCCATACCGAGACGGCGATCCGACCCCCGGGGCGAAGCACCCGAAACGCCTCCCGGGCGGCCCGCTCGGGGTCGGTGAAGATCTGAAACCCAAACCGGGAGACCACGGCGTCGAACGAGGCCGACTCCAACTCCAGGCGGGCACAGTCCATGACGCGGAAGGTGGCGTTCTCGATCCCCCGGGACTTCGCATCGTCGCGAGCCTTGGCGATCATCCTTTCGGCGAGATCGATCCCGGTCACCCGGCCGGTCGGGCCGACCAACCTCGCGATCGTCAGAGCCGGTTCGCCGGGCCCCGTGCCCATGTCCAAGACAGATTCGCCCCGCGCGGGAGCCAGGTCATGGAGGAGGTCTTCTCCGAACGGAGCCAGCTGCTCGAGGATCAACCCGTACGAATCCACCGACTCGTTCCAGGTCCGGCGGGTGTAGTCGGTATAGTATTCGTCGTCGTACTTCCACGGCATGGCGGCGCTCCCCTGAGGGTAGCGTGGAACCTATCTAAGTTTCGGGGCGTGGATTCGGCCGGTGCCCCGTTCGATGGACCTCGCCCCCCCAGGTCGGCCCGACGGATTCCGACCGACGAACGCCGCATCCTACTCGGCCGGGACCGGCGAGAGCTGCCAGAGAGGAGCGGGCCGAGCCAGGTCGCGGGTCGCACCTCGACTAAGAACGCGTGTGGGCCGCCAGCCCCTCGCGCCTCGGTACCGCCCTGGGGGCGGTCGATTTCCTGAGGAGAGTTTCCGGGCGCCAAGCCCGCTGGCCCTTCGCGCGCGTCGACGTACTCTCGGCCCCCGCGTTTGGCCCAGGAGCGTGGAAGTGGTTGCGGCCAGAAACGGCGTGACGAGCCGGGGCGAAGCCGAGCTCACTCCTTGGGCCACTGGTAGAGGCCGACGGTGTTGCCCTCGGAGTCCTTGAAATAGCCGGTCCAGCCCATCGAGCCGTCCCCGATCGGTTTCTTCTTTTGAAGGATCTTGCCGCCGTGTTTCTCGATTGTCTTTTCGGCCATCTCGATGTCGTCGACCATGATGGTGACCACCGGGTGCTCGAGCAAACCTCCGCGTGCCCCGATGCCGCCCCCGATGAACCCCGGTCCTTTCGGCATCCCCTTCTCATCGACCGGACCGGTCGAAACCATCGTGTAATCCATTCCGGGCATCTCGGTCATGTTCCACCCGAAGGCCGCCGCGTAGAACTTCCGCGCTCGCTCGGGCTTGTCCGCTGGGATCTCAAAGTGTCCAACTTCGCCGCTCATGGCTACCGGACTCTGGGATGGATACGCGCCTTAAATCTATGGGGGCGCGCGATGACCTCCTCCGTCTGCCGGCCCGACAGCTCCGGAGCGCTCGCACCGAGGCCAGTCGGCAGGGGCCGGACTCCCCCGCCATACAGGCCGGCCCCGCGGAACCCGAGATTCCCCGGACCATTGGATCCTCGGGGCAGCACCGAGTCTACGAACCCGGTCCTTTTTGGCGGTAGTCGCGCTCCAACGCTTTGGCGAAATTCGCCCACGAGGCTCGCAACTCCCTCTCGAGCCGGGCCTTGGGCGGATTCTGTCCCCCCAGTAGGGTCGACCGCCGCCTTCCTCGAAACCGAAGCTCCGTGGCGCCGTCGCGCAGGGTCCGCAACTCGTAGTCGAGCGTCCAGGTCCGATAGTTTCCCGTGGCTTCGGCGTGCCAGCGATCGGGAGGCTGGAGGGTCACGACCTGCCGGCTCCACATCCACCCGTGGTCGGTATCGTAGAGGTCCTCGTAGACGACTAGACGAGGTCCTCGTCGGAGGACCCGCCGAGTGTACGGCTCCTTCTCGAGACCCGGATCGTCCGGAGAATAGTCAGTGCACCATCGGTAGACGAAGTCGATCGGCGCGCCGAACCTCTGGCGGAATTCGTACACCGCGACGGGCCTAGTACTGCTGTTCGCTGCTCGTCCGTCGCGTCGGGCGGTGCCAGGCGCCATCGGGTCAGGGAGACGCAATCCCCCATAACCAGTTTCGCGACCGGCGCCCGGGCACCGGGCTCCGCGCTCACCCGCGATGGGGATGGAGATGGCCGGTGGCCGCGCCGGCGATCCCGGGGGTCATCGTCGTGAAACGTCCTTGGAGGATCCCCTTGACGCCGCGGATATCCTCCGCCGCCCGTTCGATCTCGCGCCGCTTGCCCACGAGGAGGAGGACCTCGACGCAGGCCTCGCCCCGCAAGTGGAGGTGGGTCGACGATTGGATGTGACTCCCCCACCGGTGCTGGACGGCGGTCAGCCGCCGGAGCACCATCGGCGCATCATGCCGGTACAGGAGCGTCACCGTTCCAACCGCGTCCGACTCCGGATCCTCCAGACCCTTCTCGGCGAGTTCCTTGCGGACGAGGAACCGGACCGCTTCCGAGCGGCTGGGAGAGTTCCGGGCCCGAACCCAGCGGTCGAGCGATCCTAAGAGCTCGGGTTCGAGGGAGATGCCGAGACGCACGACGCGCTTCGCCATCCGAGCTCACCCGGCCGGCGGCGTCGAGGGGGCCGCACCGGGGAGCTGGAGGTCGTCGTATCGCTTGTACCGGTAGTAGGCCGACGCGACCCCCCAGGTGACGACGAAGATGGCGATGATCGCGAACCCCAGGTCTTCGAAGCTCAGGTGGTCAATGGATCCCCAGAACGTGCCCGTCAGGTTGAGCTCCGAGCCCAGCACGGAAAGGAGCTCGATCGCTCCGATCAGGAACGCGACGAGCACCGAGATTACCGTCACGGTGAGGTTGTAGTAGATCTTCCGGATCGGCTTGAGGAACGCCCATCCGTAGGCGAATCGCATCGTGATGGCATCCGTCGTGTCCACCAGGACCATGCCGCAGGTGAAGAGGAGCGGGAACACGAGCACGACATAGATCGGGATGTTCGACAGCCCGACGGCCAGGGTGACGGCGATGAGCGCGATCTCGCTCGCGGTGTCGAAGCCGAGGCCGAAGAGGACGCCCACGGGGTAGATCTGGCGCGGCGTGTTGATCACGCCGAAGAGTCGGCCGAAGTAGCGGTTCATTAAGCCGCGGTTCTTGAGCTGCTCCTCGAGCTGGGCTTCGTTGTACTCGCCCCGCCGCAGGGCCCGGAACAGCCGATACACCTCGAGGACGATGAGGACGTTGATGAACCCGATCAGCCAGAGGAACGATCCCGAGACCAGGGTTCCGACCACCGCCCCGGTGGAGCGTAGGAAACCGACGCGGGCATCGATGAATTCGGTGGCGATGACGAGCGCGACGATGAGACCCACCACGATCGTCGAGTGCCCGAGGGAGAACCACGTCCCGACGGTGAGCGGGCGCTTGTCCTCGGCGAGGAGCTTGCGGGTCGTGTTGTCGATCGCCGCGATGTGATCGGCGTCGACGCCGTGTCGGAGTCCGAACACGTAGGCGGCGAGACCGATGCTGAAGAACGTCGCCCCCGTCGTGATGAGCGAGCTTCCTCCGGCCGCGGAGCTCGGTGGGATGTCGTAGCGGGCGGAGATGAAGTACAGGAGGGCGAATGCCGCGGTGGTGGCGAGTCCGATCCCGGCGTAGAGGAGGGCCACCAGGACCTTCTCCCGGGGGGAGAGGACCGCGTTTCCCGGCCGCGGGTTGGCGCTAGGGGGGTCCGAGCTGGCCATCCGAACAGGGCGAGCCGGCCAGGGTTAAAGTAGTATGCTCTTCTGAAAATTCGTAACACTGTTCGTCCGCCTCCCCCCGATCGGGATGTGGGAGGACGACCCCACCGTCTCTACGGCCCCTTGGGGGCACTCCCCGTGGGGGGGCCGGGGGGTTTTCTATCTCCTCGGACCGGTCCCTGGCGGACGCCATGACCACCTACGTGGCCCTCTTGCGCGCCGTGAATGTCGTCCATCACCAGCGCGTCGAGATGGCCGAACTCCGGTCGGCCGTCGAGGGGATGGGCTACTCCGGGGTGGAGACGCTCCTTGGGTCCGGGAACCTGGTGTTCGTCGGTCCGCCACAACCGACGGACGAGGTCGAAGAGCTCCTCGAGCACGAGTTCACCCGCCGCCTGAAGCTCACGACCGACGCGTTCGTGCGAACCGCTGAGGAATGGGCGGCGATCGTCGCTCACAACCCGTTCCCGAAGGAGGCCGAGGGCGACCCGTCGCACCTGCTATTGTACGCCCTTCGAACCGTGCCCAACCCTCCATCGTGGAAGGCGCTCACGATCGGGATCTCGGGGCCGGAGGTCGCCCGCGGATGGGACCGCCACGCCTACGTCGTCTACCCCGATGGGGTCGGTCGCTCGAAGGTCACGCTGCCCTTCCTCGAGGGCCGGCTGGGGACCCGAGGAACGGGCCGGAACTGGAACACAGTCTTGAAACTCGCGAGGTTAACCCGCTCCCAGGCTGGGCGGATGCCCCGACGGCGCGAGGGCGAACCACGGCCATAGCCATCCAGGAGAGACGGGTACCGCAGTCCCGCCCTGAGGCTGCGATTTCAGGCGAGTGTTATAGCGGGGCGTGGCGGTCGACCCGCCGACATGGTCATCCTCACGCTCCGGGGGTTCGCGGTCATCAGCGTGCTCTCTCTGTTGATTCCCGCCGCTGCCCTACTCGGAGCACAACACCCGGGGACCGGCTCGGTCCCTCAGCTCGGCCGAGGGGGACCGGTCCTGCTGGCGAACGGTTCGGGAGGCCCCCCGAAGAACTGGAGCCTCCTGACTCCCGGTCCGCTCCCCGGCGCTCGAGCCGAGGACGTGATGGCCTTCGATCCGGCCGACGGCTATTTCGTGATGTTCGGTGGCCATAATCGGGTCTCGTTGCTCGGCGACACCTGGAAATTTACCCCCGCGGGAAAGTGGGTCAAGCTCCACCCGTCTCCAAGCCCCCAACCTCGACGAGGTGGGGGGATGACCTACGATGCGGCGGATGGGTACCTCGTCATGTTCGGGGGTTCGAACAACACGGCGTACCTGAACGACACATGGAAGTTCCAGGGCGGCAAGTGGACCCAGCTGTTCCCCGTTTCCTCCCCCCCCGCGCGGCGGGTGCCCGGCATGGCCTACGACGCAGGGAACTCCCGGGTCGTCATGTTCGCTGGTCACGGAGGAAGCCTCGTTCCGCCGACGTACTTCCACTTCTACAACGATACCTGGACCTTCCACGCCGGAGCGTGGACCCAGCTCACGAGCCCGGTCGCCCCGAGTCCTCGGGGGGAACCGATGGTCGCCTACGATGCCCTGGACCAGTACGTCCTGCTCTTCGGAGGCTACGCCTCTCGACCTACCTACGGGGACACGTGGACGCTACGCGGTAGCGTCTGGACGAACATCACGACGAACCTCACCGTCGCGCCCCCCTCCCGGGACGGCGGTTCGTTCGCGTATGATCCGAATGGATCCGGTATCGTGCTGTTCGGAGGGCATCACCGCAATCACGTCTACAACGACACCTGGTGGTTCCATGCCGGACGTTGGTCGCAGGTGCTCGCGGCCCCTTCGCCGGTCGCCGTCGACGCCGCCCCCCTCGCTTGGGACGCCGGGGCCGGCTACGGCGTCTTGTTCGGGGGTCGCTGGTCCCACGGGTGGTTGAACACCACGTGGGCGCTACGTCCGTGACGATGTCGATTTCGGGGCAGAACCGCTCGGAGTAGAGAGGGGGCCTTTCCCCCACCTCGGTGCGGGAAGCGCGGTTGCCGACCCGTTCTTTATACTGGGGGGGCGTCCGGGGCCTGGGTGGCCGTTCGCTGCTATCCGAGGCGAGAGAACCCCTCACATCGAACCGGAGCAAAATGGGCCGAACGACGAACCCCCGAACCGGCCGCCTCCTGATCTCCGAGCCGCCCCGAATGGCTTGGGCGCCCAGCGCGCTCCTCGCCCCGATCTTGGTCCTCCTGCTCGTGGCACCGGCCGCCATCGGGGCCCACGTGGTGGTCCTGGCCGCCCCCTATGCCGGCGCTGTCCCGGTCTCCTCGAGTTCCTCGTGGGTGTACGGCTGCGGGCACGCGACCGTTTGGAAGGCAGGATTCTTCAAGGCGAGCTCCGGAAAGGCGGGGTTCATCGCGCGTTCCTCGGGCACGGACTGCGCCTCGATCACCTCGAACGGGGGCCAGGCGGTCGCCACCCTCGCGACCTGGGTACCCCTCCCGATCACCCACAAGACCGCGAGCGTCATCGCGGTCATCCACTACCGGGTCTGGCTCGCCGGCCACGTGGTGAAGTGGACCAGTTGCGGCGTCATCAACACCTCCACGTACGGCTACTGCCACGTGGTGGCCTACGCTGCCCTGTACGGTGGTGCCTACCTGGTGGACACGACGACGGACGCAAGCTTCTGGTGGCCAAGCAACGACTGGGCCGGAGCCACCCAGTACTACTCCGACGGGTACTACTGCTACGGGGGAAGCTGTCAGACGTCGACGACCTCCACGACCGTGCACAACCAGGTCACTGGCACGTTCGGCTTCTGGATCAATGTCACGGGCGCCAACGCCGCGGACCGGTTCGCCCTGGTACTGTACGCGACGGGGTCCACCGGGGCCGACGTCTACCACTACGGGGCGACGATGGTCGGCGGCAACGCGTCCGCGTACATCAACGCGGCCTCTCACGGCGAGGGCATCTACCTCGCCTCCGTGACCATCGCGTAGGGAGTATTCGGTACCGCACTCAGGCCGGTCCGTCCGGCAACCCCGTGGGCGGTACGGCGGCAACGCCCTCCCGGCTCGAAAGAAGGCCGAGCCCCGGTAACCTCCGCGGGGGGATGCGCTACCCCCGCCGCTGGGAGCCGGTTCGATGTTGAGCCCCGGTGGACGGAGGTTCAACCAGTAACATCCGTCTTAATGTGCCCGGAGCGGGTGGCCCGGTTTGTGGCGAAACCCCCCGTCAAAGGCGCCGGGACCTCGACTGACCCGTGGACCCTGAAGACCCCGAGTCTCGGGTCCGAGTTCCAGGCGTACCGCGACTCTTCCGCGGACCCTCCCGCCTTGATCGTGACGGTAGGCAAGACGCAACTTCGCTATCACCTTCGTTGCATCGAAGACCTTCACGCGATGCTGAAGTCGAAGGGGGACTGGGTGCCCCTCGGAAGCGCCGACGAGCAGAAACCCGCGGCTCCCGGCACGGTCGAGGCATGGGGCCGTTCCGCGGACAATCCGGTCAAAGGGTGGTACGGCCTCAAGAAGGGCCTGCGCGGCCGGTTCGGGATGTACGTCCCACCGGTGCTCGAGGCGCTCGGGAGGGCCGAGGTCGAACACCAGCTGAAGAACAACCGGGCCCGCGCGTTGTGAACTGGCGGTCGCCCTAGCGTGCCGTCGCCCGTCGGGGCGTCCGATCACCGTCCCGGCCCAGCCGATTGCGGCCCGGCGGGCGCCGAGACTTGGGCCCGCACGACCAACCAGATATAGGTCGGGCCGGTCCGCCGCCCGGACCGACGGTCGGTGGGGCGATGGCAACGGGCTCGTACCTGGTCGATCTCGAGGTGATCGTGGTGGTCGCCGCCCTTGCGGGGGTCGGTTACGCCAGCGCCCGATTCGCCGCCCGCTCGATGGTCGAACGAGGAGACGCGCCGGCCCATGTGCGCGGCGTTCGGGTCCTGATCTGGATCCTGTTCGTCCTCATCGGGGTCGGCGCGGTGTTCGACCTGATCGGGCCGTTCACCCTGATCGGCGGCCTGACCTTCTCCGCGTTCGCCGGCCTCGCGGTCACCCTCGCCCTTCAGACGACGCTGCAGAACATCATCGCCGGGTTCATCCTGATGCGGAACCGCCTGCTCCGGCTCTACGACACGATCGAGATCGGCGGGATGAAGGGGCGGGTGGTCCGGGTCGGCATCGTGACCACTTGGCTCCGCCTGGAGGATGGGACGGTCGCCTCCGTGAGCAACAGTACGCTGCTCAGCGGGCCTTTGCGGAACTACTCCGCGGGGGAACGGCTGAAGGGCGAGTACTAGGCCCGGGGGGCCGTCCGTTCCGACGGAGCCACACGGCGAGGAGCAGGGCCACCCCGGCGCCGGCCCCGACGAGGGCG
>JABCYU010000056.1 GCA_013290045.1 Methanobacteriota archaeon | reverse complement strand
CCTGTCGGGCCCGATCCTGACCCACCAGGAGAGGTGCGAGGGGGCGAGCCGCCATGCCCCGACAAGCCGCGGTCCGGGCCCATCGGACGACCTAGCGGCGAGCGGCCTGTTCCCGGAGGCCGATGACGCCGACCGCCCCCTCAGCCGATTCCATTCCATGACGAGCGAACTGTGAGCGGCTTCGAACGACCCAACGACCCTGCTCCGCCGCCTCCCCAGCGGCTCGACCGCCGCCTCGGACGGACCCGGTGGACCTTCTCCGGCGGGGCCACTACTCTCGGTGTCCTCGGCTTCGCCATGCTTCTCCTGGTCCCCGTCGCGGGAGCCTCTCCCTCGGTGAGCAGACCCGGGGCCTCCGCGATGGCCCGGCCGCTCGCCAACGACACCATCAACATCAACGCGCTGAGCAACCTGGGGTACGATCCGAACACGTTCACGGTCCACCCGGGGGATCTCGTTCACCTCACGGTGACGCAGGAGGCCAACTTTGCCCATACCTTCGTCCTCTCCCGGTTGGCGAACTTCACGTTCGATCCGGCGGCGAGCGCCTCGAACCTCACGATGTTCTTCCGAGCGAACGCCCCGCTCGTGAATCTGACCCTCGATTCCACGCCGGGATCCAAGGCCTTCGCGAATTTCACCGCCCCCGCGGCCGGGAGCTACGAGTTCGTTTGCATCCAGCCCCAGCACTTCCAGTCCGGAATGCACGGCGAGATGATCTCCACCACCTCGACCTCGATGGCGTCGGCGTCGCTGCCCACGACGGAGATCGTGGGTATCGGCGCGGCGATCGGGATCCTGGTGGTGGTCGTGATCGTACTCATGGCCCGGCGTCGGAAGGGGCCTTCTCCGCCTACGGGCGGCCCCGGCTGATCGTCCGCGAGCGGCCCCGGATGCGGCCCGCGCGACGGGCCCGCGCGCGGCGTCGATCTCCCTCGGCCCGGGCTAGGCGGAGGTTCGGCGGGGGATTCTCCCCGACGGGCGTGGCCGAGCGGCGCCGGCTCGGGGGTCCGGCGCGGATGAACTCGGCGGACCGCCGACGATCCATCCTGCGGCCGGCTCAGGGATACGTACGAACGCCGACGAAGTGCCGGTCGATCCCGGAACGACCTTGGCGTAGTACCGGATGGTCGACGACGGGGCGGATGGGTAGAGGACCAGGCGGTCCCAAGTGACCAAGCCGCCATCGGCCGCCCCGAGACCGGACGGCGCCTCGAACGCCAGACCATCACGCTGCAGCCAGACCGCCGCCGGTGGCGGAGCGGCCCGAACGAGATGACGGAGGGCGATGTTCCAGCCGACGAGAGCGATGCCAATGATCGCCAGTCCCACCCCGAGCTCGCCGGTGCCGGCCCAGCCGAGACCGGCCACGGCCGCCGTCAGCGCGGGCGCCGTAAATCCGACCATGACCCGATGGCGACGTCGGTGGGTCCGCGCTTCGGCGAGGGGGAAGCGGTAACCCGTTCCCGGCGGGAGGTGAGCCAGATCGGTCCCGGCGCGGTCGGGGCCCGGGCGCTGGGAGTGGGGAAGCAGCCCGAGCGATTCCCAGACCCACGGGGCGATCACCCGAGCGGGAAACTCGGGCTGGAGGACAAGCTCTCGTGCTTGGTCGGCGGTCACGACCCCGGCCACTCGGGGTCGGCGGCCGGGGGACCGTCGCAGGATCGCGACGACGCCCCACCGAGGGGCCTCGATCGGCCCGAGCAACTGCTCCCACGGGACGACGCGGCCGGGCCTCCTCCAACCGAACGCCGCCCCGGCGTCGCGGAGCCAGATCGACTGGGGTAGCGCATCGCCCCCGAAGGTGGCCAACACCCCGACGAGGGCCACGACCACGAGCCCCAAGGCGACGGCGGGCCACGACCCGCAGCCCAGCGGGGAACATCGAACCCCGTAGCCGACCGCCAGACCCCCGTAGATCAACGCCCCCAGCGGGAGGAGGGGCCCGAGGGAGAACACCAACAGACGCCGAAGCCCCGGCCATCCGAGGCGTCCTGGAAGAATCCGCTCAGCTCGCACCGGATCGCCAAGCGGAACGACCTGCTCCCTCTACTTGTATCAGCCGTGCTGTTAGCGCGGTCGGTCGTCTCGTCCCCCACTCACCGGGGTAAATACCTGCGATCGGTGCGGGATCGATGACGCGCGGGAGGCGACGGCCGCGGGTTCTCCTGGTGGGTCTCCTCCTCGCCTTCCTCCTCACCTCGGTAGGATCTCCTCTCGGAGGTTCCGCGCTCGCAAGCGCCTCACGCTCCCACCTCGTTTCGCACGCCACCTCCTCCAATTGGGCCGGGTACGTGGTGAAGGCCCCCAAAGGTGCGATCTCCGATGTGAAGGGCTCCTGGATCGTCCCCAAGGTCACCTGCCCCGCCCAGGGCCGACTGTACTCGTCGTTCTGGGTCGGGATCGACGGGGACGGCTCGCCCACGGTGGAACAGACGGGGACCGATTCCGACTGCGCGCACGGCTCGGCAAGCTACTTCGCTTGGTACGAATTCTTCCCCGCGTACCCTCATACGCTGTCGCTCAAGATCACGGTCGGCGACTCGATCAGTGCCGATGTCTCGTACGGGTCAGGGACGTTCACCACGACCCTGTCCGATCGCACCACGGGGAAGTCGGCCTCGGCGACCTCCACGATCCACGCCCAGCGCGCATCGGCCGAATGGATCGCCGAAGCGCCCTCGTCCTCGAGCGTTCTTCCGCTCGCCGACTTCGGGTCGGTCCACTTCGGGTACGACGCGACCCACGTGACCTCGACCTGCAGCGCCACCATCTCGGGAACGGCGCACAAGCTCGGGTCGATATCGCACGTCTTTCCGCTCACGATGGTGAGCCGAACCGGCGCCACGAAGGCGAAGCCGAGCGCCGTGAGCTCGGACGGCACGAGCTTTGTCGTGACCTGGGTCCGTTCCGGACCGTAGTCGGCGATCCGTCCGGGGCCAGGACCCGGGGTCCCGCCCCCGGTGGCCCGGGAGTGCCCGAGCGAACCGACCCCCGGACTCCCGGCCCACAGCGTTCATAGGGGCCGGGGGAGTGGGGCCGCACTCGGCGGGACTCGGATCCGATGGTCGATACGGGCACGCTCACCGCCATCGCCGCCGGTTCGTCGTGGGCCCTCGCGATCGGGACCCTCCTGATCCTGTACTGGCAGGGGCGGCTCGCCCAGCGGCTCAACTCGGCGAACGCCGTTCTCGAGCTGCGCCAGCAGTTCGACAGCCCCCGGATGCGCCGAGCCCGACATCACCTGAGTACCCGCCTGCTCAACAACCAGCACGAGGACATCACGAGCGTCGAGGTCGCGACGTTCTTCGAGCTTGTGGGAGCGCTCACCCACCGCCGGGTTTTGGACGAGGACCTGATCTGGGAGGCGTTCGGGACGTGGGTGGTCAACTACTACACGGCGATGCGCGCCCCGGTCGATCTCATCGGCCGAGCCCGAACCTCGCTGCAGGACCCCCTCGTCTTCCACGAGTTCGAGTGGCTCAGCGGGCGCATCAAGTCGATCGACCACCGGATGCTCGGCCGGACCCACGCCCAGGTGGTCGAGAGCCCGAACGAGGTCCGAGCCATTCTGGGTCGCGAGTCCACGCTCGACCTCGACGTCTCCTGAGTCGGGAGCGTCGTCCCGCGCTCGGGCGGCCCGCTGGCTCTCCACCCTCCGCGAGCCCCCCCCATATCGCCTCGCCCGCAGGCGATGGGGTCGGACGGAAACGCCGTAGCGTCGAAGGACGCAGGCTCCCTCCCCGGAGGAGCACTCGCTCTCGAGGGCGCTCCCGGATCCGGAGAGACCCGGAAAGGGATGCGCCGTCGCCGGGGGCGGTGGGAGACGGGAAACCCTCCGTCGGGGCTCGTCCCGGATACGCTCGAACCGCCGGCGGCCGGGTCCCGGAGCCCCGCTCGATGGAGGCGGCTCGTCGGAGGTGACCCGCGACCTCGGCCCTCGGAGGCTTCCGAGGGCTAGGGCGATTCCATCGGCGGCCGGGGCCGTTCCCTCGACCGGCTCGACAGCGTCTCACGAGGACGACTTGGCCGTGCCGAGACCGGCAGGCTAAAAGGGGGATTCGGAGACCCCGACCCCTTGAGGCGTTCGAACCCCTCCGTCACCGGCGTGGTCGCCACCGCTTCCTTGCTCCTCGCCCTGGTGGTCCTCGGTCAGTTGGGAGCCCCTTCCGCGGCGCCCGCCCCCCATCCCGCCACCGCGGTCCATCTCCGCGTTGCCGGGAGTGGCACGTCGCCCGGCGACTGGGTGACCTATCTGCACGACACCGACCGCAGCGGATCCGACGCCAACCGATCCGGGATCCCCGCGGCTCAGGCCGCGAACCTCACCCTGCAGTGGAACTTCACGGCCCACGGGATCTTCGCCGCCGCCCCGATCGTGGTGAACGACACCGTCTTCATCGGCTCCTGGGACGGGGACGAGTACGCCCTCAACGCCTCCAGCGGCGCGCTCCAGTGGTCGACGTACCTGGGTCAGAGCTCCACGGCCGGCTGCGGCCCGAACGTACGGGGGATCACGTCGACGGCCACCTACCGTTCGGGCGTGCTCTACGTGGGAGGCGGGGACGCCGAGTGGTTCGCGCTCAACGCCTCCTCGGGTTCGATCCTCTGGAACGTCAGCACCGGGGACCCGCTCAGCCACTACAACTGGGGCAGTCCGCTGATCGTCGGCAACTTCGCCTACATCGGCCTCGCGAGCGCGTGCGACCACCCCCTGATCCAGGGGGAACTGATGCAGGTGAATCTCACGACCCACGCCGTCGACCACGTCTTCTATACCGTCAACACGCGGCCCCCCGGCGGGTCCATCTGGGGGTCCCCGACCTACGACCCCCTGACGGGCGACGTCTTCGTCGCGACGGGCAACGGCTGGGCGAAGTACCCGTACCCGTACACCCAGGCGCTGCTCGCGCTCAACGCTTCGAACGTGTCGAGGCTGGTCGGACACTACCAGATCCCACGGAACGCGACCGGCCTCGACTCCGACTTCGGCAACACCCCAACGATCGCGCGGGACGCGAGGGGCGACCCGTTGGTCGTCGTCGGGAACAAGGACGGCGTGGTCTACGCCTTCAACCGGACGAACATCAGCGCGGGCCCGGTCTGGACCGACCAGGTCGCCGTCGGGGGGCCATGCCCGGAGTGCGGTCAGGGGACGATCTCCCCAGCCGCGTTCGACGGCATCCTCCTCTACGAAGGCGGGGGCAAGACGACGATCGCGGGAAAGGCGTTCCGAGGTGCCGAGCGCGCCATCGACCCGGCGACGGGGGCGTTCCTCTGGCAACGAGGCTTCCCGGCCCCGGTGATCCCGGCGACCAGCGCGACGAACGGGCTGCTGGTCGTCGAGGCCGGCAAGTTCCTGTACGTCCTGAACGCGACGACCGGACGCTCGGTGTTCTCGTTCGCGACGCACGGGCCGCTCTATGGCGCCTCCGCTCTCGCGGACCGCTGCATCTTCTTCGCGTCGACCGACTACCACGTCTACGCCCTCGGGATCCGGGGGATCGGATGCGGCCCGATCTATCCGGCCGGACAGTTCCCCCACGCCGGGCACGGCCGCTCCCCCGGCGGCGGCCGGGGAAGCGATCACCCGGGAAAGGCCATCTATGCGACAGCGGGGCGACCCAGTTCCCCCCGCCCGCGCCTGCCCCCGCCACCCCCCGTCCGGGCAGGTGGAGCGATCGCCGGCGCCTCCCGCAGGATATAGATACCGGCCCGGCTCTCGGACCGATGGCTTCGGCCAGGAGGTCCCCGGTATGAGCGTAGAGTTTTCGCAGCGGATCACCCCGGGGATCGACTGAGGCTCCCCACCCCGGGGGGTTGTGCCCTCCACGAGCCGACCGAACCCGCGGTCCAACCAACAAACTCACACCGATGCCCAACGAGCCGTACCTCGACGCCAGCGTACGCTGGAAGATCCAGACGGGGGCCATCGATCTCCAGGAACCGCGGTATCACGGCGTCGCCGAGTCGATTCGGTCGAACAACCTCGCGACGGAGGTGGTGCGCCAGGTCGGGGCCGGGAAGGAGGCGGACGTCTACTACTGCCTCGACGGACGCCGTCCGATCGCCGTGAAGGTCTACCGGATGTACCGAACGTCGCACCGCGGCGGTCGCCCCGTCAAGTCCGACGTCATGGGGCACCACGCCTGTGACGAGTTCGACATGCTCACCTTCGCCTATCGAGGGGAACTTCCGGTCCCCCGTCCGATCCGCCGCGTGGAAAACATGTTCTCGATGGAGTTCCTCGGCGGACCGGAGGGTCCCGCGCCCCAACTCCTCCGGGTGAGGCTGGACCGCCCGGAGGAACACGCCCGCCGGCTGCTCCGGGCGGTCGAGGAGATGGCGATGTCCGGGGTCGTCCACACCGACTTGAGCGCCTACAACATCCTCGTCTGGAACGGGCGTTCCTACTTCATCGACCTCGCGGCCGCCCTCCGCGTCGACCGCCTGGGCTCCTCACCTTGGATGCGGGTGACCGAGGCGAAGCAGCACCTGCAACGCGGGCTCCGCTCGTTGGGCGGGTATTTCCGGCGCTACGGAGTGGACTGGCCGATGGACGAGGCGGTCGAGAGGATGGTCTCGTATCTCGACCGTTGGGGGGTCATGGAGTAGTCCCGAGGAAACGGCGGTGCCCGGGGAATCGGCATCCCCTAGATGGAGGGCCCGAGTCGCAGGGCACCGGCGGGTGGGGAACCGGTTAGCGTGAAAAGGATTTGAAGCCGGTTCGGGTCGTACCCGGGGGTCGCTTCGATGGCGGGCGTGCTTCGATCGGTCCTCTCGCTCGCGACCCTCCGAGACACCCGCGCGATCCTCCGGTCGAGCCGGGCGTGGGTCCTGATCGTCCCGTTCGCCCTCTTCTACACGTTTGTGTCCATGTTGATCGGCGGGATGCTGATCCTCGGCCGGACCAACCTCCCGTACTACTGGTCGGTCCTCGTGGCGGGACCCGGGGCCCTGAGCTGGTGGAACTACCCGGCGCTCGTGGTGGTGACACCCTGGTCGATCCTAGACCTGCCGTTCCTCCCCGCCGTAACGATGGTCCTCGTCTCGGCGGCGGTGGGGATCGCCACCACCGCCACACTCGTGCTGGTGTTCGGAAACACCCGGGTCTTCCATTGGCTGTTCGCTCGGCGCCGGGGGCCGCTCTCCTCCGGGGTCGGCGCGGCGGCGGCCGCCGGTGCCGCCCCGGCGATCACCGGGATCGCGACGCTGGGAGCGTGCTGCTGCACGAGTTGCGCCAGTGTGGCCGGGATCTCCGTGGTGGCCGCGACGAGCGGGTCGAACCTCACCCAACTGCTCGAGAACAGCTGGTACCTCTCAGTGTTCCAGTTGGCCGTCGTCGGCGGGGCCCTGCTGATCCAGGAGCGCGCGATCCGATTGGCCACCTCGGAATGCCCCGTTCCCCCGCCGAAGGACGCCAGGTACTTCGCGAGCTCCCTCATCCGGTTGGGGCTCCTGATCGCCGGAGTGACCTGGTCGCTCGCCATGCTCGTCGAGTGGATCGACCAGCCCCCGCTCTCGGCCCCGGCGGCCCAGTGGTATCACTGGGTGTTCGAGCACCAACTGCTCGCCTGGTTGGCGATCGCGGCCGCGATGCTCCCGAGGGAGTTCTGCGAAGTGGTCGTTCGGCGAGCGCGGTCGACCGCGGGCGCTGCGCTCCGCACGGGTGCGCTGGTCGCCGGCCTCACATGGGGTCTTTGGGTCCCCCCGGCGCTGACGAACCTGGGCCTCGGCGGGTTCCTGAACGAACTGTTCGGATACGTGGGGTACGGGGCATCCGTCGGGGCGATCCCTCCGGATTCAGCGTTGGGCGCCGCGCTCTACTTCCACTGGTCGTTCCAGCATCTTCTGCTGGCCTCTTTCGCGATCGCCTTCGCCGCGTCGCCCACTCGGGTCGGGGCGATGCTGCTGTGGAGCGTGCAGGCCCGCTCCCCTGCCTCGTCCCCCTCCCCCCACGCGGCGGAGCCGCCACCGCGCCTCAGCCTCCCCACAGCGTTCTCCCCGGGGCCATCGGCCCCGCTCTCCTCGGCCGACCGGGACCGTCCGGCGCCCGGGACGTTCCGGACCGGTGGATAGGCCGCCGCGCGCCTCGAAGGCGTTCTCTAGGACGGCTCCGCGAGCGCCCGCTCAGGCGAACGTTCGATTCACCGACTCGGAACGGACCATCCAGGGGGTTCCCCCCGGGACGAGCGGCCACGCCGGGACGGAGGAGGTCGAACCCGGGGCGGCGGTCCACCTTCCCGACGACCCGCTTAGGGGAGCTCCGCCGGGCGAAGGATTGGCGTGGGGGGCAGCGACCAACGGCAGCGCGGCGCCGGCGACGTGGGTGATGTTCAGCCAGATCATCTCCCCACCGAACACCCCGCCCGAAGATCCTCCTCCGTACTGGGCGCTGAAGATCCACGACTGGGGGATCGGGTAGGGGTTCGCGTTCCCGCCCCCGGCGGGGACGTAGAGCGGGATGCTGCCGGGGTTGGTCGACCAATCCGTGATCTTCTTCGTATCGAGGTCGAGCATCGTCGCCGTGACCTTCCCCGAGAACGACCAGACGTGGCCGGTGTCCAACGGCTCGCCCCAGATCGTGAAGAAATCGCTCAACTTCGGCGTGACCGATGTGGCCACGATCGTCGGCGGGAGCTCGGCATGGACGATCCCGGAGCCATCGTGGGTGTGGAGGGCGTGGATCCCGCCGTTCGGACAGTAGAGGTTCGAGTTGGTGAACCCCGGTTGGTCGAGGTAGCCGACATCGGCGAACTGCCCGGGGACGTACGGGAGCGGTTGCTGCGATCCCCCGTCGATGATGATCAACAGCACGTGATAGTGCTGGGCCTGGCCCTCCCCACCGCAGTAGGTGATGAGGTTGGAACTCGGCGGGTTCGGGTGGACGAGGATGAGGTAGCCGGCGATGGAGCCGACGAGGAGCACCGTGAGCGCGAGAGCGATCGCGATCCCCCGGTAGGACCGCTTGTCGCTCTTCGGGGACGCCTCGTCGGATCGGTTCTTTCGAGAGCGGCCGCCGGTCCCCCGGGCCCGCCGGCTGAGGTAGATCGTCTTGAGCGACCGTCCCGGATCCGCCCCCGAGGCGGGAGTGTATTCGACCTTCGGGTCCGCCGCGATCTCCGACCACGACTTTCCGTCGTCCCGGAGCTTCTCGACGCGGTCCCAGTCGGTCACTGGCCTCCCCTACCGGTCCCCCTATTTGGGCTCCGCGCCGGCAGGTCGCGGCGGCGACATGGTCCCCGTCGATGGTTCGGTTCCCCGGCCGGCACTCGGGAGCGGGTCCGATGGAACCGACGGGGCTGGCGGTCCGGGGTGCCGGGAGCCGACGCGAGGTTCGCAGGGGTGTCCACGGGGCGAGACGGGGCCCACGCCGGCGGTGCCTTTATTAGCGCCCGTCCGACCCATCGAGTGCCGGGGGACGTTCAGTGAAGCCGACCGCGTCGTACTCCGACGCGCTGAACTCGGTGGGTCGCGGGACCACCGTGATGTCGGTCAGCACGATCCTGCTTCTCGCCTTCAATTTCATCAGCCGGGTCGCGGTCGCCAAGGCGTTCTCCATCGACGACTGGGGGATCTTCAGCCTCGGCCTCGCGCTCTCCGGTTTCCTGTCCCTTGTCGCGCTCCTCGGGTTCCACCAGGCGATGGCCCGGACCCTCTCGTACGAGAAGGACCCCGGGATGCGCCGCAAGATCGTCCGCCTGGGGTTCGGGATCACCCTGGCGAGCTCGATCGCGATCTCGTCGGTGACCTACCTGTTCGCCGGTCCGCTCGCGAACGCCTTCGCGAGCGGTCATCCGGTCATCCTGACCCAGGTGTTCCAGCTGTTCTCGCTGACGATCGGATTCACCCTGATGTCGACGTTCCTCGCATCGATCTTCCAGGGGTTCGAGAACGTCAAGCCGAACGCGTGGTTCAACCAGGTCCTCAATCCCGCGCTGTTCCTCGTCTTCTTCTTCGCGTTCCTCTACCTCCACTTGGGGTTCGCCTCGGCGATCTTGGGCTACGTGGCGGCCGGAGGGGCGTCCCTCGCGGCGCTGGCGGCCTACACGGCACGTCAGCTGCCAAAGCTGTTGCCGGCCCACGCCCACATCCCGGCGAGCCCGATCCCCTCGACGATCTGGGGCCTTTCCCTCTCGCTGTGGGGGGTGACGACCCTCGCCTTCGTCACGGCGTTCGTCGACACCCTCATCCTCGGGGCGTACCGGGACTCCGTCGACGTCGGGCTCTATGCGTCGGCGACGACCCTCGCCCGCCTCCTTCTCGTCGCCAACGGCGCGCTCACGTTCGTCTACCTGCCCGTGACCGCCCGTCTGGCGCGGGACCGGGACTTCGACACGATCCGCTCGACGTTCGCCACGGCGACCCGCTGGACGCTCGTCGTCACCTTCCCGATGTTCCTCCTCTTCTGCTTCATGCCCCACCAGTCGCTGGGCGCGGTGTTCGGCCTCCGATACGAGGACGCCGCCCTGGCGCTGGCGATCCTCGGCGTCGGCTCGTTCGTCTCGGTCGTCGTCGGACCGGTGAACGCAACGCTCGCCGGCCTCGGCGAGACTCGTTCGCTGCTGATGACGACGATCATCTCGGCGAGCGCGAACGTCTTCCTCAGCTTCGCCCTCATCCCGAGCTACGGGCTCTTGGGCGCGGCGTTCGCCTGGACCGTCGCCCGGGCGCTGTATCCGAGCGTCGGTCTGCTGACCCTCTACGTCGGGCACGGTATCAATCCGTTCCGCCGCGCCCTGGTCCTGCCGCTCGCCATTGCGAGCGCCATCGGGATCCCGATCTTCCTCGTCGTGGGGCTGTTCACGCATCCATTGTGGGTCGTGTTCCCGATGTTCCTGGTCGGGATCGCGCTGTTCGTCGGGGCGGTGATCGTGACCCGGAGCGTCGATCCCGGCGACCTCGTCATCGCCGGATTGATGGAACGGCTCCTCGGCCGCCCGCTTCCGGTCCTCCGGCGGTTCCTCGAGCGGTTCGTGACGCCGGACGTCTCGGCGCCGTCGGCGCCGCGGATCCCCGACGGGCTGTAGCGACCGGTCAGACCAGCTTGTAGAGCTGGAGCTCCGGCGAGATGTACGCCGGGGTCGCGAGCGCTTCGGCCTCGAGGGCGGCGACGGTGGCGTTGGCGTAGTCGGTCGGTTCCGTGGTTCCGTGGACCAGGGACTGATCGATGAGGACGTATCGGACGCCGTAGACCGACATCTGGTGGACCCACGACGCGGAAACGACGGAGTTCCCGCCGTTCGACAGGGTGATCGGGGTGAACGGGAGCGGCGTGCCCTCGGGGACGCCGGGCTGGTGGAGCCACAGGGAGACGGCGGTGACGTTCGTCGCGTCGTACCCGGCCCCGCTCGAGTACTGGCCGACGAGGAGGAAGACGGCGGTGTCGGTGGCGTCCAGGGGGGCGACGACGGCGTCGTACGTCGGACTGACCACATACCAGCCGACGACGCTCGGCGAGCTCACCGCGGCCCCGTGGCTTCGCAGCCCGACCCACAGGGTCCCCCCGGCGAGCAGGGAGGCGACCGTCGAGGCGTTCGCCGCCGAGTAGTGGAGCCGGAGCTCGACCCACTCATGACCGGTGGTGTTCAGCGAGGGGCCGACCCGGTAGTTGTAGTTCGGCAGGCCGTTCAGCAGGTTGCTCTGGATAGGCGCCAGCGATCCCGGATCCACCGGGGGGGTCGCCGCCGGGACGAGCGGGCGGGTGGCGTTCGAATAGGCGGCCGCGGTGCTCGGCAGATAGATCTGGTAGGCGCCGTAGAACCCCGGCACGACGATCTTGTTCGGGTAGTTGAAGCTCAGATAGAACAGGGTGGCCCCCTCGAACCCCCAGCTCGTCTGGACGTACGGGGAGACCCCCGGCAATAGCATGGCATTTCCCCCGGAGGAGTGCAATATGTTCCGCACGTCGAAGTACGACGGCGGCACGACGAATCCGGGGACGAACGCCCCGATCGAGTCGACCTCGGCCGACCCGTCGAGGATGGGCGTCGCCGCCACCAGGAGGAGCCCGACGAGGGCGAGGCTCGCCACCACGCCGGTCCAGCGGCGGATCGCGGAAGGCGGTGGTCGGGAGGTTCCGACGCCGGTCCCGACCCCCGGGTCCTCCGGCACCGGGGCCGGCGAGCCCGGAAGCTCGGATCCGTGGAACCAGAACCGCATCCCGAGCATCCCGATCGTGAACGCCGCGAAGACGGCGTACAGCTTCGTCTCGATGAGCGCTTCCAGGAAGAACGTCGGGACGATCGTCGACAGCACGGGGAACGGGGTGAGCAGGATCGCATTGACCGGGCCGAACGGGGGGAGGGTCCCGCTTCCCCACACCAGGCAGGCGAACACCACCCCGAGCAGGAGGAGGAACAGCCGCCGCCCGGGGAGGCTTTGGCGGAAGACCGCGATGAGGAGGGGAGCCAGCACTCCGAGGACGGGCCAGAGGTACGAGGCCAATCCCTCCGGCGTGTTCCCCGTGTAGAGCCCGTAGTACGCGAACCGGTAGAACTGCCTGCGCGAAAGCAGCCGGACGACGTTCCCGAAGGTGTTGTAGGTCGTGTTCGACAGGGTCGAACTGAACTGGCTCGTCACGCTCGCGAGCGCCCCGGGATGGGAGAACCAGACGTTCGCGAAGGTGTAGATCGGGTAGGCGAGGAGGACGGCGGCGACCGGCGCGGCCCCCGTGAGCGCGGCGACGATCCCACGACGGAACGCCGCCCGCTGCTCCGGTCGGGTCCCGAAGTACCACGACGACCCGATCGCGAGGAGAAAGGCGATGGACTCCGTCGCGAGGACGCGGACCACGTTCGGGAACGATACCGGGGCCGAACAGCCGATCGCGAGGCCGAGGACCGCCGCATCGATGGTCCGGAACACGCGGCCCCGCAACACCGCGCGCACGAAGCGGAGCGTCATCTGCATCACCACGAAGAACGCGGCGCTGCTGACGAACACCGAGGTGGTGATCGAGATGAGCCCCCACGTCAGCGTGTATGGATTGATCAGGTACAGGCCGGCCGCGAGGAGCTGCACGGCGAACAGCGCCCTCGGGGGAAAGTTCGGCCGGAACAGCTCGCGCGCGAAGCTCTGGCAGGCGAACACCGTCAGGAAGGTGTCGAGGAAGAACCCGAGGTACTGCGCCGAGTAGATGTCCCCGAACGTCAGCGCCGAGGCGATCGCCGGGACGACGTAGTTGACCGACGGGTTCAGGAAGAACCCCGAAGGGGTGTAGATCCCGACGAAGTCGACGCCGTAGAGGAGCCGGCCCCGGGTGTAGGCGTCGACGAGCGCGACGAACGAGGCGGAAAGCAGCAGCGAGCTGAGGAACCGCGCCGTCACTTCGGGGGTCCGCAGCCAGCCGACGAACCGCGCGGTCAGGCGCGTCGGCTCCGCGGAGCTCGCCGACGTGGTCTCCGGTTCCCCCGAGAGGGTCGCGCGCGCCGGGGGCGTGCTCCGGGCGGGGGCCGACTTCCCGGCGGGATCGGCTGGGGGGCTCATCGAAGACCCCGCAACGAGCCGGCGCAAATCCGACGAGGAAGGGCGCCGCCGATCTCGCTCGGGACCGACGCGGCGGCGACCTGCCGTCGGCCAATGAATCCGAGGGCGGCCATGCCTACGCCCTGCGAGTCCGCGGGTAAATCAGGATTCCCCCTCGGGGGCGCTCCGGGGGGCCTCCCTCGACGCGGGCATCCTCCCGGTCGGACCTGGGCGCCCCCTCGCGAGCCCTCCGGGGGGCCTCCGGGGAATCGGGGTGCCCGATCCTCGTTGCCCGCCGGGACGTGGGGACGGGCGCCGGGATCATGTTTTCTTCCGCGCCTGGCGCCGCATCAGGACCACGATCTCGGCGACGATCCCCAGGGCCACGACGGCGACGAGGACGATCAACCAGGTGTCGTCGGTTCCGGCTCCGGAGGAGTTCGACGGGGGGTTCGTTAGCACGGCGTTGACGGTCAGATGGGTCTGCCCGACGGCGGTGCGGCCGAACTTGTCCTGCACGTGGACCACGATGGTGTAGTTGCCCACGACCGTCGGCGTGCAGGCGAGCGAGGTGGCGTTCAGGGACGAACATCCCGTCGGCAAGCCCGAGTACGAGTAGGTCAGCGGGGTCGTGCCGCCGGCCACGCTCGCCGCCAGCTGGACCGACGTCCCGACGGTCACGCTCGATGGGGTCGCCGAGAACATCGTCACGCTCGGAACCGCGTTCACCGTCAGGGAGAGCGAGGCGTTCGCCGACGCCCCCAGATGGTCGGTCGCCGTCACGTTCACCGTGAACGCCCCGGCGGCGGTGGGGGCGCAGACGAGCGTGGCCACCGACGCCGAGGAGCAACCGGCGGGCAACCCCGAGTAGGCGTAGCTCCACGCGCCGCCGGGGACGCCGACCATCGTCGTGAGGCTCGTGTTGACGCCGACGGTGATCTCCGAAGGGGAGGCGGCGAACGCGACGATGGTGGGGCGGGGCTCGACGGTCAACGAGAGGTTCGCGAAACTGGCGACTCCGAGGCTGTCGGAGAGTTCGGCCTCGACGGCGAACGTCCCCGCCGATGATGGCGTGCACGGGAACGTGGCCGAGGATC
>JABCYU010000055.1 GCA_013290045.1 Methanobacteriota archaeon | reverse complement strand
CCCCGTCACTCGTCGTCGTCGATCTTCGCGCTCCCTTCGGCGGCATCGTAATCCACCTCCTCCTCCGCGGCGACAATCTCGGGTGCTAGCCCGGCTTCGGCGGCCTCGATGACCGCCCGGGGCAGCCGGATATCCCAGTCCCCGGGCTGTGGCTCGGCTCCCAGCACGTGCCCCTCATCGATGCCGGCCAGGTACCACGACAGGTCCCCCGCGTCGACGTCGGCGCCTTTCGGGAATCGGACGGTGACCCGGGTCCGCGCGCTCGGGACGAGTTTCTCGAGCGTCCACCACGCGCGGCCCAATTCGGGGTCGGTCCCGTCCGGCGCCGGCGTGAACGTTCCGGCCGGGAACATCTCCCTGGGCATCTCGACGAACATCTCGAGCACTCGGGCCCGGGGCGTGTAGTTCGTGACGTCGGCCCGGATCTCCGGCCCACCCCCCTCCGAGGCGACGGTCGTCTCCACGTGGACCACGTCCATGATCTTCGTGATGACCGGCGTGAGATCGGGAACGGGCTTGTGGACGAGGGCGCTGGTCTTCGCCGCCAGCTTCGGGAGGATCTTGAGGATGATCGCGAACTTCTCCTCGGCGAAGTCGCGACGGCTGCGGCGCGAGAGGTGCGTCTTGAGGTGGCGGGCCGCCGCCTGGAGGGCGAGGGTGAGCTCCTTGTCGATCTCGGGGTCCTCGGCGACGGCCTCCTTCGCCTCGCTGGTGAACGGGATCTTGGTCGACGCCAGGTGCACGAGGAGCAGGCACGGACCCGTGGGGAGGCCGGCGCCCCCCTTCTGTTCGAGACCGTAGCGTCGCCAGTCGAGGTTCTGGACCGCGTTGGTGATCGCGCAGGCCCCCTGCTGGAACATCAGCGGGACCCGGTTGGCGAAGCGGAGCAGCTGCACCGGCTGGTCGGCCGGTAGGCTTCCGCCGTAGACGAGGCCGACCTCGACGGTGAACGGGAAGCCGCCCCGGACTTTCGGAGGGCGGCTGACGGGGGGCGCGTAGAAGTCCGGCCGGACCTCGTCGAGCACGTTGCGAAGTCCGCGCTTGATGAGCATCGGGCCGATCGGCGACAGCGACTCGGCGGAGGGGGGGACGAGGGGCACCTCGTGCAACGCCGCGAGGAGCCGTTCGAGCGCCTCGCCGTGGATCTCCGAAGGCTTCTCCTTCCCCTTCAGACCGCAGCGGTCGAGCACCTCCCGGCACCCCCGGGCCGAGACGCCGGCGAGGTCGCGTTGGAGGGTCTCGGAGAGCGTCGGGCGGCTCGACGCCTTCAGGCGGTACCCGAGCTCCCCGAGCTCCAGGCCGTACGGATGCGGCGCGGTCTCCTTTGGAAGCGGCGGAACCTCGGTCGAAACGCGCTCGTAGGTCACCCGCGTCCCGTCCGGCTCGACGAGGACGAAGCGCGCGTGCGGATTGACGATCGCCGTCCCCTTCAGGTACTCGAACGGGGACTGCCGGCCTCGCTGGTACTTCGCCTTCAGCAGGAGTTCGACCTTCGTGCCGTGGGGCCGGTCCCAAAGGGTGAGCTCTTCGGCGACGACCTTCGGGAGATTCTTCTGCGTGTCGATGAGCAGGTCGAGAACATGCGCGGCCTCCTCCTCTTCGATCTTGGAGGTGATCCGGGCCGGGCGGGCCGTGGTCAGGCCGGCATAGAGCACCGCCGCCGAGATCCCGATCCCCTGCTGTCCCCGCGACTGGCGGTTGGCGTGGAACCGGGACCCGTACAAGAGGCGACCGAACACGTTCGGGATCTCCCGGCGCAGGATCCCCGGCCCGTTGTCGTCGACGGAGACCTTCAGGCGGTCGGTTCCCTCGCGCGTCACTTCGATCCGGATCTCCGGCAGGACGCCGGCTTCTTCGCAGGCATCGAGCGCGTTATCGACGGCCTCCTTGACCGTCGTCAGCAGGGCGCGGAGCGGGTTGTCGAACCCCAGGATCTGGCGGTTCCGCTCGAAGAACTCGGCGACGGAGATCTCCCGCTGCTTGGACGCGAGCTCCTGGGCGAGGGTCCGCTGGGCCGGCACCGAGGGGAAACGAACCCGGCCGATTGATAAGTCGTCCGTTCGAATGGGCGGCCCCGGGAGATGACTCCCCCGAGCGGCTCAGCCGGCCGGGCGGCTCGCCAGGTCGCGGAGCACCGGGCGGAACGGACGCCATCGAGGCGCCTCGGTGAGGTCGATCTCGACGACCCCGACGCGCTCCTCCCGGGTTCCCCCATCGGCCGGGACCCAGGTCACGGGGATCGTCTCCCCGCGGGCGTCGAAGGCGACGGAGCCTCCGCCGAAGACGACTCCATCCTCCACGCCGACGCGATTCACGTAGACGAGCGGGATCGCGTTCTCGACGGCCCGGGCCGGCAACACCTTCTCGAACAGGCGTCGCGACGTCACGGGCGAGGCCGAGATCACGACGAGCAGCACCGCTCCGGCGAGGGCGAGGGAGCGGGAGACCTCCGGGAAGAACGCATCGTAGCAAATCTGGAACCCGACGGACGCTCCATCGACGGGCACGGGAGCGCTCGAGTCGGTGGGGGTGAACACCGAGCCCTCTTCGAACGGGCCGTACGTCGGGAGGTAGCGCTTCGTCTGGATCGCCCCCGATCTATCGGGCCGGACCAGGATCACCGAATTCTCGACCTCACCTGGGCGTTCGCGCGAGCCCACCGGCGCCCCCACGGCGACCGAGGTGCCGTGCTTCGCGGCCGCCCCCTTCAGCGCTTCCCAGACCGGGTCGCCTTCGCGAAGCGCCAACCGGTGGAACTTGTCGCCGATCCGGTATCCGGAGAGGAACAGCTCGGGGAACACCGCGAGGTCCGACGGCGAGGAACCGAGCACCCGTTCGAGGCGCCGCACGTTCGCCGTGGGGTCGCCGGCCACGGGCGCCAGTTCCCCGAGCAGGAGCCGCATTACAGGAAGTAGCGGCGAACGGTGAGCAGATAGATGAACAGCACCAGGAACACGAGGAACAGCACCGTGATCGACGCGGTGAAGAACGAGTAGGCGAGCGCACCGAAGAGGACCGCCACAGTCGTCCACAGGGCCCAGCGCTCCTGGGCCCACAGTGCGTTGGCGACGGACAATAGCACGGCCCCGACGAGCACGAGGATCCCCGCCCCGAGGGGATCGACGGATCGGACGATCAGCAGGCTCGCCGGCACGACGGTGCCGAAGTAGGTGTTCAGGAGGAACAGCGCCCCGGCGATCAGGACGACGAGGCCGGAGATCGCGATCAGGATCGAGAGGAACGCCACCCCCAACGGGAGCGCGGGACGGACCGGGGTCGGGGACCATGCCGGCGGGAGGTGGTCGACGACGAGGGGCTTCGACCCCCGGTGGTGGTCGATCGTCGGGGCGTGCGAGGGCGGGGCCCGGCTGAGGCTCGATTCGGACACTCTGCCCTCCCCGAGACCCGAGGAGCCCTAGCGCCGAAGATGTAGTTTCCGCTCCAACGGGTCCGGGTCAGAACCGTCGGTCCGCCGCCCCCCGAGCCGAGCGCACCAGCAGGGTGCGGTAGGGGGAAGGCGGGATCGGGTCCAGGGATCGTATGGCCCGCTCCGCCCATCGGCTCGCCTCGGCCGCGACCCGATCCGGCGCCCCGGTCTCGTCGGTCAGCGTCCGCAACCTCAACAGGTCCCCCGGCTGCTTGCGACGCAGCGCGAAGATCCGCTCGAACTCCCCCTTCTTCGCCCCTTCGAGCGACCCGTAGGCTTCGAGCGCCACGAGGGTCGGGTTCCCCTCGCGGAGGTCGGAATATAGCGGCTTGCCGAGCAGGTCGGGGTCGCCGTAGAGGTCGAGGAGGTCGTCGCGAACCTGGAAGGCGATTCCGAGGGCCTTCCCGAACGAGGCGCACGCGTCCACGACCGCTTCCGAGGCGTGGGCGATCTCGGCGACGCTCGCGAGCGCGGCCGCGACGATCGCCCCGGTCTTTCGCTCGATGACCCGGAAGTAGTGCTCCCGTCCTGTAGTGAGATCGAACCGGCTCGTGTCCTGTAGGACCTCGCCTTCGACGAGGTCGGCGCACGCCTCGCCACAGCGCAAGATGATCGCCCTCGGGTAGTCGGCGGCGAGCTCGAAGGCGCGCACGAACAGGTAGTCGCCGGCGACGATCGCCGTCGGGAGGCCGAAGGCCCGGGGCATCGACGGGCGGCCCCGGCGCATCTCGGCGTGGTCGATGACGTCGTCGTGGACGAGCGAGGCGGTGTGGATCAGCTGGAACGCCGCGGCCAGCGAGTGGATCGGCTGCGTCGACGTCGCGCCCAGGGCCCGATGCGTGGCGGCCATGAGCAGCGGCCGGATCCGTTTGCCCCCGGTCGAGCAAGCGTAGCGGGCCGCCTCGGTGAGTTGCGGGTAGGTCGACCCGAGCACCTGATGGAGCCGCGCGTCGATCTCGGTCAAGTCGCGTACGAGGAACGGTAAGACGTCGGCGAGCTGCGCCGGAGCGTCGGCGCCGAGGGTCTGGCTGAGGATCGCCTCGAGCGACTGCTCCCCGACCGACGGTTCGGAGTTGGTCATCCCGCCCCACCCAGGCGACGCGGCCAGCGCAGCCGCATCATCTCGTCCAGACCGGCCGACCCGATATAGCGCATTCCGAGCGACAACCAGCGGTCGCGGCCCACGACCCGGTCCCCCAATCGCTTGATCCGGTGCCCCCGGGCGAGCGGGACGAGCAGGTGCGAGCGCCACAGCTCGTCGTAATGCCAGAGCGGGCGCCCGTCCCTCGTATGCTCGGCCGCCGCCACCCCCGCGTCCCGGCCCGAGATCATCGCCGTCGGTATCCCCCCTCCGTTGGTGGCCATGACGAGGTTCGCCGAGTCCCCCGCAAAGATCGCCCGGCCTCTCACCGCCGAGAGCGGCGGCGGGCCGATCGGCACCCACCATTGGGTCCGTTCGGTCGCCGGGGCCACGCGCTCGCGTCGCAGGAAGCGGTCGAGGAGGCCGCCGAGGGTCCGGCCCCGGGGGATCCGGGTGATCCCGAGGCCGACGTTCGCATCGGTCCGTCGAGGGAACACCCAGGCGTAGCCCCCGGGGGCGACCTGGCCGAAGTACAGTCGGATCTCGTCGGAGAACTCGCCGCTCGCGCTCCCCGTGATCATCCGGAACATCTCCCGCTCGACGGAGAACCCGGTGGAGCGCGCCACGGTCGAGAGCGGGCCGTCGGCGCCCACGATCACCTTCGCCCGAAGCTCTCCGCCGCCCGCGAGGCTGACGACGTCGTCGCGGACCCGCGTGACCCCGCACGGGTGCCGGAGCTCGGCGCCGGCGGCCTCCGCCGAGAGGGCGAGCGCCTTGTCGAAGGCGCGGCGCGAGACGCAGTAGCCTTCGAGCGGGAACCGGTACTCCCGCCCGAACGGGGAGACGCAGATCATCCCGTGGGTCTCCCGTAGGACCGTCTCGGGCGGGATCCGGAACGTCTCATCGATCACCGAGTCGCAGTCGAACAGGTCTTTCAGCTCCGCCGGGGTCGGGAGGAACTCCCCGCATTGGACGGGGTGGCCGAGCTCCTCGCGACGGTCGATCAGGACCGTCCGGGCGCCGCCGAGGGCCGCGAACCGGGCCGCCGTCGATCCCGCGGGTCCGGCGCCGACGACGGCGACGTCGAACGACTCCACCCGCTCACGCCCCGGTCGCCACGAAGTGGGTCGCCGCCGATTGGATCGCCGAGAGGACCGGCTGCGGGTAGATCCCCAGGCCCACGATCGCGACGACGGCGAGGATGATCGCCGCCGTCCGGCCGAATCCCAGGCCCGCGGTCGGGTCGCCGGCCGGTCCGTCGAGCGGCACCGCCGGATCGGGCGGCTCCATGTACATCACCTTGAGGACCCGGGCGTAGTAGAAGACGGAGACCGCGCTGTTCAAGAGGCCCGCGACAGCGAGCCAGAAGAAGAACGACTGTCCGGGGACGGTCGAAGCCTGGACGGCCGCGGAGAACAGCACGAACTTCGAGACGAACCCGAGGGTCAGCGGGATCCCGGCAAGGGAGAGGAGGAGGAGCGCGAACGCCACGCCGAGATACGGCCGCTTCTGGCCGAGACCCCGGTACTGGGCGATCAGGGGCCCGACGCCCAGGGCCGACACCCCGGCCACGACGAGGAAGGCGCCGGCCTTCATGAACACGTGGGCGAAGACCTGCAACGTGGCGCCCGCGAGCGCCGGGGCCGTCCCGATGGCGATCCCGATCATCATGTAGCCGGCCTGCGAGACCGACGAGTAGGCGAGCATCCGCTTCATCTCCTTCTGGAGCAGCGCGAGCAGGTTGCCGACGGTCATCGTCAGGATCGCGAGCACGCCCAGCGTGAGCTGGACGCTCGGTCGGAAATCGTACGGTGCGACGCAGACCGATCCCGAACACGACACGGCGCGGGCGGTGAGGATCGACAGGGGCCCGATGAAGACGAGGAAGAAGGCGAAGACGCCCATCTTCTTCGTCCCGCCCGCGAGGAACGCCGAAACGTCGGTCGGAGCCCCATCGTAGACGTCGACCGCCCAGGCGTGGAACGGCACGAGGGTGACCTTGAACGCCAGCCCGACGATCAGGAACGCGTAGCCGACGAGCGCCAGCGTCGACTCGGTGACGCCGCCCAGCCCCTGGCTCAGGACGAGGAAGTTCGTCGATCCGTAGGCCCCGAACAGGAGGGACGCGCCGAAGAAGGAGAGGGCCGTCGAAAGGGCGCCGATGATGTAGAACTTCATGGCGGCCTCGAGGCCGCGGGCGTCCTTGCGGGTGTACCCGACCATCAGGTACGTGGCGATCCCGGTGACCTCGATGGCGATGAGGAGGAAGATGAGGTCGGCGGCGATCGCGACCAGCATCATCCCCAGGGTCGCCATGAGCAACAACCCGTAGAACACCGAGGCCCCCGCCTCGTCGGAGGGGCGCGAAAGCGATGCGAGGGCGACCAACAATGCGCTCAGCAGGAAGATCCCCTGGAAGACGAGCCCGAGGCTCGAGAACGCGTACAGGCTCGTCGATCCGCCGCCGGAGTCGATCACGGAAGCGGGCAACGTCGAGAGGAATCCGAGCGGATCGAAGCCGAGGTCGGAGATCACGGCGAGGAGCGCCAGGAGGACCGCGCCCACCGAGACGGCCCCGACCGCCTCGATCTTCCGCACGCCGACGGCATCCAGCAGGAACACCACGAGCGCCGCTCCCAGGAGGAAGGCTTCCGGGAGAAACCAGGTCCACGACACCGCGTCCATCGATTACCTCACGGGAATCCGTAGACCGGCGAGTTCACGATGACGTTCACCAGGAAGCCGGGAAGCACGCCGTACAGGATGATCAGCGCGACGAGGATCGCCATGCCCGCCGTCTCGTAGACGTCGAGGTCGTGGGCCTTCTCCGGCACGTTCTGCGGGGGCCCGAACAGGACCCGCTGCATCATCCACAGGTAGAAGCCCGCGGTCACGACGAGGATCAGGAGCGGGACGACGACCCAGTAGCCGAGCCGGTCCCACGTCGCCAGGAGCGCCGCGAACTCCGCCGGGAAGCTGATCAACGCCGGGAGCCCGAGCGACGCGAGCGACCCGACCATGATCATCGTCGCCAGCACCGGGGCTTTCGGGGTGATCCCGTGGAGCGAGGCGATGTCCCGGGTGCCGAAGGAATGGTGCACGCTCCCCGACGCCATGAACAGTAGGCCGCTCACCACTCCGTGGGCGAACATCAATAGGACCGCGGCGAGCAGCCCCAACGACGAGTAGACGGCGATCGCCAGCAGGACGATCCCCATGTGGTTGATCGACGAGTACGCCACCATCCGCTTCAGGTCCCGCTGGGAGAGCGACAGCACGCTGCCCCAGACGATCGACGCGAACGCGACGGCGTAGACGATCCAGCTCGTGTGCGCGAGCCCCTGCGGAAGCACTTCGACGGCCCAGCGGATCAGCCCGTAGCCACCGAGCTTGAGCAACAGCCCGGCGAGGAGGACCGAACCCCCCGTCGGGGCCTCGACATGCGCGTCGGGCAGCCAGGTGTGGAACGGGACGATCGGGAACTTGACCCCGAAACCGAAGAACAGCGCGAGAAACAGGAGCGCCTGGGTCACGATGGGAAAGCCCGGGCTGTGCGTCGCGACGAAGATGTCGGCGAAGTCGAACGACGCCGCGTGCGCGTAGAACGCGACGGCGAGCAGGGCGACGAGCATCACGATCGACGCGACGTGGGTGTAGACGAAGAACTTCAACGCCGCGTAGCGGCGTTTGGGCCCTCCCCAATACCCGATCATGAAGAACATCGGGATGAGCGTCGCCTCCCAGAACAGGAAGAACAGCAGGATGTCGAGGGCGATGAACACCCCGATGCTCCCGAGGCAGGTCAGCAGCACGAGCCCGAACCACGCCGCGGGCCGGTTCGTCTCGGTCCAGCAGTACACGACCGTCGCGATCTGCAGGAACGCCGTGAGGAGAATGAGGATCAGCGAGATGCCGTCGACGCCGACGGTGTAGTTGATGTGCAGCCAGGGGAGCGAGATCCAGGCGTAGCTCTCGGAGAACGAGTACTGGGGTACGGCGTACAGGCCGGCGCGGCCGGGCCAGGCCGTGTAGGCGTCGAGAAGATAGAACGTCTCGAACAGGAAGACGATCGAGGTACCGAGCGCGACCCAACGGGCCTGTTTGCCCGACGCGAACGTCAGGACGGTCCCGCCGAGGAGCGTGAGCAGGAGGATCGACAGGATCGGGACCATCTCAGCCTCCTCCCACGGACCGGACGAGCCAGGGCGCGATCCAGAGCAGGAACACCAGCAACCCAACGAGCCCGCTCACGACGTACGCCGCGTAGTCGGAGACCACGCCGGTCTGCAGCCGCCGTCCGGCATCGGAGAGCTGGGAGAACGCCCGTTCGATCCCGCGCACCGTCCCGTCGATGACATACTGGTCGACGAAATCGGCGGCCCGTGAGAGGCCGTAGACGGCCTTCAGACCGAACCAGTCGTAGGCGTCCTTGACGTAGTATCGGCGCAGCAGCACGGTCCGGAACGGCTGGAGCGGGGAATCGGCCGGGAGCGTGAAGACCCGTCCGTTCCCCCACATGAGGTAGGCGAGTCCGAGCCCCCCGAACCCCAGCCCGACGGACGTTGCCGACAGCATCAGGTCGGTCGTCCCGTAGGTCGGCGGCACCCCGGCACCCGGAAGCAGGTTGGCGAACGACGGGACGAACGCGAACAGTCCCGCAACGAGCGCGAGCCCGGAGAGGACGATCAGCGGCAGCCGCATCGCCCACGGGGCTTCGTGGGCGTGGGGAAGCGACGCATCTCGCGATCCATCGCCATCGAACGCGAGGAACCAGGCGCGGAAGATGTAGTACGCCGTGAGGAACACGGTGGCGAAGGCACAGAGGAGGAACGGCCAGTACAGCGGGTGCGCTCCGACCTGGGAGTAGACGGAGGCGAGGACATCGTCCTTGCTCCAGAACCCCGCGAACGGCGGGATGCCGGAGAGCGACATCGCCCCGACGAAGAACGCGATCCACGTCACGCGCATCGATTTGCGCAACCCGCCCATCTTGAGCAGGTCCTGCGTCCCCACGGCGTGGATGACGGAGCCGGCGGCGAGGAACAGGAGCGCCTTGAAGAACGCGTGGGTGAACAGATGGTAGAGCCCGACCATGGCGAATCCCGCGCCGACGGCGAGGACCATGTAGCCGAGCTGGGAGATCGTCGAGTAGGCGACGACCCGCTTGATGTCGGTGTTCACGAGCGCCATCGAGGCCGCCCAGATCGTGGTGAACCCTCCGACCGCCACGATCGCCAGCCGATCGTCCGCCGTGAACCCGAGGAACAGCGAGACCACCACGAGAAGGTAGACGCCGGCGGCGACCATCGTCGCCGCATGGATGAGCGCGCTCACGGTCGTCGGACCCTCCATGGCGTCGGGAAGCCACACATCGAGGGGGAATTGGGCGGACTTTCCGGCCGCCCCGGCGAGCATCATCAGGCCGGCGATCGTCAACGTCGGGGAGCTGGCGCTCCCGACCAGGCTTCCCAGGAAGGGGGTGTTACCGTTCGTGAACTTGAAGCCGGAGGCGGCCCAGCCCGCCCCCCCGCCAGAGGTCGCGTACGTCGCGAAGTAGAGGAAGATCCCGAGCAGGAACAACACGTCGCCGACGCGCGTGACCAGGAACGCCTCCTTCGCGGCGCTCGCGGCGCTCGGCTTCTCGTAGTAGAACCCGATGAGGAAGTAGCTGCAGACCCCGACGAGCTCCCAGAACAGGAAGAACTCGAGCAGATTGTCCGAGAGGACGAGCCCGTTCATGGCCACGAGGAACAGCGAGAGCTCCGCGTAGTAGCGCGGCAGCCCCTGGTCGTGGTGCATGTACGCGATCGAGTAGAGCATCACGAGGAACCCGACCACGTTCACGACGACGAGCATCAGCGCCGAGATCGGGTCGACGAGGGTGCCCATGACCAGCGAGAAGCCGTTCGAGAACACCGACTGGGTGCCGGGCAGGTTAAGCCAGGTGTAGCTGGCATCGGTGTACGTCCCCGGACTCAGCGCCTCCCCGATCGCGATGAGGATCCCGACGAACATCGCGAGTCCGCTGAGCACGACGGCGACCCAGCCGCCGTACTCCGCCTTCTTCATCCGGTCGCCGAAGAAGCCGACGATCACGAAGCCGACCAGCGGGAACAGCGGAACGAGGAACGCCCACTGGAACAGGGTGTCGAACGCTCCCATCGTCTATCCTACTGGCGAAGGGTCGACGCCTCGGCGACGTTGATCGATCCGCGTTGTCGATTGAGCGCCAGGACGATGGCAAGGCCGACGGCCACTTCGGTGGCGGCGAGGCCCACGACGACGACCGCGGCCGCCTGGCCGCTCACGCCCCCGGGGCCGGAGGCGAACCCGGCGAAGTAGACGAAATTGAGCACCGCGGCGTTGATCGCGACCTCGATCGCGATGAGCAGGAGGATGAAATTTCGCCGGGTGAGGATCCCGAACAGGCCGATCCCGAGGAGCGCCGCCGAGAGACCGAGGAATTGGGCGAGGACGAGGCCGCTCACTCCCTGCCCTCCCGGACGAGGTAGATCGCGCCCGCCAGCGCGCTCAGCATCGTCAGCCCGAGCAGCACGAGCCACCCGCCGTCGGTCGTGAACAGCTGTTCCGATAGGGCGGCCGGGCTGTAGGCGTGCACCGTGCGCGGCTGGGTCGGCAGGCCGGCGGCGACTCCCGAGAGGATCACGATCGACACGAGCGCGAGGGCCAGCGGGAACGGACCGATGCCGGTCGCGGCCTCGCGCGAGAAGATCCGCTTACGGGTGACCATCACGCCGAACAATAGGAGGATCGTGACGGCGCCCGCGTAGACCCCGAGCTGGAGGATCCCGAGGAAGTCGGCCTGCAGCAGGAAATAGATCCCCGAGAGCGCCACGAAGAACACCGAGATCCACAGGATCGTGTGGACCAGCTCGCGGACGAGGAGCGCGGCGAGGGCGGTGCCGACCGCGATCGCGGCGAGCACGAGGAACGCAAGTTCCTCGAGACTCAAGGGTGAGTCCCCCAGAACAGGCATTCCTTGGGGCAGACGCTGATGCACGTCCCGCAGCGCACGCAGTCGGAGTCGTTGACGACCGGCTCCTTCCAGATCCTCCTGGGGAGCTTCTCGCCCGGCTTCGCCACGGCCTTCGGGATGTCGAGCATCGTGATGCAGTTGGTCGGACAGTCCCGGGCGCAGGCGTTGCAGCCGATGCACAGCGGGGCGTCCAGCAGGATCGCGTCCTCGTTCGCCGGACGTTCCAGTCGGATCGGGCTCATCGGCAGCTTCCGTTGGAAGACCTCGTACATCTTCTGCGGCGAATAGACGAGGTCGGCGCGCTTCGGGCTCGAGAGCTCATAGCGCGTCGTCATCGAGAGACAGCCCTCGGGGCAGGCGTCCGAGCAGAACCCGCAGTAGCTGCACTTTCCGTAGTCGATCTGCGGGCACTTCTTCGGGTGCTTGGGGTCGCCGCCCGGCACGGTCACCATCTCGATGCAGACGTCCGGGCAGCTGAACGCGCAGAGATTGCACGAGATGCACGTGGCGATGTTCAGCGCGTGGACCCCGCGGTAGTTGTCCCAAACGTGGCCGACCCCGATCGGTTTCCCGGAGGCGACCTGCACCTCATCGCGGAACTTCGGGTCCTCGAGGCGCTCGAACGGGTAGATGATCGTCGAGGGGCGGACCAGGCTCTTTGCGAACTGTCGGGCCGCGGTCCACATCGGGCGGGCGACCCAGAGGATCGGGTTCTCCTCGGTCTTCTCCGGCGGCGGTGCGCTCGCGGCCATGCTCTCTTATGTCCCTCCCACGGGTGGCAGGCAGCCGAAGACCGGCAGGCAGCGGACCGCCACGAGAACGACCGCCAAGACGATCGACAGCAACGAGAGCGGGATCATCCGCATCCACCCGACCCGGAGCAGCTGGTCGGTGCGGACCCGGGGGAGCGACGCGCGGATCCAGACGAACAGCCCGAACACCAGGTAGGTCTTGATCATGAACCAGAGGATCCCGGCAAGCGGGAACGAGGTGAGGCCCGCCGGCAGGTACGAAGGCAAGGTCCAGCCGCCGAGGAACAGCAGCACGACGAGGATGCTGCCGACGAGGGCGCGCAGGTAGTCGGCGAGCATGAAGAAGGCGAACAGCATCCCCCCGTACTCCGTGTTCCACCCCTCGACGAGCTCGGCCTCGGCCTCGGGGAGATCGAACGGGATGCGCTCCATCTCGGCCAGCATCCCCGTCACAAAGACGACGAGCGCCAGGAACAGCGGCCCCCAGAACCAGTAGTTCTGCTGTTCGTTCACGATCGTCGTCAGATCGAAGCTGCCGGCGACGACCACGACGGCGACGACCGCGATAAGGATCGGGACCTCGTAGGCGATCATCTGGGCGGCCGAGCGCATCCCGCCGAGCAGGGAGTACTTGTTGTTCGACGACCAGGCGCTGACGAAGATGAACAGCGGTGCGAACGAGAAGATCACCAGGGCCAGGAGCAGGGTGAGCGGGAGCGAACCGTCGGACCAGCCCGAAGAGATCGGCAGGATGCCGAAGATCAGCAACGACGTGACCATGTAGGCGGTCGGCCCGGAATAGTAGCCGAGGGCGTCGGCCTCGCGGGGCTTGAACGTATTCTTGCGGAACAGCTTGAGGCCGTCGGCGAAGTTCTGGAGGAGCCCCGCGAAGCCGACGTGCATCGCCCCCCGGCGGTCCATGAACCGACCGAGCATCTTCCGCTCGAACCAGATGAGCATGATCGTGTTGATCATGCTCGCCCCGAGCAGGATCGCGCCGAAGATCACGGCCGCGAGCAACCAGATTAGCCCGCTGTTCGTCAAGGCGGTCCCGAGGATCCCCGGCAGGTGGGTGCCGAGCGCGTCGAGCAGGCTCGAGGAGAGGAAGTAGGCGACGTCGTAGAGCGTGGTGACCATCGGTTCCCCCTACCGGTCGACTTCCCCGACGCAGATGTCGACGCTGCCCATGATGGGCGGGATGTCCGCCACCCGGTAGCCGATCATGTACTTCTTGCAGGCGGCGATGTTGGCGAACACGGGGGAGCGGAACTTCACCCGGTACGGGTGCTCCGTCCCTTCGTTCACCACGTACGCCTGGGCCTCACCGTGGGGTTCCTCGACGGAGGAGAAGCCAACGCCCTTCGGGTAGTTGCGGCGAAGCAGGTAGCCTTCGCGGCCGACCGGCGCGTAGGGCGCGCCCAGCCACTTGGGAAGCTTCTCGGCGAGGACCGGGCCCGGATGGTGGTCGAGCCAGTCGAGGACCTGCCGGATGATCCGGACCGACTGGCGCATCTCCTCCATGCGAACGAGGTAGCGGGAGGTCACGTCGGCCGCTTCGGCGGTCGCGATGTCGAACTCGACCCGATCGTAGACCGCGTACGGACGGTCCTTTCGGAGATCGCGGGGCACCCCGGCGCCGCGGAGCATTGGACCCGTGACCCCAAGGGCGATGGCGTCCGGCGCGCGGAGCACCCCCAACTGGTCGCATCGGCGCCGGAAGATCTCCGAGCCGAGGCAGAGGTGGTCGTACTCCACGAACCGGTCCATCAGCCAATCGAGGACCTTGCGAGAGCGGTCCGTGAACCCGGGGGGCATGTCGTTGCGGACCCCACCCACCCGGTTGTACTCGTAGGTCAGTCGACCTCCGGTGAAGCTCTGGAACAGGTCGAGGACCAGGTCCCGGTCGCGCATCCCGTAGAGGAACGGGCTCATCAGGCCGACGTCCTGGACGAACGCGGCGTACCACATGATGTGCGAGGCGATCCGCTGGAACTCGTCGGTCATCACGCGGATGTACTGCGCCCGCTCGGGGGTCTCGACGCCGAGGGCCTGCTCCGACGCGATGATGTAGAGGTGTTCCCACGCGAGGCCCGCCACGTAGCAAGTCCGGTCCATCAGCGTGATCACCTCGTTGTAGTGGCGGTCCTCGCTGATCTTCTCGATTCCCCGGTGGAGGTAGCCCATCTCCGGGTCGACGTCGACGATCAGCTCGCCATCGATCTTGACGCGCAGGTTCCACAACCCGTGCGTCATGGGGTGCTGGGGCCCCATGTTGATCCACATCTCCGACATGGATCAGCTCCGGGCCCCCGGTCCGCTTTCCGGGCGGTAGGCGAATCGGGCGGGGGGGTATCGGCTAGACATTGCGCGTCTTGACCTCCAGCTCCTCGGGCTCGTGCAGTTTGAACGATCGGAGCAGCGGGTGGAACTCGTACCCCTCCGGGGTAAGGAGGTGGCGGAGGTCGGGGTGGTGGTCGAAGCTGATGTCGACCAGCTCGAACGCCTCCCGCTCGTGCCAGTTCGCCGCCGGCCAGACCGGTACCGCACTCTCGATGTGCGGGGAGTCGGCCGGAAGGTCGGCGCTCAGGAACAGATACTGACGGTCCTCGTCCGACCAGACGACGTA
>JABCYU010000054.1 GCA_013290045.1 Methanobacteriota archaeon | reverse complement strand
CTTCCCGCAGGCCGTCGCGCATTACCTCGGCCTGCAGGTCCAAAGCGACAAGGAGGGAGGGGCTCGCCATACCGACGACAGCGTGATCTGGTTCCTTCCCGCCCCAGAGTACTACGAGTTCCGGGCGCGCGAGCGGAGCGGCAAGCCCTGGGCCGGCCCGGCGACTGGGGGCTTCGCCCACGTCTATCTGGGGCGTTCGCTGCTGCCGATCGCGCCCGATCTGGCGACGCTGGAGGACCGGATCGAGGCCGAGGAATGGCGTCCCCGCGTGGAGGCGCTCCAGCGGGCCAGTCGCCCCCGACGGTGAATCACCGGCGGCCGGAACGAATCTTACGGGGTAATACGACCCGAGACCGGTTGCTCAAGGTTTTTATAGGCTTCCTTCGAATTCATACACCATGGATCGGAAGAGCGGAGCGCCAGCAGGGGCCCCCAAGGCCGGTTACACCCTGCGGAACCCGCTTCCGTTGCGCACCGAGGCCGACCTTCGGACGACCCGCGCGGGGATCCCCGGCGATGTCGTCCTTCAGGCCGCCGGTCCGGTCGACCACGACTCACTCGCCAAGGCGATCCGACGCTCTGTCGGCCACGACGGGATGCGCCCGGAAGACGCCCGCACGATCGCGGCCCACGTCCTGAACTTCTTCGGGTTCAACGAGCGGATCATCGACAACGTCCTGGAACCGGACGACCGCGACACGTTCTACATGCTCGAGGACACGGGGATTCTCGAGACCGAGCGGGATGAGACGACCCTCTACGACGGCCGCGAGTGGCGCATCCACTACTGGATGTTCCGCAAGGACCGCATCTTCGATCTCGCCCGCGAGGAGACCCAGGCGATGGCCGAGGCGGGGGAGGCCGACATCGTCTACTCCTCCAACCCCAGCCGCACCGGAGGGTTCCGACTCCCCCACGGGGAGCACGGGACGGGCCTCGCCGCCCACGCCGTCTACCACGAGCTGGGGGACGAGGTGTGGCTCGAGCGCCGGGTGAGCCCCACGGCGCCGCCGGCCGCGGTCCAGCCGCCCACGCGCGGGCCGAAGGCCCGCCACGAGCCGAGCTCGTAGGCTTCCGCGGGGCATCGGCCCCAAACCGTATGATTCGCCGGGCCTAGGCGCCCGCCAATGCGCCGCTTCCTGCTCCTGGCCCACCGGGTCCCGGTCAACGGGGCGTTCACCCTCAACGACCTCGCCGGCGGGGCGGGTAGGATGGACGAGGTCGCCCGGGTCGTCTCGACGGCGTTCACCCTCTCCAACGACCTGAGGCGCGACACCGAGCTGACCATCCTCTTCGAGGCCGAGCCCGCGCCGGCGGCTCGGCAGATCCGCCTCGAGGGGGCCCGGCTACGCCATCTCAACCCGGACGAACGCTCGACAGCGGCCCTGCTGAAGAACGCCCTCGTGCGGTCGATCCCGATGGAGCACGACGTGGAGGCTTCCCCGGGGCTGGTGGTCGGACCGGTCGAACCCGCCGAGGCGATCCGAACGTTCGCCTTGGAGCCCGGGGCCTTCTGGCTCTCCGAAGGGGGGATCCCACTTCGGGCACTGACCGGGACGGGGGACGGGTTCGCGGCGATCCTGAGCGATCCCACCGACCCCCCTCCGAACGAGCTCGAGTTCCTTCGTTCGACGGGGATCCCCAGGGTCTCGCTTGGCCCCGTGTCGATGCGCTCCTCGCAGTGCGTGGACGTGCTCCACAACGAGTTCGACCTGAGGGCGGCGGCCCGGGCGCCCGCGCGGGCCGCGTCGGCGGGACCAGTGGGGTCGCCCTAAGCCGGGACCGCGAGGGCGTCCCGCACCGTGCGGGGCTTCAGCCCTCCGACCACGGCAGTCAATCGGACGACCTCGCGGGGCTCCGTCCGGGTCCGGGTGCCGAAGATCAGGCGGCGGGGTTCCCCGAGCCGCGCCCGGAGGGTCCGGAGGACCCGGTCGAGGGTCCGCAGCGTGAAGTTGGAACCTCCATCGAGGTGGACCAGGGCGGACGGGCTGTCGCTCAGGTGGAAGTCCAGGAGGGTCTCGGTCATCGCCTGATGGACGAGGCGCTCCGGCTCGGAGATATGGTACTCCCCGCAGAGGAGGGTGGAGAGGCCGGAGTCGCGCAGGTGACCCTTCAGGTTCGAGAGATCCACGTTCAGCTGCGACGGGTTTTCGACCATGTCGACGAGGCTGGAAACGAGGCTGTGGAGGTAGGTGGACCGCACATGGAAGACCCGATTGATCGGGAGAGAATCGAACCGCCGAAGCTTCTCGTTCGACAGCGCGAGGAGCAGTCCTCCCATCTCCTCCAGTTCCTGGAGGGTCTCGTCGACGTTGTGGCGGCGGTCGGAGTTGGTTTCGAGCTCGACCTGGAACGGCAGGAACGCGACGGGGATCGGCAGGGTGGAAGTCTCCCGTAACGCGGTGGAGAGGTACGGTAGGAGGGCGCTCCCGGTCCCGCCACCGAGCCCCGCGAGGAGGAAGACGAGCTCGAATCGGCGCAGGCGCCGGAGCAGCTCCTCCCGGCCCTCCTCGGCGGCTTCGAGGACGAGGGCCCGGTTTCCGGAACTGCCCTTGCCATCCAGCTGTCGTTTCCCGAGGAGGATCCGCTCCTCGACCTGGATCCGCTGCAGATGGCGGGCATCGGTGTTGACGGCGAAGGCATGGACCCCCGGGATCCCGAGCCCCACCAGGTCGTTGACCGCATCGCCCCCCGCCCCGCCGAGGCCCACGACGGCGAAAGCGTTCTGACGGGTGAGCGAGGCCCACGCCTCGATCGAATCGGCGTCCATCCTCTGCCTCGGGGGTCAGGGGGACGTCGAGCTTCCGCCGGCGGGCACGGCCGACTCCGACTCGCGCCGCGTCCGGTGGGGCGGCACGAAATGTTCCACCCGCGAACGGATGTACTCCCTCACCGCCGATCGTACGGCGTCGTCGACGGAGACGGAGTTGCCTTCGCGCACGAACTCCTCGAGCTGCCGGTTATCCTGGCGGGAGAGATCGACGACGACCTTGCGGATATTGGGCGGCGGGAGATTCATCTCGACGTACCGGTCGAGGCCTTCCCGGATGGTGTCGGAGATCGTCGCCGTCCCCTTGGACTGCTGGATCGCCTTGAGCTTCTCGAGGAGATCCTGCGGGATGCGGACGGTCACCCGCTCCGATGTGTCGACCATGCTCCGTCAGACGTCATCCCCTTCTTTGTCTGACAAGTGGCAGATATGCCGCTCGTGGTATTTAGACCCACCTTCGGGTGGATTCGTCTCCCAATACGGTGGCGGACCGGGGGACGGGCATCGGCGTCGGGAGAGACCAGGCGGCCGAGGAGATCGACTCAGCCGCCGTAGAACGGAGGCGGGGCCGACGGGTCCCGCACCAGGAGATGGTTCGACACGTCGTAGTGCCACGGAAGCGTCAGGTTCGGAGATGAGCAGAGTTGCTCCATCATCGATTCCACCGTACCGGCCTCATCACTGACGTTTACGATCGTCGTACCTTCGACCGTTCCAGGGGAGACCCCGTAGGTCCCCCAGTCCACCCCGACAATCGCACGCGTGGTGTTGTTGTACTCCACCCAGTAGGTCCCGGCCTCGGGGTGCCACACCAGGATCGGGGGAGTTCTCGAACTGTTGTTCCAGACGGTCTCCCACTGCCCCCCTCCGACATGCTGGCATCGAGTCGGACCGGGACTCGGGAAGGCGGTCCCGGGGGTGACCCCGAAATGCCCAACAGCCACCAGGATCGAGGTGATCAGAACCACGCCGACGACGAGGGCGACCACCACGGCCCTCCCTGGCTGCCGCATGCCCCGCCCGCAAGCAAGCCCTCGCCACTCTTAGGGGGGAGGTGGCGATGTTCGCCGGCCCGTCGTCCGCCCTTCGTGGACCTTCGTCCCCGTGCGGTTGCCCGACGGGAGCAGCCATCCTCGGGGTAAGGGCTCCGGAGCTCCGCGAGGTAGCTTCTGAAAGCCGGTCCCCGAGCGATACGTTCTAGGTGATCTCGGGGGGAGCGACCGTCGGCTGGTACCCGAACGGCGTGCCCGTGGAGACACGGGCCGTGTGGCGGCGGAAACGGCCGACGCTGATGTAATGGAGCACCACCATCGTGGAGACGGCTACGGTCGTGAGGAGGTCGGGGATCACGGCGACCGGCTCCTCCCAGCTGGCCAGGAACTGATTCGGTCCGGGCGCCACCGCCGTCGCGGAAACCTGGGTCCCAGAGTCCACGACGGCGACCACGGAAACGCGATCCCCGACCCAGTATTGTTCATGATCCGACGTCAGATCGTGCGGGGAGCCGTACACCGAACTCCCGATGCCGCCCGAGTTCACGTCGACGGTGAGATTCCCGACGGTCAGGAGGAAGTTGTAGAACGTCCAATCCCAGTGGCTGCTCTTCCCGGCGTGGATGTAGACGCCGTTGGCGACTACAGTGCCCAAGGTGCCACCGATCGTCCCGGTGAGCTTGATCGTCTGGCCGGGGCTTGCCTGCTGGATCGGGACCGAGGGGGCATTCTGGAAGTGCTGATCCCACAGGAACGTCGCGGTGAAGATCGCCCCAAAGGTCCCGAAGGCGATGGAGAGCATGAACGCCAGGACGAACACCCTCGCGTGGCTGATCGATGTGGGGAGGCGACACTCCGGACAGGTCCGGGGGGTACGTAGCGCCCGGACACATCGGCGGCAAAGGTACACTTCGTCCTTGGCGCAGTAGTTCGCGTTGACCGGGGAATGTCGAAAGATCCACCGTCCGCACCGGGCGCAACGCACGCGGGTGGTATCCAAGCGGGAGATTAGTCAGTTTCCCGGGCGGAGTCGAGGAGACCCCCCGCTCGCCCGGTCGTCGGACCCAGTTTCCACGAGGCGATCCGGGACCCCTTCAGTCCCCCTCCTCGGATCTCCCTTCCAAAGGCCGTTCCGCGCCCCGCCAGATGGAGGGGATGAGGGCCGCCAGGATCAGGGCCGCCGAGACGAGGAAGATCAGGTGGATCGACGTCAGGAAGCCGGCGGCCGCCGCCGAGGTGTTCGAACTCGAAGCGGTTCCGAGGAGTATCGCGTCGATGGAAGCGCGCGGTAGCACGGAGGACATCACGAGCAGGGTGATCCCGAGGCTGATCGTGGTCCCCGTGTTCAGGAACGTCGTTCCGATGCCCGAGGCCACCCCCCGTCGGCTCGGTGGGACTGCTGTCATCATGGCCGCCCGGTTCGGCGAAGCGAACAGGCCCATCCCGGCCCCGGCCAGCACCAGGGGCGGCGTGAGCTGGGTGAACGACTCGTCCGGGCCGATCGTGCTGAGCCAGAGGAATCCGATCGCCGAGACCGCGAGGCCGCTGATCAGGAACCACCGCGGGCCGTACCGGTCGGACAGCCATCCGCTGACGGGCCCGAAAACCGCGAGCGATAAGGAGACCGGGATCAGGAACAATCCGGCACGGAACGGATCGAGGAACCTGGGAGGGCCTTGTAGGTAGAAGACCAGGACGAACGTGAACGCCCCCCGGGCGAGCGCATTGAGCAGCATCGCCATCGCCGACGCCACGAACGGCCGATTCCGAAACAGCGAGAGGTCCAGCATCGGGGAATCGACGCGTCGCTCGACCAGGAGGAATGCGACGAGCGCTCCGAGCCCGAACAGGAGGAGGGCGAAGGCCGATGGGGCCGGGATCACTCCGAGGGCCCCGAGGGTGATCCCGACGAGCGTGGAGGTGAGCCCCACGCCGAAGAGCCCGTTCCCTGCCCAATCGACCTTCGGATGGGCGTCCCGCGGGACAATCTCCTGGAGGTCGGCGCGGGCGCGGATCGTGGCGATGATCCCGATCGGGACGTTCACGAAGAAGATCCACCGCCAGCCGATCGTCGACGTGATGACTCCCCCGACGACGAGCCCGGCGATCGCGCCGACGACGATTGAGACCTGATTGATGCCCAGCGCGCGTCCGCGCTCGTTCGGGGGAAACGCGTCGGTGATGATCGCGGCGGAGTTTGCGAACAGGAACCCCGCCCCGATCGCCTGGACGAGTCGGAAGACGACGAGCTCCGCTCCCGTCTGCGAGAATCCGCAGAATAGGGATCCGAGGGTGAACACGGCGAACCCCAGCACGTAGAGGCGGACCCGACCGAACAGGTCGCTCAGTCGCCCGAAGTTTAGCAGGACGATGGCGGTGAGCAGCGAGTAGCCGAGGAGGATCCAGAGGAGCAGGGTGGCACTCGTCCCCGACAGCTCGCGACCGATGGTGGGGAGGGAGATCAGTACGATGTTCGTGTCGAGGGCGGCCATCAGGGTGGCCACCGTCGTGTTCGAGAGCACCCGCCACTTGTACTGCACTTTCCGCCTTCCGTCGGGAGACCGGCTTCATCAGCCCTTCGCGCGGGAACCGGCGTGCCCCGGGTATCCGCGAAGATGCCCCGGAGGCAGGATCCGGTGGTTCGGAGGGCGATCCAACGCCGATCCGGTCATCCCAACGTGGGCGGCGACGTCTGGTTCGCGGCGATCGATGCCGACAGTCGGTCGATGTACTCGCGAAAGTTGGCGAGGACGTTCCGGACGGTGATGATGCCGACGACCTTCTCCCCCGAGCGGACGATGAGCCGCCGGATCCCGAGACGGGCCATCATCGATACGACCTCGTCGGTCGGCGTGTCGGGAGGGCAGGAGTGGACCTCCCGGGCCCCGATGTCGCGCATCCGCACCTTCGAAGGGTCGGCCCCCGGGGCGACGACCTTCTCGAGGTAGTCCCACTCGGTCACGATCCCGGTGATCGTCGAGCCGCCCCGGACGAGGACGGCGTAGCCTTTCCTCCGCTCGACCATCGTTCGGGCGGCGCTCAGCGCGTCCATCTCCTCGTCGACGGTGAGAACCGCGGGGTCCATGATGTCCTTGGCGAGCAACGCCATGGGGCCCGGACGATGGACGGAGATTAAGCGGTGCGGGGCCGGGGGGTCAGGCGCTGCGAACTGGCCTTCGACCCGTCCGCTCGCTCGGGGGCGGCCGGCCCGACCCGGGTCCCCTATTTCCAGGTGACCCACGCGGCCGCCGGGCCACCCGCGACCGCGACGCCCCCGACCGAAGGAGAGGCCTTGAATCCGGTGACGTTCCCCATGGTGAACGCATACGTGCCGTTCGGCTCCCAGTAGATGGCCGAGCTGGCGTTGGTGCTCTGGGAGTATCCAGAGAGCGTCACGGACCAGACGGTTCCGATCGGCAGACCCAGCGAGTGGATCGCTACGCGATAGATCGGGAACGACAGGATCGGCGAATAGTCACCGCCGGAGGTGAGGAACCCACCGTTATTGTACGGCAGCACCCCGTACGGGTCGGTGACGCTCCCGTAGTTGCTCCAGAAGTTGCCGCTCTGGGTGCCCAGCCCCAGGATGCTCCCAGTCAGGTTGAACCCGTTCACGACATGCCCGATCGTGGCGGATTGCCTCGGGATGTTCCACTTGTCCGACCACGGCTGGAACGCTCCCGTGTAGAGGTTGAACGGGAGCGTCATGGCGGTCACCGGAGTCTCGAACTGGTTATTGTAGATCGAATCGCCCGATTCGTACAGCTGGAAGGCGTTCTGGTTTCCGGCGTTCAAGATCGAGCCCGGATTCTTCGCGGACGCGGTCGCGCTCGTGAACGTGTTCCCCCAGACCGTGTTGTGGCTCCCTCCGAACATGATGAGCGCCGTGCTCTCGACCTGGAACGTGTTCCCCGCCACGAGCGCGTAGCTCGAGTCCCAGAACTCGACGCTCGCCATGTACGGGTCCTGAGAAAAGACCCATCCGGTGATCCCGGAGGAGTAGACCAGGGAGACATGCGACGTGTTGTAGAACTGCAGCTGGAGGTTGTTCGTGAACGGTGTCCCGAACGTCGCGCTGAACTTCCCCTCGACCGGCAGGCTGTAGGAGACCGGGTACGACGGCGAATCGGTCACCGTCACGAAGGCGTTGGTGTTGGCCAGGAACAGACCGGGGAAGACGAAGTAGTAGTAGTCGTTGAACTCGCCGAACAGTGGGTCGACCGGGCCGACGACGTTGTTGTCGAGAACGTACGGGTTCCCGACCGACCCCTTCCCTCCGCTCTGGGAGATGGCGCGGAGTTGCGCGTCGTTCCACGCCCATAGGGGCGTGTAGATCCCTTGGGAACGATCGCCGGGCAGCGTGACGTGGAGCGTCGAAGTGGAGCTCACCGTCGCGACGCGGGCATCGTGGTCGCTCAGCAGGAACTTGAAGGCGTAGGTGCCCGGCGTGAGCCGGTAGACCGTAGTACCGGTCGGGGAGGACGGGCCCCAGGCCGCGGTATTCGTTTGGAACGTGGAGCCGGGTGAGACGAAGACGAACGCGTTCGACGGGGAGACGTTCAGGGTCTCGCGGATGAACCCCGGGTGAGCGCCGACGAGACCCCACAGGGGCTGGAGCAACGACGGACCGGGGCCGAGCTCGGCCAACGGGTTTGGACCGCCGGTCGTCCATTCGGCGATTCCCTCGCTCGTCTCGCCGGTGTCAGTCCCGAAGCTGTAGCCGGCCGGCACCGGGGCGTACGTCGACGTCCCGTTCGGAAGGGTCCAGAGACCCATCGAGGCGTTGATCCCGAAGAGGGTCGTCGTCGAGCCGCCGCCCGGACCGCCGAGCATGATCTCGGCGTCGTTCAGTAGGCCGAAGGCGTTCGTCTGTCGGCCGTTGACCTGGAAAGTGGGGGTCGGCGCCGGACCTGTTGGCGGCGCCGCCCCGGTCGAGTTGAACTCCGCCCGGTCGAAAGATCCGGAGATCACGGAGCCGTTCGCGGCCGTGATCGAGTAGTTGAACCAGACGGTTGGACGGTTGTTGAACACCGACGCGTTGTTGTAGAGCCGGATGGTGAACGGGGTCGGCATGTGCCAGGTCGGCCCGACCGCGTAATAGAACACCGGGGCGACGATCGTCCCACCGTAGCTGTAGAGCGTGCTCGAAGGCATCCCGGCCCCGTTGGACGAGAAGTTCCAGATGTTGTCCTCGATCCCGAGGGTCTGCGTGCTCGCCGTGTAGATCGGGACGTTCTGGATCCAGTAGACCCCGCTGGAGTTGTTCGCCACGTCGACGTGGGTGAGGACCGTGTTGAGCTGCATCGTGAAGATGTCGGGGGACGACGACGGCAGATAGAGCGGCTCGACGCTGTTGAGAGTCGCGGAGCCCTCGATGCTCCGGGTGTAGGAGATCGTCCCGACGTCGTGCCCGTGGACGTCTCGGGTCCCGAAGTAGCCGAGACCCATCGGGGCGGGGGCAGAGGTGTACCCGGGGTGAACGATGCCGGCGGCCGCGGTGGGGCGCGAGTTGAAGTTAGGAAGGAACACGTCCTTCATCGGAACGTGGTCGGCGTGCAGCGCCGATAGGATTCTCGCCGCAGCCCCGGGTGTGGCCAATGGGCTCGCAGAGGGGGCCGCCGACGGTCCGCGACCGGCCGTCTGGACCGAGTGGGAACCGGTCACCGGGGCCGTCGGCGCCAGCATCAACGCCGCGATCGCCACAGCCAGCAGCACCAAGCCGCGGGTGAGAGACGTCATGGTGGAGTCCGGAATCCGTCGCCCCGTATAATGCCGGGGACGGCGTGGGGGCTGGCTGTCTCAACCCCGGTGCCGTTCCAGTTCGGAACGACCCGGTCCGCCACCGGGGGCGCGCGAACTCGGCTTCCGGAGATACGGGACCCGCGACCTGCGCCCTACGGAAGGGCGGGTGGCAGCGGGATCTTCAGCGCCTTGAGTCGGCGGGCGATCTCGTCGTCGGAGAACTCATGGTACTCCTTCGGGGTAATCGTATGAACGATGTACCCGTCGCCGGACGCCGAGTCCCGCTTCATCGAGGAGGTGAGCGCGCGGATCGCGATGTCCACCCCGTCGGCGACCGTCTGGTCGCGAGAGTAGGTCTCCTCCAGGACGCCATAGGCGAACGGCGAGCCGCTCCCGACGGAGACGTACCGATCCTCCATGCAGCCTCCGGCCGGGTCGACGGAGTACACGTGGCCACCTCGGGAGTCGACGCCTCCCACGATCATCCAGGCGTAGTACGGGTAGTAGCGGCTCCCGCTCAGGATGTTGGCGAGCATCGTGGCCGCCCCCTCGACGGGGAGCGTCGTGCCTCGCCGAAGTCGGTAGAGCGCGACCTCGGCCCGGAGGTACCGGATGAGCGCCTGGGCATCCCCGACCCCGCCCGCGACCGTCGCGGCCAGCGTCGAGTCGAGCCGGAACACCTTAACCGTGGCCTTGTTCGCGATGAAGTTCCCGTCGGTCGCCCGTCGCTCCGAGGCCATCACGACCCCGTCCTTGCAGACGAGTCCGATCGTGGTCGTCCCCGTCCGCAGGCGATTCTGGACCTCCTCTGGGGCCTCGAGCTCCGCCGCCAACGCTGTTCTCTCCGACCGGCCGACGCCCTCGCGAGTATAAACCTCCCCGCCGACGCGGTTACGTGGCGTAACCGGCAGGCGCCGAGGTAGGCAGACGACGGCCCGTTCGTCGGGGCTGGGGCGGTCGGGCGAGGTCAATCCTATCTGCCCCATCTCCCGTGACCCGACACCGATGGCGCGAGTGGTCTCGGTCAACCTCGGGACCGCTCGGAGCTGGGATTGGAACGGGCATCCGGTGCGCTCGGCGATCGGAAAGGCCCCCGTCCGAGGCCGGGTGAAGGTGCTCCGGTTGGGCCTCGACGGCGATGAGCAGGCCGACCACCGGGTCCACGGCGGCCCACGGAAGGCGGTCTACGCCTACCCCATCGAACACTATCCTTTCTGGCACGCCCAACTGCCCGCCGAGGAGCTCCCCCCCGGGAGCTTCGGGGAGAATCTCACTGTCGAGGGGATCCGGGAGTCGGGACTCCATCTCGGGGACCGGCTCCAGATCGGGTCGGCCACCTTCGAGGTCACCCAGCCGCGCCTGCCGTGCACCAAGCTGAACGCGCGGTTCCGGCGGGAGGACATGATCGTCCGTTTCGCGCGATCGTTGCGCACCGGGTTCTATCTGGCCGTGACCGAAGAGGGCGAGCTCGGAGCCGGCGACGAGATCGAGCTCCTGGCCGGCGGCCCCGGAACCCCGACCGTCGAGGAGTCCGCTATCGAGCGGTTGGGACCGGCGGGCGAAGCGGAATCGTAGGGGGAGCGTCTCCGCGGACCGTCCGCTAGGCGTCCAGCGCGGCGGGTTCCTGGGCGGCGAGGGCGATCGGTCCGACGGTTTCGTTGTGGGCGGAAGGCGGGTGTTGGGGGTCGAAGCCCAGCCGTCGTAGGTCGCGGAACCCGAGCGTCAGCAAGCCCACCGCGACCGTACCGATCCCGGCGATCAGGTAGGTGAACTGGATCCCCCCGGCGAGCGTGATGAGCCCGCCCACGTACTGGCCCGCCGGCACCAGGGCGTAGCTCCCGACCTCGTCCGCGGCGAACACGCGACCGAGCTTCTCGTTCGGCACCGTCGCCTGCACGGTCGAGAGGAAGACGGTCATGAACATCCCGGGGAGGACCCCGAAGAGGAACATGTCGGGGAGGGCGAGCCAGATCGTCCGGGCGAAGGCGAGGCCGAGCACCGCGACCCCTTGGAGTGCGGTGAGGACGATGAGCACCTGACCGGCCCGTCGCTCGAACCGGAACCGTGCGATCAGGAGGGTCCCGACGCCGCTCCCGACGCTCGCGCCGGCGAGCAGCGCGCCAACGAACAGTCCGGCACCGAGGTCCAACCAGACCCGGACGTAGAGCCCGAGTTCGACGAAGGCGACGGCCGAGAAGAAATTGATCAGCAAGGCGGCGAGGGTGATCTCCAGGAGCGCCTTGCGGCGCCAGAGGAACCGGTACCCCTCGAGGGCATCGGCCAGGAACCGACGCGGCTCCGCGCGCTTCGGGGGGCTGAGGTGCTCCTCGAGGAGGACGAGGTAGAGCGCCCCGAAGAGGAACAAGAGAAGGGGGACTCCGAGCGCCAGCCCTACGCCGACGTACGGGAACAACGCGGGCGTCAAGAGGGTAGCGATCACGCTGACCGCGATCGCGCTGGCATAGACGATCCCGTTGGCTGTCCCGAGCTCGGCGGTCGCGACCAGCCGCGGGAGGGAGGCGTTGAACGCCGGCCGGTAGATCGTGGTGGCGACGGTGATCGCCGCCCAGAGCGGGAACACCGGTATCGCCCACATCGGCAGGAAGAATCCGGGCGGGCCGGGCAGGGCGACCCTCGAGGTGGGGTTCAGGGTGAGGTCGACCATGAGGCCCAGCGTGGCGGCCAGCGAGACCAGGGTGACGACGAGCATCAGATGGCGCCGCTCGACGCGATCGGCGAGGGTCCCGGAGAAAATCGCCGACAGCAGCGTCGGGACGGTCGCCGAGAGGCCGAGCAGGGCGAGCGCGAGGGCGCCGTATTCGACCTGGAAGGTCGGCGTCACCCCGGGGTAGGCCGTGGCGAGCGCCCAGACGAGGGCCACGAGCACCGCGGTCGGCGCCGCGAACGCGAACGCTCCCGCCAGGATGAACCGGCGCAACGAGGGCCGGCCGAGCAGGGCGCGATAGTGGTTCATTACCTCCGAACCCGCGAGGTGGCCGACCGGGGGCCGGCGCTATTACCCTTCCGTCGGGCCCCTCGAAACCGCCCCGAGCGACCCGCTCCGTCCGAACGGTCCATATAGCCCGGGTCGGTCCCACGTCGGCCCGCGGAGCTCCGTGCGACTTCTTCACCAGGACCCCGCCACCGGGCTGCTCCGTTTCCGCCTGGAGACCCCGAGCGACCTGTGGCGGACGGCCCTGTTGCTCCACCCCGGCGAGCGGGTCGGGGGATCGACCACCCGCCGCGACCCCGAGGCTCCCGAGGACGTTCCCGGGGCGCAGCGAACGCGCCGGAGGGTCTGGCTCGTCGTCCGGGCCGAGCAGGTCGAGTTCCACGGGTTCACCCGGCACGTACGAGTGACCGGCCCGATCGTGGAAGGACCGTTCGACGTCGGGCGCCACCACACCATCGACCTCGGCGAGGGAGAGGAGTTCACCGTCCAGAAGGAGACGCTCCCCGCGGCCGACCGGGCGTTGATCGAGGAGGGGACGTCTTCCAAGGGGGAGGCGAGCGTCCTCGTCGCGTCGGTCGACTGGGGCGACTCCTCGATCGTCCGAATGCGGGGACGGGTCGTCGAGCCGGTCGCCGACGTCTCCCGGACGATCGCCGGCAAGCGGTATCGGGGCGGCCAGGGGGAGAAGGACCGTTCCGCGTACGTCGAGGAGCTGCTCGGGCTCCTCACCCGCGAGATCCCGACCGCCGCGGCCGTGGTCATCTCCGGTCCCGGGTTCCTGAAAGAGCAGGTCGCCAAGCGACTCCTGGAGCTGGGGAGCTCCGCTCCGAAGAAGCTGAGCATCATCGCCACCGCGGACAGCGGCCGGGCGGGCGTCGACGAGCTGATGCGATCCGGAAAGGCCGCCGCGGTCTTGGTCGGTTCGGTGGCCGCCGAGGAGGCCGACCTGGTCGAGCGCCTCGTGACGGCGGTCGGAGGGGGCAAGCGGGCGGCCGTCGGGCCGGAGGAGGTGGAGGAAGCGTCGTACACCGGGGCGGTCGAGACGCTCCTCGTCTCCGAGTCGGTGCTCCTCGAGCCGAGGGTCGCCGAGATCCTGGAACGGACCCGGGGGACGAAGGTGCGGGTCTTCATCGTCCGGGACGAAGGCGAGGCCGGGAAACGGCTCGCCGCGCTCGGAAAGGTCGGGGCGCTGCTCCGGTTCGACTGGGGGCCTACCAAGCCCCGAGGCGGCCGGCCGCCGGGGCGCTAAGGGATCGCCTGGACCGCCTCGCGCAGCTCCTCGAAGCGGCGCTTCAGGTCCTTGAGGGCGTAGCGAAGCGCCTCGCGAGCCGTGAGGCTTCCGTCGGTCTCGTACTGCAGGTAGTGCTTCGTCTCGTCCGGCTCGACCTTGATCGAGCCGTGCTCGCACGACTTCTCGCACGCCCAGCACAGGATGCACTTCGACTCGTCGGTGACGGTGACCTTCCCCGAGGAGAACTCGAGGATGTTCACCGGGCAACTCGCCGCGGCGCGCTTGAGGCACGCGTCGGTGCAGCCGGCGTGCTTTTGGATCTTGATGTGGGGGTGTGGGCTCGCCCCCACCGCCTGCGTGACCTGCCACTTGGCGTGCTCGCGGGCCGTGCCGACGACCGCCGTGGCGTAGACGAGCAACGCCTGCCGGGCGCCCAGCCTCACGAGGGGGACCTCGGGCTCCAGGATCGCGAGGCTGTTGTCCCCGAGGGGGACCACGTCCTTCGCGTAGACGGTGCAAGGGCCCTTCTTGTCGATGGAGAACATCACCTGGCAGTGGGTGCAACCGGCTCCCCCGCAGGTGCATTCCGACTTCCGCCGGAACTGACCCAAGTCGGTCGGGATCGGGAGGAGACCCAGTCGGAGGGCGATCGCCTCGTCGAACATGCTCGTCGAGGAGTCGTAGTCCTTCCCTGTCGCCTCGTCGCGGATCGGACCGAGGTGGAACTCGACGTCGTCGATGGCCAGCTTCGGGACGTCGGAGAGGAGCGTCCGCCGGATCGAGTTCACCTGGGACGCCGTGGTGTTCGTCAGCTCGAGCTTGACGAACTTCGGCTTCAGCTCGAGGATGGTCGCGTCCACGCTAGACCCGGCGGCCGCGCCGGCCCCCCTTCGCCTTCGTGCCGTCGTGCGGGACCGGGGTGACGTCCTCGATCCGGCTGATCTTGATCCCGGCCCGTGCGAGGGCCCGGATCGCCGCCTGGGCGCCGGGTCCGGGAGAACGCGAGCGGTTGCCGCCGGGGGCGCGAACCCGGACATGGACCGTGTCGTAGCCCTTCTCGCGCATCGTCGCCGCTACCTGGTCGGCGGCCTTCATGGCGGCGTACGGGCTCGACTCGTCCCGCGCGGCCTTGACGACCATGCCGCCGGTGGCCTTCGTCAGCGTCTCGGCGCCGGTGATGTCGGTGACGGTGATGTGGATGTTGTTGTAGCTCGCGAAGATGTGCGCGATCCCGATCTTCGCCATCGCCTACGCTCCAGGACCGGGCATGGGCGCGGGAGCCGGCGGTTCGTCGGCGCCCTTGGACTGGACGCGTTCGCGCAGCGCCACGCGGAGCGGGTGCTCGTCCCCGGAGACCGGACTGTTCGGGGAGTAGATGATCATCGGTTCCTCCGAGGCGGGCACCAGGTAGCCGGGCCGCGTCACGCGGTGGTCTCCGATCGACAGGTGACCGTGGACGATGAGCTGGCGGGCGCCCTTCGGCGTCGGCGCAAGGCCGCGCCGGAAGACGATCCATTCGTAACGACGGCCGAGGATGTCGTCGATCCCGAGCGCGAGGACGTCGTCGAGGGTCGGACTGCCGCCCGCCAGGATGCCGGCCCGCGACAGGCGACCGAGCAGGCCGTCCGTCTCGCGTTTCGCCTGCTCCTCGCCGGCACGTAGTCGCGCCTGGAGGTCGCGCGCCTGCCGGCGGAACCCCCGGAGGATCGACTGGGCCTTCCAGAGCTCGCGCTTGTTC
>JABCYU010000053.1 GCA_013290045.1 Methanobacteriota archaeon | reverse complement strand
CAGGCGGTGGGAACCATCGTCCCCCCGACCCCCGGCTCCGCAACCTTCTCCCCCGGGGTCCTCCGGCGCGGGACGAACTGGCTGCGTCGTCATCCGATCGTGGCCCTGCTGATGCTGACGCCGGGGATCCCCGAATACCTCTCCAGCTCGAGCTCGATGACGGGGATTCTGGTTGCCCCGCTGGTGTTCCTACTCTTCCTGGCCTTCAATCTCGGGTTGTACGGCCCCGGGGTGCTGCTCATCCGCGAGGCCGCGATCCGTTGGCGCAAGGGCTGGGGAAGTATCATCCTGCTCGGAGCGGGGTACGCGATCCTGGAGGAGGGGATCGCCCTGAGCACGTTCTACAACTCGAACGCGTCCGTCGTGGGCGCGCTGGGCTTCTACGGCCACTACGCCGGGGTGAGCTGGGTCTGGGTCACGGGATTGCTGATGGTCCACATCCTGTTCAGCATCTCGTTACCGATCCTGCTGCTCGGGCTCTCGATCCCGGAGACGAAGGGCCGTTCCCTCCTTACCGCTCGACAGGTCCGCTACGCGCTCGGGATCCTGGTCCTCGACGTCTCATTGCTCTTCCTCATCGTCCTGCGGGGAGAGCGGTTCTGGATGGGTTGGCCGATCTTCGTCGGGAGTCTGGCGGCCATCGGTGTCCTCGTCCTCGCGGCCCGGTGGGCTCCCCCGACGCTCCTGGCCGCCCGGGCCGGATCCCCCTCGAAGCCCCCCTGGGCCCTCGGCGCCCTCGGTCTTAGCCTGTTCCCGGCGACCCTGCTGATCGAGGGGTTCGGCGGGGCGCTCCGCGCCGCGCCGGTGGGAGTGATCCTCGCCCTCGCCGGCTTGTACGGGACGTCGTTCCTCCTGGCCCGACGGTGGGTCGGCGACCGGGAGAATGAAGCCCACCTCATCGCGTTCGCCGCCGGCGTCATCGGGTTCATCGGGTTCTTCGGGTTCGTGGCATCGTTCCCGTATCCCGTCGTCGTCGTGGCCGACGTCGCGTTCGCCTTCCTGCTCCTGCGCCTGTGGCGACGGTACTCTCCGGCGGTCGCGTTACGGCCCCCGGTCGGAACGGGGTTCGCCGGGTAGCGGAGCGCCCGACCTTCGAGACGGGAAGAGGTTGCGCCGGGATCTTCCCCCCGGAGCCCGGGGCTCCGGGGAGGAGCCCCCTACTTGAACGCCGCGGTGACGTTACCAGGGCCACCGATCAGTACCGTGGTGGTCGCCCACGTCGTCTGACCGATGGTGAGTGGTCCACCGGTGGAACTCCACGACTTGAAGTGCACGGTCGAACTGTTGTACGCATCGATTGCGAGCAACGTGCCAACATTGTAGTACTGGGTCGTCGACGGATAGACCGTCCCGCCGGTCGTCCCGCCCGCGATGAATCCTACCTGGACCTGCTGGACGAACATCAGTTCGAACGACGTCGTGTAGGCGACCTGGACGCTCGAGGCGGTGGTCCAGGCGGCGTATTGCACCCCGTAGGACGAACCCGCCACGGGCCCGGGAATGTTCCAGTAGTGCGATGTGGACGTGGCGACCCCGGTGACGTTGAGGTCCCAGCCGCCGCTGAAGTACGTGAGGCCGTCGAAGACGATCGACCAGGTCGTCCCCGCGGGGAGACCGGTCTGGACGAACGTCTCGGTCTTCACCGGCGAGACGAAGTTCGAGGTGATCGTTCCCGCGGCGCCCACGGTGACGTCGGTGTCGGCGGCGGTCTTCGACGAGAGGGTCAGCTTCTTGGTGCTGGAGCTCCACGACTTGAACGCCCACAGATCGGTCCCCGTGGCGGTCAGCGGGAAGCTCGAGCCCGCGAGATACCAGGCGCCGTAGTAGGGGTTCGTCGTGCCGGAGTAGGTGGGCGACTGGGCGAGGGTGACCTGGTAGTACGTGCCGTACTGCAGCGTGACCGAGTTCTGGTACGGGATGTTGAAGTACGACGAGACCGGGGCGGGCTGGTACGAGGTCCCCGGCGGCCCGGCGATGGGGTTCGCCACGGAGAACCCGAAGGCGGCGGTCAGTCCGGTGAGCACGATCGAGCTGCCGGTGCTATAGTAGGTCGTTCCCCCGACCGATACATCCCAGGTCGTCCCGGCCGGCAACCCGGTCTCGTAGAAGGTCGCCGTGCACTTGGTGCAAGTCGTGCCGGTGGCGAAATGCGCGGTGATCGTCGACGGACCGGTCGCGGTCACCGAAGTGGACGAGTGGCTCGAGTTGGCGAACGTCGCCGAGCTCGACGAGGAGCTCCACGAGGTGAACTTGTAGCCGGTCGAGGTGGCCGCCGTGATCGGGAGGGCGACGCCGTCCGGGAAATAGCCTGTGGTCGGCGCCGTCGACCCGCCGCCGCTCGGGGTCACGGCGAACGTGAGCTGATCCTCCTTCGTGAAGATGACGGTTTGGGCGCCCAGGTACGGCATGTCCATGCTGCCCGTGGCCGGCGACGCGACGTACTCGACGCCGGTCGACCCGGAGACCGGACTGATCGTCCAGCTCTCGCTGCCCGGGGGGTGCGATCCCACCGCGACGGAGGTCGTCGAGGAGGAGTAGGTCGCGCCTCCGAAGAACACCGTCCAGGTCGTGCCGCTCGGGAGGCCGGTCTCGTAGAACGTCCCGCTGGTGGAGAGCGTCTTCAGGTTCGCGGTCACGGTCCCGGTCCCCTTCACCGTCAGCAGGGTGGCAGCGGACTTGGTTGAGTTGACCGTTCCGACGCTCTTGGGCACCGACCAGGAGAGGAAGGAGTAGCCGGTGTAGTGGCTGGCGGTGATGGGCACGCTGCCCCCGGCGTTCACCCAGGTCGTGTAGGGGGGGTTCGTGAACCCGGAACCCGGAGGGGTGACCGAGAAGGCGACGGAGAACTGCTTCTGGTAGACCAAGGTCTGCGTGGTCTGGGTCGGGACGGTCATGTAGGCGCCCGTGAGCCCGGTGGGGGCGTACTGCACTCCGGTCGTCCCCGCGACCGTACTGAAGTACCAGTAGTAGCTCCCGCTCGACAGCCCCGTGATCGTCAGCGACGTGGCCGTCGGCGAATAGGTGACCCCGTTGAAGTACAGGCTCCACGCGGTGCCCGACGGGACGCCCACCTCGTTGAACGTCACCGAGTAGGTCGTGGCCGCAGCCACCAGTCCGGTGGAGAGGGCCCCGAGGATCATCAAGCCGGCGAAGAACATTCCCAATCCGAGTCGGGTCCTGGTGGTGTGCGTCATGCGTTCGATCTTCTCCTGTTCTGTGGATTGCGCCCTGCCGCGCCGGGGTAGCCTGTGGCTGGCCGAGAGCGGCGTTGCATGAAATCGCAATTATAAGATAGGTGTGACCCGACCCGATGAAGATTAACCCCCTCCTACAGGGTTCGTCGCGCCTGCGACGAACGCAGGGTCCAGCGGGGAAGGGGTATCGTGTCTCGAGCGGCTCCGACCGAGATCCAACGCCCGCTTCGCGAACTGCTGGAACTCGACGCTTCCCTGTCGTCCACCGACGCCAAGGTCCTCGAACACCTGCTGCTCGATCCACGTCCGACGGTGGCTCGGGAGATTAGCCGGGCCACTCGGACGAACCTGCAGGGCCTCTATGGCTCGCTCGACCGACTGGTCGCTCGCGGACTCGTGGCTCGTGCCGAGGGCCCATCATCCATGACGTTCCGGGTGGCGAACCCGCGTGTCGTGCTCCACGAACTTCTGGCACCCTACTCCCGCGCCCGGGAGCTCGCGGACGAGCTCGAGGGGCCGCTCCGGACCCTGTATGAGGCCCGGCCCGGCACTCGTCCGAACTCCACGGGTGATTCGCTGACCACCTCGTCGACCGCGACGGCGTCGAGCTGGCTTCTCGATCGCCTTTCGAGCGGCGCGAAAGAGGTGTGGATCGTCGGGCTGGAGACTCCATGGTTCGGCCGCTCCCCGGCGTTGGAGAGCGAGCTGGCGGCCCGATCGAACCCCGAGTCCGGCGGCGGGGTCCGCCTCCTGGTTCCACCCCCCGACGGCGATGATCCGAGGGCGGCCCGCCACGCGCGATTGATCCGCTCCGGGATGGAGGTCCGCTACTCACCCAGGTTCTCCAGCCCCGCCGTGATCATCGACCGTCAGTGGATGTTGGTCCGTTCCCGCGCCGCGTCGACACGGGGAGGGACGGACGCTGCGTTCCTCCGCCTCGAAACCCCGGAGCTGTGTGCGGACATCGCGACAGCGGCGGAGGAGGAGTGGGCGCGCACTTCCGGCTCGACAGGTTCCCGCGGGACAGAGTCGGGCCGCGTGCCGGGCGTAGGGCCGGGGCCACGACGGCGCCCGTGAGCCGCCCGGAGCCGGGCGAGACGAGCCATAAGTAGTCCCTCAGCCTCCTCTCGGCGGATGCGACGTATCGTCGTCGCCGCGATCGTCATCGTCGCGGCGCTCGTCGCGCTCCCGGCGTTCGTTCCGGCTGACTACTCCCACTCGGCTACGCCGTCTGCCGGAGCGGCTCCGGCCGCGCCTCGTCCGGCGGCCCTCGAGCCGGGCCGAGCTTCCCCACCCACGCCGGAAGCGCTGCGGAGCACTTTCCTGACGAACCACACTCTCCCTGAGTCCGGACCGCTCGCCGGGCCCGTTCCGAACTCGGCACGGTTCGAGACCCCTCCGCCAGCGATCCCGGCGACGACCCCGGTCCTGCAAACGTTCCTCAGCTACTCGTTGAGCTGCTGCGTCGAGGAGAACTTCTCCGTGCCGAACGGCACCTGGGAGACGGTCGTACTGAACTACACGGGCCTCGCCGTGGGGGGCGTCTACGACACCTCGTACCGAGCGTACCTCGATGGAACCTTGGTGCTCTACGGGACGACGCCGGAGTATGGGACATGGACCGTCCTGCAGAACTTGAGCCAGTACCGGAGCCTGTTGCACGGGACGGCGAATCTCACGTTCCTGCTCGGGGGGACTACCATCGGTGCCTTCCGAACGAACCTGACGATCTCGTACTATCCGCTTCCCCCCGGTGGGAACCCCCCGCCGGCGCCGTCGGAGATCGTACCCCTCTGGCTCTATCAGTCGGTGACCAGCTCCGGACAGCAGGTCAGCGTGACCGCGAACGTCCCGTCGAACGTTTCGCAGGCGGTCCTCCAGCTGTACGCGTTCCCGTACATGTCCGACGAGTTCTTCTGGGCCCAAGCGTCGGGGGCGAATCCTACGGGCCTACGTGTCGTCGAGTTCGGGACGAACTCGAGCCCGCTCGGTGCCATGGTTCCGTTCCCGTTCGTCCAGACCGGCGGTATCGATTTCTTCCTCTGGAGACCGATCTCGGCCGTCTACACGCTCAACATGCCCCCGTACGACCTCAACCTCACGGGGGCGCTCGGTGCCGTCGAAGGGACCCATACCTTCTGGGCCGATGTCCAGGGAGTGGGGGTTGGGGCCAAGTGGGAGATCGAGGCTTCGCTCCTGCTTTGGACCAACTCCTCGATCACGGGCGCCTCCCCACTATCGAACGCGTTTGCCGGCCCCTCCACGAGCAACATCGGCGGTGTTCAGCATTCCGCGATCTCGTACGGGGCGTCGAGCCGGATCTCCGCTGGCCTCCGATCGTGGGACGTCAACTCCACCTCGACGATCACTTTCGACGACGCGTTGGTGCAGCCGCCCAGCGGACTCTGGCAGAACTACACCGAGTCGACGAACTTCCACGAGGCCACCACGACCTCCTCGGTTCTGGGTAACTTCACCGAAGATCGCTCGTACGGCTTCGGGCTCTCCACCGACCATGGTGCGACGTTCAAGGAGACCTCATCGACCGGCGGAGGCTACCCGATCCTGGGCAATTTCACCTCAGAGCTCCTGAACACGAACCAGCAGTGGAACACGGCGGTGACGGACTGGGGCCCGACCCCGGCCGGACCGGTGATCACCTCGGAGTGGACCGCCGACGATCAGCTCACCGACGCGACGGGCAGCTACGGGGGCGAGGAATCCGTGGCCTCGCCGACCAGCCTGCCCGTGACCCTCGCCTACAACTTTTCCACGTCGGCGACGACGAAATCGTACACTCAGCTGACCGGCATCCCCGGAGACGAGGCTGTCTACTCCCACCTGCTCTCGGGCTCCTCGTACATGCCGACGATGCCCTACGTCGCCGAGACGGTCACGGCCGATGTGGTCCAGAACACCCCGTTCCCCCTGGTCTCCACGCTGACCGCCTCCCCCGGCGAGCTCGATCTCGGGAGCTCGGTCCTCTTCAACGCTCCGGTCTCCGGGGGAGTTGCCCCGTACAGCTACCTGTGGTCCGGGCTCCCCGCGGGGTGCACGGCCGTGAATTCGAGCCCGATCACCTGCACCCCTTCCGTCCCCGGCGCCTGGGCGGTCGGGGTGGCGGTCCGAGACTCGGCGGGGGCGCTCAGCGCCCCCGGCCGGGTGGAACTCTTCGTCTCACCGATGCTCACGGCGAGTCTCGTCGCCGATCCGTCCGCCATCGACCAGGGGGGCAACGTTTCGCTCTACCCGATGGTCTCTGGAGGCGTCGCGCCGATCGTCTGTGCTTGGTCGATGAACGGGGCGGTCCAGAATCGGTCCTGCTCCGGTCCCTGGAAGCCTCCGACCTCCACCCCGGGTACCCTGGCGTTCCGGTTGGCGGCCACGGACTCCACCGGAGCCACCGCGCTCAGCGCCGTGGTCAATCTCACCATCTCGCCACCCCTCACGGTGGCGGTCTTCCTGTTTCCCCCGGCCGCCCGGGTGCCGGCGGGGACCGCGGTCTCGGTCGGCGCCGTGGCCACCGGGGGGGTGGGGCCGATCGTCTACAACTGGTCGCTCAACGGGACGCCGATCATGGGAGCGGGCGGGTCGAACCTGACGTTCGTCCCCCCGGGAGCCGGCACCTACGTGTTCTCCCTCGTCGCCACCGACGCCGGCGGCGGGCAGTCCACCGGGAACTCCGTGACCCTCACCGTGACGAACCCGACCGCCACTCCGGTCGGTTCCGGCGCCGCTTCTTCCTCCGGCCTTCCGGATTGGGTGGCGTTCGCGGCCGTCGCCGCCGCCGTGATCGAACTCGGTCTCCTCGCGATCCTCCTCTCCACCCGACGGCGCAACGTCGGACGGCCCGGGCTCCGCCCGCCGCCGCCACGGCCTCCGAGGGCGGGGGCTCCGCCTCCGCCTTAATCACCCGCCGCCACGAGCCGGTATCACGGAGGGCCGGAGGAATCCGGAGCGCGTCGGCGTCGAGGGCCGCTTACATAGCCGGTGCCCATCGCCTCGGATGCGCCCATGGCCGCGAGGACGAACCGCTCGGTCCCACCCAAAGGAACCGATCCCGTCCACGAAGTGCTCGAGGCGGTCGCGCGGACGGTCGCCGACGCCGCGCCGGATTTACGCATCGAGCGGAAGTGGGGCGCCCCGTGGCGCGCGGGCACGGACCTGGTCCTCTGCTTCGCCCCGTTCTCGCAGCATGTGGGGATCGAGTTCTGGCGGGGAACGAGCCTGCCCGATCCGGAGGGCCTGCTCGAGGGGACGGGGAAGAACCTACGCCACGTCAAGGTCCGATCCATCGTCGAGGCGAGGGCGCCCGGGCTCACGCGACTGATCTGGGCGGCGGTCGAGCTCGACCGGCATGAGCCCAAGCGGACGCGATAGGCCAACGACGATACGGCCCGGCCGGGGCAACCCGCGCTCCACCGAGACCGTGTCCAAACGGCCCGAGGGATGAGATGGGAGAACCGGGGGGTTTGTATAGGGACCCGGTTCGCTACGCCGGGGGGCAAAGGCGCTGCGGGTCGGTTGGCGCACCGCCCGACTCGCCGCCTCCCGGTGGCTCGCCCTGGAGTTCGCTGCCGGCCTGGCCGGACTCGCCGTCACGATCGTGGGCGTCAGCATGGTCATCGCCATCCTCCTGACCCGAAACCTGGAGACGCTGATCCCCGCGCTCGTCGGGTTCGGTACGACTTCGGTGTGGCTCGTCCACGAGGCGTGGCCGATCGTCGGCGAGGCCTGGAGCGGTTTCGCCGCCCTCCGGTGAGGGATTCATCCGGACAGGGATCCGAGGGCGCGAAAGCGACGGCCGTCCCGCTGCGCCCCGGCACCCGACCCGGCGGCTCTGCGACCCCGCCCGGGGTGGTTATCGAGTCCGGAGCGGGTCTTAACTACCGGTCCCGCCGAGATGGGCCCGATGACAGGGCCCCGGTTCTTGGCGTGTGCGATCGTGTTCGCCTTCTTGTTGACCGGTTTCGCGGCACCAGGGGGGTCTTCCCGCCTGGGGCACTCCCATTCCGACTCGGCGCCCTCCACCGTTGCGCCGACCCCCTCCGCCTTCAGCCCCGCGGTGAACCCGCTGGCCGGAGGCGTGACGATCATCCGTCCCGACGGATCGATCAGCAACACGTCGACCCCGATCACGCTCAGTGGGACCAACTACACCGTGACCGCCGGCTTCACCGGTTCGATCGTCGATGAGCGGAACGGGAGCACCCTCATCGGCGGGGGGAAGGACCTCAACCAATCGAGCCTCGCCAGCCAAGCGATCGAGGTGGTCAACGCCTCGAACGTCGTGGTCACCGGGTTCGCCATCACCAACGGGTCCGTCGGCATCCTCGTCGTAGCCTCCGCGTCGGTCACCGTGACGGGAAACACGGTCCAGTCCACCCTCTGGGCGTTCAAGGCGCTCCAGGCCAGCTGGGTCTCGTTCACCAACAACGTCGCCCCGGGTACCCAGGGGATCCTCGCCGACGTCGTGACCGGGATCAACGTCACCGGTAACAACCTGCACGGGTCGATCAGCGCCAGCACGGAACTGTACCTCTGCACCGACGCGCGCGTCGAACACAATCTGGGCTACGGGTCGGCGTACGGGCTGGATCTCTCCTCGGTCCAGCGGGTCCGGGTCTGGGGGAACAACTACTCGAGCTCCCCGATGGGGATCTTCGCCAGCGGCGTCAACCAGCTGACGGTGAGCTGGAACAGCCTCTCCTTCGCGACGACCGGGATCCTCCTGCAGACCTCCGATGGCGTCACCGGCACCTCGAACTCAGGTCGGAACTCCACCGTCGGGATCGAGATCATCAGCACCTCGGACGTCGCCCTCGCGAACGAATCGTTCCCGGGATCTACCTCGGACGGGCTGGTGCTCGAAGATGCCCGGAACGCGACGAGCACGTTCAGCGACTTCCGGACCTCCGGGACCGGGGTCTTCATCGACACCAGCCAGAACGTGCTCATCGCGCACGACAACCTCTCCCACTACGTGGGAAGCGGCATCACCGTGGACAATTCGTTCGCCGTGAACCTCTCGGGGAACGAAATGCAGTACACCTCCGGCACGGCCGGCGCCGCGATCGCCAGCTACGACGACCAGCAGCTCACCGTCCGCGACAATGATGCCCCCGGCGCGGTCATCGCCTACTCCGACCTGAGCTCCACCGGAATCAGCGTGACGGGCAACAGCTTCCGGCACTCCAAGGGCACCCAGGAGACGATCTATCTTCGGAGCGACTCGAACGTGGCCATCGTCGGCAACGACCTGTTCAATGCCAGCAGCTACGCGCTGGAAGCGTTCACGACCCAGAGCCTGACGGTCGTCGGGAACAACATGTCGTACGCCGGGATTGCCGGGGCCTGGTTCCTGACGGCCCAGAGGCTCGTGGTATCCGACAATCGGATCGACCATGCTCGGACGATCGCCCTCGCGCTCGAGCAGGCCATCGGCGTGACCGTCTCCGGAAACGAGCTCGATGTGGGCGGCCCCGGTTCCGATGGCCTCATCCTCTTGAACGTGCAGGACGGGATGATCGTCAACAACTCGGCCACCCGGCAGAACCTTTCCGTCGAAGCGGTCGCCTCGCTCGGGCTGATCGTCCGGGACAACAACGTGTCCCAGTCGTGGATCGGCCTTCTCGCGGCCGATGACTCCAACTGTTCGTTCGTCGGCAACCAGCTGTGGGCCGACCATTTCGCCTTCGAACTGCAGACCCTGACCGCGGTGACCCTCGACCACAACAACTTCATCGCCGACTCCGGCTGGCTCGTCTTTCCGCTCGGCTCCTCGTCGGTCGCCTTGGACGCCGGCTATCCGGGCGGCGGGAACTACTGGAGCAATCACACGGGGCCGGACTCCCAGAGCGGACCCGGCCAGAACCACTCGGGTAGCGACGGGATCGTCGACACCCCGGTGAAGCTCACCGCGCCCGAGGTGGATCGCTACCCCCTCGCCTCCCCGTGGGTCACGTATACGGTCACGTTCGTCGAGCACGGCCTGAGCCCGGGGGCGGTGTGGGGGGTCGTGGTCAACGGGACGGCGTACCGCTCGGCCACCTCGCAGATCGTCTATCCGCAGCCGACGGCGGCGCCGTCGTCGTACCGCTACTATGTGGAGGGGCTCAATGGGTTCACCGCAACCCCGGCCTCGGGCACCGGCCCGAGCTCGCGCAGCAACGTCTCGGTGGCCATCACGTTCGCTCCGCTCACCTACCTCGTCAGTTTCCAGGCGAGCGGACTGCCCAACGGAACGGGGTTCAACCTGACGTTCCAAGGCGGGCGGCTTTCGACCGCCTCCGGCACCCTGACGGTGTCGATCGGGAACGGGACCTACCCCTACACCGTCGGCTCCAGCGGCGACTTCACGGCCTCCCCCTCGTCGGGGACGGTGACGGTCTCGGGCTCGGCCAAGACCGTCGCGATCGCGTTCCAGCCGTTCACCTACCCGGTCGAATTCGCCCAGAGCGGGCTCGCCGGCTCGACGACCTGGTCGGTGACCCTCAACGGCCAACCACAGAGCTCCACCGGGGCCGTCGACTCGTTCGCCCTGGGGAACGGGACTTACAGCTACACCATCGGCGCCGTCGGGGGCTACTCGGTCACCCCGACCAGCGGGGTCGTCACCGTCGGCGGCGGGGGCTACACGATCACCGTCCTGTTTGCCGCCAATCCGGCGAAGACGTACGGGAGCTCCACGGTCTACGCGTTAGGGGGCGGGCTCGTCGCGGCGCTCCTCCTCGCCGCCGTCGCCGTCGCCCTCCTGATGCGCGGTCGCCGGAAGCCTCCGGCCCTGACGACGCCGGCGCCGCCGAGCGGGGCCGTTCCGGCCGCGACGCCAGCACCGGTCCCGGCCGCGCCGCCCCCAAGCCCGCCGCCCGGCGCCTCGGGCGCCGGCGCCCCGCCGTGGAAGGAGAGCTAGGCCTCGGCGGCCCTGGGAGTTCAGATCACCTGATCGTACGCCCCGACGTTCGTTCGGTAGTACGTGAGGCTCCAGGACGGCGGGGCGTCGAGGACGTACGGTACCATGTACGACCCCGAGAGCAGCGTCGGGGACGGCACCCCCCCTCCCGCGATCGTCATGGCACGCAGGCTGGCGTTGAGGAAGTAGGCTCGGATCGGGAAACTCGAGCAGCACGGCTGCCACTCCACCTGGCTGTAGGCTCCGTAGAACCTCGTGCCGTTGTACGGGATCGTGGCGGTCAGGGACCGGTTGGGACCGGAGATCGACAGGTCGTGGATGGCGAACTCGATCGTGCCGGCCGACGTGTTGTCGTGGATGCTGAGCTCAAGGCGGGTGCCGGGCGGGGAAACGAACCCCCGATTGCCGCTCGTCGGGTGCTTCGAGTTGAAGTAATGCGCCACGCAGTTGCCGTCCGGTACGAACCACGGCGCGATGCGGCCGCCGGGGTTGAGGTCGATCCCCAGCTGGTAGAACCCGTGGCAGGTGCTCCGCACCGTGCCGACGTAGCTCATCGCGTTGATCTGGTAGCTCAGGATGTTCTGCTGCGGGATGCTCCAGTTCGCGACGGTCATCGTCGCCGTGAGGGTCGTGAACCCCGGCAATAGCGCGGCCGTCAGCCCGGAGCCCTGCCCGTAGCCCTCCATGTTGTTGTACCCGGGGATCGTGATCGGGATCTGGTTCGAGGTGAACACGAGGTCGGTGTAGTCCACGGTCCCTTTCGTGGTCTCCAGGATCGCCCCGGAGTACCCCGAGGCGTTCGGAACGCTCACGTTCGAGGCGGCGATGGTGTCGGTCCGGTCGACGTACACCTGCATCGTCCACGCGGTCGAATTCCCGCCGGTGCTCGCGGCGAGGGAGGCCATCAGGTCCACCCAGCCGGCGGGTTGGGCCGTTCCCGTCGGGATCGATCGCACCTTGGTGAGCGTCGTGAGGTTCGCCCCCGCCCACACCGAGCCCCCGCCGACGCCGACCATGGCGACGGGGCCGTGCGCTCCGGCCAGGCCGACGAACCCGGTACCACCGCCGGCGTAGTACAGGTCGGCCCGGAACGACAGGCTCGGGGCCCCCGGCACGAAGCTTCGGTTGGCGATCTCCACCTGGGGAAGCGCGGCCCCGGCACTGGACGATAGCGAGGGCTCTCCGGCGTAACTCGGGGACGTGACGATCGACGCGTTCCCCTGCGACGGGTGCCAGCCCCCCATGGAGCCGTGCTCGAAGTCGGCGACGAACACGAACAGGCCGGTGCTGTTGAACGCCCCCTGCGTCGACACGCGGGGGACGTGGAGGGATCCGTACCCGATCGCCCTCTCCGACCACCCGACCGTGACCGCGGCCCCGGGTAGCATCACCAACAAAGTTACGAGCCAGACACCCGTCCTCGCAGATCTGCGCATGGGTAGGTCCACCCACGGCCCCGGGGATATTTAGGCGCCGTCCGTTTTTTCTCAGCCGGGCCGGCGCCCCGCGATGGAGATCGGGCGGACGGCGGCGCCGATGGACCGAGGGTAACGATGACGACCGTCCGGACCCCGGGGACTAATCGACCTGATCTCGGGTCAGGTTGGTGGGCGGGGGCCCAGAGCTCCATCGAACCGGGTCGACGCAGTACACGGTGCAGCTCCCCGTGCCCTGGTCGCGGACCATTTGCCAGGCGGCGGCCGCGGAGGACGCCGACATCGGGTACGTCGCGTTGAGGGCATCCGTGGGGAACAGGACCGGTGTTCGAGGCCGTTGGGTGAAGTCGAAATAGCCGAGCGGGAGCGGGGCATTGCAGTCCCGGGTCGTGAGACAACCGAGGCCGAACTTCCACTCCATGAATCGGAGAAGGGACTCGAAGTAGCCCAAGTCGTTGACGACCAGCCCCTTGGGCGTGTAGGGGCTGATCACGACCAACGGAACCCGCAGACTGAGCCCGAGCGAGTCGACCTGGGGCGGTGCCATGTGGTCGTAGAACCCCCCGAAATCGTCCCAGCACAGGAAGATCGCCGTGCTGTTCCAGGCGCTCGACGAAGCGACCGAGTTGACGACGCTGGCGACGAACGACTCGCCCGCGCTCAGGTTGGCCGAGGGGTGATCCGAGAACAGGACCCCGGGGATTACCCAAGAGAGATTGGGAAGCGTACTGGCGGCGGTGTCGTTGAAGAAGTCGCTGCGGGGAACGAAGTGGTCGGCGTACCAGCGGGAGTACGACTCGTGCCGAGCCGCGAACGGGTTCCAATTGTTGTACGCGGAGTTCTCGACCAAACCGCGGGGCCCGGAGATCGAAACCGAGTACGGCGGGAGTGCCCAATCGTAGTACTTCCAGCTCACCGACGGAGTGACGTTCAGCAGGTCCTGGATCGTGCGCGTGGAGTTGGCCTGGTTGAGGTAGGTCTCCTTCTCGTAGGTCGTCTGGAGGGTGGTGATGTTGAACCCGGTGTCCGGCGACTGACCGGCGAGCAGGTACCAGTGGTTCGGCAGCGAGTAGGAGAGGGCGGAGGAGTAGAACCTCTCGCCGAGGGCGAACTGCTGGGCCAGGTCATAGTAGACCGGAACCGTCCGGCCGTCGTAGTAGCCGAACGGGAGGGTTCCCGCACCTTCCGCGGCGAAGAATCCGTTCATAGCCCCCCCGTTGATCGACTCGGTGCTCGCATTCCACTCGTGCGGAGGGTTGGCGGTGGTCAGTTGGGCCGCAGTGAACGGGTAGGGGCGAACGCACCCCGAGAGCGGGTTGGTCGGATCGTAGGGGACGCAGGTCCCCGGTGGGATCCCATTGACGGCGGTCGGGCAGTTCGGGCCCGACACCGGGCAATAGCCGCCGTAGAGGTTGTCGAAAGCATGGTTCTCCATCATCACCACGACGATGTGCGTGATCGGCACCTGAGCCGGGGTAAGCGCTGCGGGTCCGGAGGGTGGCGGCGACGTGGTCCGCCACACCCATCCCCCTAATCCGGCGACGACGACGATCGCGACGACGATCGCCCCGATCGCGATCCCCCACCGGCGGGCGCGGCGGGAACCCGGACGAGGCTGGGGAGCGGGGCTCCTTATCTCCACGCCCGACGGGCCTTGGCTCACGGTCGGATCCTCGGGGGATGCGGGCGCCGCGGGTACCCCCGCCCCCTCGAGAGGCGGCGACGACGGACTGCGAACCTCATGGCACCTCGAGGACGTCTGTACAGCCGTGGACCTTCCTATCCTTCTTTCGCACCCGTGGGGCCGATGTCGCAACGACCGAACCGGGCTGCCCGCGACGGGATCACCAGCCCCACCGGCGCGAAAGGGCCGCGTGCTCCCGCGCCGTGCGGTCCGGGAGTCTGAATGAGAAGGGGGCCCGGTATCGAGCCGTCCCGAGGCGTGCCATCCGGGAGGAGCGCCGAGGCGAACGTCGGTGCGACTCCCGCTGCACCTAGGCCTGTCCCCCTTCGGGGGCTTGGGGATATCGGGCTAGAACCGCCGTCGAGTCTCGCTCGGAGACTCGTACCTTCCATCCAACTACAGAGTCATATATAGGGATACGAACTGTCTGTGTGTGATATCATCGCACGGCCCGAATTCGACCGGCGGGCCGGGCGGACCCGAACTCTCTCGACCGCGTCGATGGGGTCGACGACTCGGACTCTCGGCGATCGCACTCGTCCTGGCCGATCTCGTCCTCGGGTTCATCGTGTTCTGTCTCGCCGTGCTGGGAATCCTGTGGTACTTCGCCTTCTCGTGGATCCAGCTGTCGGGGGAATACTCGTCCTCCGGTCTACAGTTCGGGAGCGCGGGGCAGCTCGCCACCGCCTCCGCACTCGTCTTCGTCATCCCCATCATGATCGGACTCGTCTGCTACCTCGGGTGGAATGCCGCGCGGCTCCCCCGCGGCGTCTGGGCGAGCGCCCGGACCGGCGGCGCCCTCCGGAGCGCGATCACCGGCGCCTCCGCGGGCGTGGTCCTCGCGACCTCGTTCCGCCCGGGATGGCCCCGCCGCTAGTGCTCTCGAGCCGCGTCGTGTCGTCTACCGGGCTAACCCATGGGGCCGCCGGCTCGAGCCGGGAAAATCGGCACCGGGACGCCAGCGGGCCGTCAGACCGCCACAAAATGTAAGTACGTCGACCGGGTCCGCGGGCCTCGGGAACCCCGATGCGTTGGGTCGCGTTCGTTGTCGGCCTGGTGCTCGCGGTCTCCGGGGCGATCCTCTGGGTCGTCCCCGTCTACACCGACACCGAGACGACGGTCGGTGCGCCGCAGGGCGGGTCTCTGCAGGGGGAGGTCGTCGAGAACAATCCCCCTCTGGTCATCTTCACCTCGTCGATAACGTACTACGCCGGATGGACGGCGCCGGCCAATGTGACCGTCAGCGTCTACGATTGCGGCGGGAGCTCGGGCGGTTGCGCGAACGCCCGGCACCTCATCGCGACGGGCAGCGGGTTCAGCGGCGGGCCG
>JABCYU010000052.1 GCA_013290045.1 Methanobacteriota archaeon | reverse complement strand
CTCCGCGGACCGTCGGCACCGGCGTCCGCCCCGGCGGCCACCGCCCCCGGGGCGCCCACGACCGGCGCCGAGCTGACGATCCAGATCCTCCAACGGAACCCGGGGCTCAAGGTGATCATCTGTTCGGCCTCCGAACCGCAGGACACCGTCCTGAAGCCGCTCCTCCAGAAGGGCCGGGTCCTTTCGATGATGAAGCCGGTCCTCGCCTCCAAGCTCGCCGAGGTCCTCGCGAAGGCCACGGAGCCTCCCGCGGTCGTCGCTCGGGAGCGATAGCCGCCGGGGGTCCCGAGCGCGCGAGCGGACAGAGCTCCGCCGGGGCGCCTCCCGAGTTGGACCCCGGGAATCGGGGGGTGGAAGGGAAGGCCGACCCTTGGGGGGGTCGCCCGACCGAGCGGTAACCGACGCACAACGAGCCTCCCTGCGGATTCAAATCCCGAGGGGAAGGTTCTCACCGCCGATGCCGGTCGTGAACTCGCTGGACCTCGACCTCGTCCTCCTGTTCGCCGCGGTGGTCGCTACCGCCTTCCTCGCCCGGTGGAGCGCGCTCCCGATCACCGCCCTCGAGATCGTCGCCGGGATCTTCCTGGTGGCCCTCCTCGGATTCACCCTGCCGGCGGGAACGGACTCGATCATCACCCTGGGCGGCCTGTTCATCGTCTTCCTCGCGGGGTTCGAGACCGGGCTCGGCTTCCTCTCCCGGAACCTCCGGAGGGCCCTGACGGTGGGGCTCGCCGGGTTTCTCGCTCCGTTCCTCGGGATCTTCGCCCTCCTGTACTACGTGATCCACGCGCCCCTCCTCGTCAGCCTCATCGGGGGGACCGTGCTCGCCGACACCTCCATCTCCATCACCTATACGACCCTCGAGCAGTACGGCCTGGGCGAGCTGCCGTACGGCCGCCTGGTCCTCGCCTCGGCGCTCTGCGTGAACCTCGCCGAGGACACCACGGTGACCACGGCGACGGTCCTGACGACCCCGGGGTTCGAGTTCACGGTGGGCGTCCTCGGGGCCCTCGCGCTGGCCGCCGTCCTCCTCCCGAGGTTCTCGAAGGCGGTCGAGGGCCGCGGGGGGACGCAGTTCACGAACATCGGCGCCCGGACGCTCCTCCTCTCCCTCGCGGTCCTCGCGCTGCTGTCGGGGCTCGTCGGGGTGCCGGGGGTCCTGTTCGTGTTCCTCATGGGCCTCGTCTTCTCCGAGCTCGTTTCTCCCGCGGCCTGGAAGGAGTACCTCTCGAACGTTCGGCCGATCGCCTTCGCCCTGTTCATCCCGCTCTACTTCGTCGCCGTGGGCCTGAAGGTCGACCTCCCGTTCGTCATCGCCCACTGGCCCCTGCTGCTCGCGTTGGCGGTCGCGGCGTCCGCCCTCAAGATGGCCGCGCTGTTCCCGGTCGTCCGCGCCGTGTTCGGCCAGGCGCGGGCCGGCCCGGTGACGGTCCTGATGAACGCCCGCCTGACGAGCGCGACGGTCATCCTCACCCTCGTTCTCGCCCTCGGGCTCCTCCCCGCGGGATGGTACTCGATCTTCGTGACCGTGGTCGTCGCGCTCGCGATCGGCTCCTCCGCGGCCGTCCGGGCGTTCCCGGCGTTCCGGAGCGCGGAGTCCGCCCGAGAGCTGTTCGAGGGAACCGAAGACCCGGCGTTGGCCCGGCGGGCCGGGTCGCCGAACCCGTTCCCGGGTCCCCTCGAACTCTGACGGGAACCTCCCGTCCGGGGGCCATCGCCCGCCTCGCCGGCGGAGGAACGTCGTGGCCGCCGAGGCCGCGTGGGGCCGCTCGATCGTTCCGGGCCCCGACGTCGATCCGGACGCCGATCGAACCGGTTACGACCTCTCCGATTCGGTAGGCCACGGCCTTAGACGGCGCCGCGGTGGATTTCCCGATGGAACGCCGATGGGGCCATCGAAACCCCCGGGCCGAATCGACGGGCGGGCGGTCCGTTGCTCACCGACGGCTCGGGCGTGCCTCTTCGCGCCCGTTCGGTGTCCCTCTCGCCCTCGGGCTCGTGGGCCTCGTGGCGGCTTCCTCGATCTGGGCGATGGGCGTCCGGGATCCGCTCCGGGTCCTCGCGGGGCTCCCGGCGGCTCCGGGAACCATCAGCACGGTGGGAGGCGGTCTTCCGGATTGCCCCTCGTCGGGAGGAGTCCCTCCTGCCGCGCTCGCGATCCCTCTCGCCGGTCCCAACGGCACGGTCCCGGCGGGTTCCGTGCTCGGCGTAGCGTTCGAGGTCCGTTCGGACCCGTTCCCGGGGTCCGTCCCCGGGGGCGTCGTCGAGTTCCCGACGGTCGACTTCGTCTTCCCGACCTCGCCCGGTGGCCCGATCGTGGTCGTCCTCCTATCGCGCCAGGTCAACGTCTCCCCGACATGGTCCGATCCCGCGAGCGCGTCCACCAGCCGCACGCTACCGGCGCCGGTGGGATTCGCCTCGGGGGGGAACGCCACGCTGTCCACGGCGCTCCTGGCCGTGATGGCCTCCTCACCGCCCGGATCGCTCCGGATCGAGGTCCGGTGGGAGTGGACCCTCACGGTCCCCGGCTCCCCTCCGCAAGGAGGCACCTGGAGCACCTCCAGCCCGTCGGGCCCGGGGACCCTGTTCCCACGGCCGTACGTCTCCCTGCTAAGGAATTCGTCCTCGAACGCGACGATCGGGGAGAACTACACCATCTCGCTCTCCGGCTCTCCGCCGGCTCAGTCGTTCCTGCTCAAGCTGGAGAACGCGACCACCGGGGAGACCCTCAATCTCGGGTCGATCTCCCCCGGGTCGCCGGCCAACGCCTCCCAGACCGGCTCGGTCGTCCTGCTGACCCCGTCGGGGTTCCTCGTCCCCGGATCCTACCTCGTCCACATCCACGATCCGTGCGGGGCCATTCTGTACAGCCTGCCCATCTCGGCCACCTATGCCTCGCGCGCGACGGTCTCGGTCGAGGTGAGCCCGACGTCGTGCGGACCGGTCTCGTTCGACCACACCCCGGTCTCCCCCGGAGGTTCGTGGAGCGGAGCGCCGGGTCCGGAGCCACGCACCGCGTCGGTCCCCCCGTGCGCCGCCGGATCGTTCCTTGGATGGCAGCGGTCCGGCGGAGTCTCGATATCCGGGGGGTCGGGCCGGACGGCGACGGTCGAGGTGAGCGCGGGCGGCAGCCTCTCGGCGGCGTTCGGATAGGTCGCCGAACCGATCGAGCCCCTGCGGGAACCTCCTATCCTCGCAGCCTATCGCCCGGTCGCCGTGTCCCACGGAAGGAGGGAGCGGCCCCTGGGAGCGACCCGCCGTCCGAGCGCTCCGCCGGGAAGCTCCACCCTCGCCCGGCCGTTGGGCCGGCCGTTTCGGCGACACCGAAAGTGGATCCGTGCCGGGGGTCGGCACCCCCGCCCCGTGGCGCGGTTCCTCCGAGGCGCGATGTTCGGTGTCCTCCTCGCCGCGGTCGTCTCCGCGGGACTCCCGTTCGGTGTCGTCGCCGGGGAGTTCGGAGAGTACGGATCGCCGCCGCGGGTGCCGGCCGCGCATCCCCCCGCCGCCACTCCCCCATTTCCGACCCCGATCCGCCATGTGTTCATCGTGATGCTCGAAAATGCGCGGCGATCCAGCGTGCTGGCGGAAGGGCCGTTCGAGCAGTACCTTCAGGGGAAGTATGCGTCGGCGGGCGACTACTATGCCGTTTGCCATCCCTCGGCGCCGAACTACCTGGCGATCACGTCGGGGAAAGCGTGGCAATGCGGGAGCGACGGGTACTCGACGCACGCCTCGGAGAACATCGGGGACCTCGCAGAAAAGGCGGGCGAGTCCTGGGCCGGGTTCGAGGAGAGCATGCCGACGCCGTGCAACACGACCGACGCCTACCCGTACGCCGTGAAACACAACCCGTTCGTCTACTACCCCGATATCGTGAACAACCGGAGCGAATGCCGCTCTCACGACGTCCCGTTCACGAACTGGACCAACGATCTGGCGAACGGGACGATCCCGGCGTTGGGCCTGTTCACGCCCAACCTGACCGACGATGGGCACGACACCGGCGTCGCGTTCGCCGATCACTGGCTGAAGGACTGGCTTTCCCCGCTGCTGAACGACTCGTTCTTTGCGAGTTCGGTGTTCTTCGTCACCTACGATGAGAGCGTGAACGACAGCTCCGGCTACAACGGGACCGCCGGAGGGAAGGTGTACTTCACCGCGGTCAGCCCGTTCGCGAAGCCCGGGTACAATCTCACGCGGCCCGCGTCGCATTACGACCTGCTGAGCACCGCGGAATGGCTCCTGGGGCTCGGCAATTGCAGCCACTCGGACGGCACGGCCGCCTTCCCACCCCTGACCGCCCTGTTCGACTTCGGCTCGAACCGCACGGAAACGAACTTCACCGTCTCGGGGACCGTGACCTCCTCCCGCGACTCCTCGCCGATCGACGGGGCGCGGGTGACGCTGACCGGGGTCTCCACGACGACGACGAACCGCTCCGGGGAGTACCGGCTCTCGGCCCCCAACGGTTCCTACACGATGATCGTCGCCGCCGCCGGATACCTCCCCAGGGACCGGACCGTGGTCGTGAACGGGACGCCGGTGCTCGAGGACGTCTCGCTGGATCCTCAGGCGGTGAACGGCACGTTCCCCATCTCGGGGACCGTGACGGACCGGGCCACGGGCGCGAGCCTCGGGGGGGCGTTCGTGGGGGTCACCGGCGGGGCGTCGACGGTGACGAACGCGACCGGATCCTACCGGCTCAACGAGCCGAACGGGAGCTACCAACTGGCCGCCTCGCTCGCCGGCTACCGGCCGGCCGGAGCGAACGCGACCGTCCAGGGGGCCGAAACGTTCCTCAACTTCTCCTTGGCCCGCGCGCCTCCGTCCCAGTTCCAACTCCTAGGGACGGTCTCGTCGGAGTCGACCGGTGCCCCCGTCGTGGGCGCGATCGTCACCCTGGATGGCGGGATCGCCAGCCGGACCAACGGGAGTGGAGAGTTCGCTTTCGAGCTGGGCAATGGCACCCATGCGCTGAGCGTCGCGGCGGTTGGCTACGCGCCGTCGAACGGCTCGGTGGTGATCGCGGGCCAGTCCCGCTCGGTGAGTCTGTGGCTGGAACCCTCGTCGGGCGCGGCCCCGCTGTCGATCCTTGCCGCCGTCTCCTCCGGTTCCCCCACGGTAAGCGAGCCCGTCAGCTTCCGGGTCAACGAATCGGGGGGAGTCCCGCCATACACGGCGGTATGGGGCTTCGGCGATGGGGGTGTCGCCACCGGGGATCAGGCGACGCACTCGTATGCTGCCGCCGGGTCGTACACCGCACGGGTCGTCGTGAACGACACCACGGGGGCCGTTCAGAATCAGACGCTCGCCGTCCGGGTGTCGTCCTCATCCGGAGGGGCCGCCGCCACCGGGCCGTCGACCGGCTCCGGGATGCCGGACGTCGCCTGGGTGGTCGCCGGCGGTGGTTGCCTCTTCGCGGCGGGCGTCGGTGGATGGTGGTGGCAACGACGTCGATCCTCGGTCTACCCCGGACGGCGCATCCGGCGGCGGGAGGGGGGCCCCGCGCTCCGGCCCGGTCACTTCCTGCCCCGGAGCCGCCCTGAGTTCCGGGTCTGGGTTGCCGGGTCTCCGATCGGGGGCCGACGTTACGAGTACACGACAGTCCAGGACCCGTCCGAGCTCACCAGCAGCCGGTTCGCGGCGTACGGGTAGAGCCCGCCCGTGAAGTGCCAGGAGCGGAAGGAGTGGCCGGGGCAGCCCGGCAGGGCGTAGGAGTACGGGGTGGCGTTCGGCTTCACCGAGATCGTGCTACCGTCCCCGTAGCCGGAGCCGTTGAACGTCAGCTTCCCGCAGGACGAGGGCTGCAGATGGAGGACGACCTGGGCGGATGCGGCGTAGACCGCGTTCTCCGACACGCTCACCAGGAGCGCGCCGCATGCGTCATGGATGTGGACCAGGTAGGTCCCCGGATAGAGGTACCGGTCGTAGTTCAGCATCGCGATGACGACGGTCGTGCTCGCCGCGCCGGAGGCGGAGGTCTGGGCTTGGTCCTGAACCACCTTTCCCGTCGACGGGGACTCGAGCTCGAGGAAAAAGTAGCGCGCGGAGACCATCCCCCCGAGATCCGCCGAGAAGTTCTGACCGATCGTCTCGGTCGGGCCGTTGGTGGAAAGCACGGTGACCCATGGAGCCGGATAGAACTCGCTCGGGACCGACGTCGGCCAGTGCGACGCGTTCGTCGGCACGCTCCAGGCACCGACCTGGGTCGAGCCGTTCGGTTGGGTCAGGGTCCAGTGCCAGCGGACCTCCAGGACCAACGAACCGTAGGAGAGGTTCGCCAGCACCGCGATCTTTTGACTGGACAACTGGTCGGAGGTCCCAGAGCCGAACTGCAGTCCCGAACTCTCGACCGCCGAGCGCGTGACGACGCTTCCGGCCAACCACCCGGCGGCCGTGACCGAGAAAGAGCTCGGGGGGAAGTACAGTTGGGCGGTCGACCCCGAGGCCAGCGGGAACGTCGCGAACACGCTCGGGAGCTCGACCGTCGCGCCGTGGGCGGAGACCGGGTATCCCACGGAGCCAAGTTCGAGCTCGGCGGAGATCGTGCCGCCGGCATTCAGGCTCTGACCGGGGGAGGGAACCGGAACCAGGATCGCCGACGCGGTGGGGGAGGGGTACGGGTAGCACGACGGCTGGCCCCCCGGCGTCGGGACGGCGGCGGACCCACCGGCCGGGGATCCCGCAGGTACAGGAAGCGCGGGGTTCCAGTCCGTCACGAAGAGCCCGGCCCCCACGAGGCCGGCGGCCAGGAGTGCTACGACCGCCCAATGCCATCCCGATGCCCGGAGACCGCGAGGATGGTACGTCGGGGACGTCCGGAGCGGTCGTACCAGTCCGAGGTCCCTGGACCCCGAGGAAACGTCGCGCGGGTCGAGCAATCCGGTCATGATCTCTCAAACGATGCGAATCCCCCCCGAACCTTCGAACGGCCGGGTATCGTCGCTACCGAAATCAGGGGGGATGCCAATAAGTCGGCTCCGTAACCGGTCCGGAAGCACCTCGCGCCCGGGGTCTCGCCTCACCGGACTCCGGCCCCCCAGGCGGACCCGGACAGGTGTCCTATCGGGAGGCCGCGGTCGTCGGCTCCCTCAGGTGTTTCGGGGTACGAGCTCCGCCCCGCCCCGCGTCCAGTCGGGGCGCTCGCGGGTCCCTCTCGTGCCGCACGGTGCTGGGCCTAGACGTGCCGCTCGGCCGCCCTACGTCACGGTGACGGAGATACTGTGCAGGATGGCCTGGCAGTGGTCGTGGACGTGCACGAGATACTTTCCGCCCGGAAGAGGAGCACCGCCGGCGTACGACATGGGCGCACTGGCGTTGAAGAACGAGGCGCCGAGTGGAGTGGTCTCCCATCGCGAAGTGATCTCCGTGCCGTTGTTGGGGTACTCCACCACGACCCGGAAGGAAGTGTTGTCGACCGCCCCGTTGAGCTCCGCGGTGTAGTTCGTGCCCGGAGGAACGGAGGTTCCGGTGGTCTTGGCGAGACCGACGAACGGGGCCGGGAAGAACTCGCTCGGCAGGTCGGGCGCCGTCGCGGTCCGGTTGGGGACCGACCAGGAGCCGTTCGTCGTCCCCGAGCCGGCGCCGGTCTGCACTGACCAGTGCCAACGGAACTCCAGGGTCAGCTGCCCGTAGTCGGCCGGGGCCATCACCGCGATCTTCTGAGTGGAAAGCCTGCTCATCCTCGAGGGGGAGAAGGTGAGGTCGGAGGCGACCGGCTTGACCCGAGTGACCGAGGCCGAACTTGCCCAACCCGCTCCGGAAAGCGAGACCGTCTGCGAGGGTTCGAAGAGCAGCCAGCTGCCCCCCGACTTCACCGGGAAGTTGGCCGTCACGCTCGGGACGTAGACCGCGACGGGCCAGTGCCCCGCGGTCGAGTTCGCCACGGCGACCGAGTACGTCAGGCCGACCGATCCGCCGGCGCGGACCGTCGAGGTGGGTGGGGTGAGGGAGATCGACAGCGCCGAGGGGGTCCGGCTGGGGGCACCGCACTGGGCGGTCGCGGCTCCCAGATCGGGATAGGGCTGCACTCCGGGAGGCAATGGGTAGGGCGGAGCCCAGACCGTCAGGACGGCCAGCAGGAGAACGGGGCCGGCAAGGAACCGGAGACGGACGCCGATCCGGAGTTCCGGGCGGAAAGTGGTCCGATTCATCGCCGTCCCTCCGAACTGAATCACCGGGCGGGGTAGGATAGGGGTTGGCTTCCGGTCCGGTTACCTACCCGCCGTCAGGGATAGGAACGTACGGCCGCCGGAAGACGGGGCTCTCCGACGGGGGCCGTGAGACTCCGGCTCGATCCCTCGGAGGAGTGTGATTGGTCACCCGACATCGAGACTATCTCATTTGAAAATCGAATCAAATGTGTCGATAATCCAACCATTTGTGACGTAAGGTGCGTATCCTATACAATGTTAGTAAGTAAATGTCAATGATGTGTGGAAGTGGGCCGGAAGATACTAAGTACTCGGCCTGGCCATGGGCGCACCGTACTGAGAGGTGGTATCGATTCCGCCCAAGGACGACTCCTCGGACCTGCCCGCTCGCGCCTCAAACCGGCGCGCGGCCGGGGCCCCTTCCTCCGCGATCTCCACGGCCGCTCATGCCGCGGGCGGGGGCCGCCGCGCCCTGTCGCGCCGCCTCTCACCGCGTCGCCATCGGGGGCGGACCCTGGTCCTGGTCGGCTTGGGCGTGCTGCTGGCGGTTTCCGCGCTGCCGACGACACTCGTGTTGAGCCTCCACGACCCGGGCCGTTCGCTGCTGGAGCGGGGACCGCTCGGGATGCACGCTGACGCAGCCGGCTCCCCCACCTTCACCGCCGCCTCGCTCGTGAAGGGGACTCTCGTCGCCGACACGCCGGGGAGCTTCTGGTCGGTCGACGCGCAGACCAGCTGCGCCACTTGCCTCTCGTCGAGCCCGTCGGTGACGGGGTTCCTTGCCTCGACCCCGTTCACGTGGGTCCGGTACGGCCAGTCGATCGACTCGTGCAATATCTCGGCAGGCCGACTCTACAGCGCCAGCGGTAGCGTCTCGAGCGGATGCGGGTTCGACGTCGCCTCGCTGAAGACGTGGTGCGCCTCGACCACCCCACGCTGCCACGCGATCATCGCCCTTCCGGGAGAGAACAACAACTCCGGGGAGGACGCGGCGATCGCCCGCTGGATCGTCCAGACCGTCGGGTTCCAACCGGCGTACTGGTCGATCGGGAACGAACCGACCGGCTGGACCCACTACGGGATCCCGTGGACGAGCTGGCGGTCCACGGACCACTCGGCCGCGTCGCCGCTCGCCTACGCGTTCGACGTCAAATCGGCGATCGCGGCGGTCTCCGGGGTGGACCCGGGGGCGCGGTTCATCGGCATCGAAGCCGCCTGCTCGTGCAACACCGCGTGGTTCCAGGACGTGGCCCGCGTCGATGGCGCGGTGATCGCGGCGATCGCCTTCCACAACTATCCGTCCTCCGGCACGACGCGCGAGACGCTGTCGCAGTTCTACGCCCCCCTCGCCAGCTCGCACAATGTGACGAGCAGCGTCGCCACGGTTCGCTCGGCGATCCGGGGTTCGTGCGCGAGCTGCGCGACGATGCCGCTGTTCGTCAACGAGTACAACGCTGGCCCGGGCTGGGCCCCGTCGAACTTCGGGGGGACCTATGCGAACGCCGTGTTCCTGGCCGCCTCGGTCGTCCAGGCGCTCCTCGGGAACGTCACGCAGCTGACGATCTTCAATCTCCAGTCCAGGTCCTCCGGGAACTACGGATTCTCCCTGATGGACTCGAAGGGCACGGTGGGGCCCGCGGGGACGCTGTTCTCGGGGCTCCTGCGGCACCTGGCGACGGGGGTCGCGTACTCCGAACGGATCTCCCCGGGTGCCGCGAACGCCTGGGTGGTATTGACCGGGAACGCCTCGACGGAGAGCCTGCTCGTCGTCAACGCGAACCCGGCGCGGGGCCTCTCGCTGACCCTCCCTTCCGGTCTTTTGCCGGGATTGTTCGCCACGGTCTACCGGTGGGGTCCCGCGATGTCGACGCCGACGAGCTCCGGGGGTCTCGCCCCGCTCACGTGGTCGATCCCCGCGCAAGGGATCTTGCTGATCGACGAGCCGCTCGGGAAGGTCGGCGTGATGACCCCAGTCACTCCGCCCCCGGCGACGGCGGCGGGGACCGGGACCTTCCCGACGCCGACCCCGTGGTGGTCGGAGATCTCCCGGCCCCCGGTGTTCGCCGGAGGCGCGGCCGGCGTGGCGATCGGAGCCGTCTGGGCGCTGGCCCGGCGGGCCCGGTCGGCGTAGTCGCTCCCGGGAAGCGGACGGCAAGGAGCGGACGAAGATGGTCGGCCTCGCGAAGTCGCGGGAGTGGGACGATCGGCCGCCGGACCCGCGGGGTGGCCGGGCGGGTAACGCACTTCTGGTAAGGTATATCCTCGCCCGCGAACGAGGTTGGCCCATGGCCGTCAGGGCGGCCAGATTCGCGCACGCCGTCGCCCGGCGGCCCGTCGGCTACCGTCCGAAGTCGCCGTTCCAGCCGGCGATCTCGGCCCCGCTCGACTTCACCGTCCGCGTCGCGGAGCTGTACACCCTCGACCGCGAGCTCGACCGGGCCGTCGTGACCGAGGGGGAGGGCGCGTTGATGCTCTCCGAGGCCCCCGCGGGTGCCCCCGAGATGGAGGAGATGGGCGAGGGGGAGGCGGCCGAACCGCCGACGCCGCCGGGTCCCGGCGCCCCCCGCACCGCTCCGATGGCGGCCCGCGGTCCGGCCCAACAGCTCCTCTGGAATCAGGGTCGACTCGCTACCGAGTCGGCCCGATTCCGCCCCCCTTGGACGCTCGGCCTCGTGAAAGAGGTGCACACGGAGTTGCTCCAGGGGCTGGCGATACCCGTCCCCCCGGGGGAGCTTCGGCGGGAGCCGTACGTCGCGGCCGACGCCGAGGGGGAAACCGTGTTCCAGGCGTGCCCTCCGGAGCGGATCCCCACCGAGCTCGCCTCGGTCCTGGATTGGGTCGATCGCTACGGCTCGACGTTCCATCCCCTCGTCCCGGCGACCGTCCTGTTCGAGGCGATGTTCAGCATCCGCCCGTTCCCGCGCGGGAGCCTGGCCGTCGGCCGGACCATGGCGTCGCTCTACCTCCGATACCACGGCCTCCCGAACGTCCTGTTGACCCCAGCCGCCCAGGCGACGTACGGGTCCCCCGAGCTCACCTTCGAGCTGCTCCTCTGGGCGGAGGCGACCGGGTCGTACTCCGAGCTCCTCGACCACCAGATGGACTCCGTCGTCCGGGCCTATGCGACCGCCAACCGGCGCTGGCTGGCCGGGTCGGAGACGGCGGCCGGTCTCGGGGAGGTTCCACTCCGACTCCTGGCGCGGGCGCGACGCGCCCCGGGATGGTTCTCGGCGAACGAAGCGATGCGATGGGTCGGCGTGAGCAGCGACCAGACCGTCCTGCGGCACCTGAACGACCTCGTCGCGCGCGGCATCCTGGAGTCCCTCGGGAGGACCCGGGGGAAGCGGTTCCGGCTCGCCACCCCCCCGACGGCCCTCCCTCGACCGACCGAGGAGAAGAGCGCCCGGACCGTCGTGGCGCTCTCGCCGACCACGACGGGAGAAGGCCGAGCCGTCCGGCGGCGCGAGCCCCCGTCGCGCGACTCCGGGGCGATGGAACGCGCGCCCCCTTCCTGAGAGCGCGGGTCACGCCGGACGCCGGCCCGGGGCGTCGACCCGGATCGATCCGGAGTGGGGATCGAGGTACCAACGGATCTCGTCTCCCGCGCGGAGGCCGAGCGTCGACGCGATCACCTGCGGGATCGTCACCCTCAACGAAGCCGAACCGCGCGCCGCCTGGACCGCGCGGGTGACGAACGGGGTCTCTGGGGCTGTCGTGCTCATCGATGGACCTACCCGCACGAGCGGCTTAACGCTCGACGGAAGGAGGGTGAGAACCGGAAAGCCCCTACCTCCGGGGGTTCGAGCGCCGGACCCGCGGTCGAGAACGACGTGTCCGGAGGCCCTGGGGATTCCGGGCGACGAAAGAACGTGCTTACCATTCGTTCGATGGGAACGTATCTACCCCTGCGGCGCTGGGTCGTCACTCCCCGCGCATCGTGGGACCATCCATGTTGACGAGACTACCGTCCTCGGTTCCGACGAGCCCCGGACCTGGGGAGCCGGAGGAGGTGTCATCCCTCCCGGGCCGGGTGAGGCTCATCGGAGGGCCCGGCCCCGCGAACGAACCGATCCTGACCTCCGAAGCCCTGGAGTTCCTCGGGCGGCTCACCCGGGCGTTCGGCGCTCGACGGGAGCGGCTGCTGGACGATCGTCGGGAGCTCGCGGCGCTCCGAGGCCCCCCGGCGTGCGGGCCTCCCCCGGAGACGTCCGCGATCCGAGAGTCCAGCTGGACCATCCCCGCGCCGCCGCCCGGACTCGGCACTCGCTCGGTAGAGCTGGTCGGAGAGCCGACGGCCCGCGCGATCACGAGCGGGTTGAACTCGAAGGCCGACGTCGTGATCGCCGATTTCGAGGATCTCCACGCGCCCGTCTGGTCGGCGACGCTGCACGCCCAGTGGAACCTCGCCAAGGCGGTGCGCCGGACCCTCGAGTACGTCTCCCCGACCGGCGAACGGTTCCGCGTGATCTCCCGGCCGGCGACCCTGATGGTGCGGCCCCGGGCCTGGCACCTCGCCGAACCCCATGTTCAGATCGACGGGGCGCCCGTTCCGGCCGCGCTGTTCGATGCCGGGTTGTACCTGTTTCACAACGCCCACGAACTGGTCCGGTGCGGCACGGGGCCGTACTTCTACCTCCCCAAGGTGCAGCACTACCTCGAGGCGACCCTCTGGGACGAGGTGTTCGGATGGGCGGAGTCGGAGCTCTCCCTCGGCAAGGGTACGATCCGGGCGACGGCGGAGATCGACTCGGTCACCGCCGTGTGGGAGATGGAGGAGATCCTGTTCGCCTTGCGTCCCCACAGTGCCGGTCTCGCGTTCGGCCAGCTCGGTCTGATGCTCAGTCGCCTGAAGGGGTGGAGGGACTCCGGTGCGTTCCCAAACCCCGCGACGCTCGCCGCCCACGATCCGTTCTTGGCGGCGTGCTCCCGGTCGGTGGTCCGGACGAGCCACCGCCGGGGCGCCCCGGCGCTGAACGCCACCCCGGTGTTCCTGGTCGCCCTCGAGACCGGCGGACCGAGCCATCCCGAGATCGCCCGAGAGTTGGCCGCGAAGGTTCGGGACGCCCGCGCCGGATACGATGGGACCTGGGTGGGCCATCCCGGAGCCGTGCCGGTCGTTCGGGAGTTCTTCATGAGCCGGTTTCATCCCTCCCGATCTTCGCGAGAGCCGGCCGAGGACCCGCTCCGGTCGGGAAGCGACTCCCCAAGGGCCCCCGACGGGGGAACGGGGGGGTTCACGCCCCGGTCCGCGGTGCGGGCGGTTGTGCGGTACCTCGACGCACGCCTCCGGGGAGCGGGGGCGGGGGTCGTCGACCGCTCCGTCGAGTACGCCGCGACCGCCGAGATCGCCCGGACCTGGCTGTGGTTGTGGACCCACCACGACGACCCGTCGGCCGGCGAGGGGTCGACCCGTTCCGAGGAAGCGCGGCGGCTCATTGAGGAGGAGAGCTCACGACTGCGCCAAGAGGCCGGGGGTGGCGATCCGCGGAACGAGACGATCCGGCTCGCGGCCGGCTGGGCCGAGGAATTGACCGTGGGCGAGGAGTTCGCGGAGTTCCTCACCCTGGTGACTCCGCCGCAGCCGCCGGCGTGATACCCACTGGCCCTGGACTCCGATGAAATTCAAAGGGGAGGCGGCCGTCGCTCCCGACACGGTAGAGCCTTCCTCAGAGGTTAGCGACCCTATCTAAGGCGCGCCGGGGATCCCAATAGTGAGCATGCCGATGGCCCAGGGCGCCCCACCATCCCGTCGCCACCCGAGGGTGTGGGGCGTCTCCGGGGGCGTTCTTCGGATCCTGGTCATCGCAGGGATCACCGCATTCCTTTCGCTGACCCTCCTCAACCCCCCCGTCGCCCAGGCGGCACCCACGCCCAGCTCGAGTGGGGTGCAACTCTCGGTGACGGGGGTCGGCCCGGGGGCGGTCTCGCTCGGATGGAGCGTCTCCGCGACCTTGTTGCTGACGTTCGACCACTACCTGGTGCTCGAGTCGCAGAACGGGTCGAACGGACCGTGGACCACCCTCGCCACGGTCCGCGACGCGACCGCGACCTCGTTCTACTGGGACGGCCTGTCCCCCGGCCTATCCTACGGGTGGGAGGTGGCGGTCTATACCACCGTCGGCTCGGAGGCCACCTCCAACGCCGTGATCCAGACCCAACCGGCGGTCGCGTCGTTGACCGGCTCCGCCGCGGGCTCTGACGCCGCCAACCTGTCGTGGACGAACTCGGCCTCGTACGGGGGCGGCGTCGCGTTCTCCTCGTACACCATCGAACTGTCGACGAACAATGGAAGCTTCGTGGCCGGGTCGCCGATTCCGACCGAATCCCGGCGCTCGGTCGCGCTCTCGGGCCTCACCGCCGGATCATGGTACCGCGCCTACGTGATCACCGCCGACGCATGTTCCGGTGCCGCCAACTGCGCCTCGTTCGCCACCACCTCGACCAGCGACTCCAACCTCGTCGCCTTCTCCACCCCACCCCCCCTCCGCGGATGGATCACCTCCGCGCCGGCCAGCCTCACCGTCGGGGCCCCCGGCACGTTCTCGTGTTCGGCCTCGGGCGGAGCCCCACCGCTGAAGACCGCCTGGCGATTCGGGGACGGGACCGGAGCTCCGAGCGGATCGGCTCAGCACTCGTACGCTTCGGCCGGAATCTACGAAGCGATCTGCATCGTCCGAGACGCCCTGGGCTCCCGGACCGAGGCATTCGCGAATGTGAGCGTGAGCCCTCCCGGCGGAGGTTCTAACGGAAACTCCAGCGGCAACACGACGGGCGGATCGAACGGGAGTTCGACCGGAAACTCGACCGGTCCAACGACGAACGGTACGGGATCCAAGCACAGCGGAAGCGGTGGAGGCGGCGGCGTGCTCGTTGGCCCGCCCCCGTCCACCAGTTCCCCGATGGGGACGGCCCTCGGCGTCTTCCTGGTCATCGCCTTCATCGGGGCCATCCTGGGCCTCGCGGTCCTCGTCGGCCGGCGACGCACGGGGTTCGGTTCCACGCCCTCACGCCAGCTCTCGGGTCCCGGGCCCGGTCCCGGAGCGGGTCGTCCGGTTCCGATCGTGCCGCCGCCCGGGGCGGCGGGTCAACCGCTCGCCCCACCTCCGGGGGGGGCCGTGGTCAACGACCCCTCGCCCTCCCTGACGCGGCGGCCCGCGCGGGGGGTTCCGGCCCACCGCCCGGCCGGCGGATCGGCGGGGTCCGGCGGGCCGGTGCGTCCGGATCCCCCGCAGGATCTGGACCAGCTACTCGATGAGCTCGAGGGGGAATGAGTCTGAAATCCGGATGGTGGGAGGGACGGGGATAGAACCGCCAATGCGTTCGTTCCTCGCGGCCGCCGTTCCTGAAAGGTTACGCCGTTACCCGAGGACCTTAGTCCGCCCGCCCCGAGTCCGGGGGAGGTCGGATTCCGACGATGGTTGGCCCCGAGTTTC
>JABCYU010000051.1 GCA_013290045.1 Methanobacteriota archaeon | reverse complement strand
TCGGACGTCGTCGTCCCCCCCGTCGAGCAGGCCGAGGCGCACACCGGCGTCGAGCCACCCATGGGCGTAGCTCGCGGCGGCGAGCGCCCGCTCCCGGTCCCCTTGGCTTCGGAAGTGCTGGGCGTCCGACAGGTACGCCCGCGCCATCGACAAGAAATCCTCGGAGGCCCCGGCGAGGAACGATCGGCTCGGGGGCGCCGGCCGGACCTTCTCGAGCGCCTCGGTGGTCAGGCGGAGATACCGTTCCAACAGCTCCTCCGTCGCCACCGGCCCCCGCGGCGCGGCCGACGACGTCGGCCAATATAACGGGTGGACGGCGGCGCTCAGCCCTTCGGGACCTTCTGCCAGTCGGCGAGGAACTTGGCGAGCCCGATGTCGGTGAGGGGGTGCAACGCCATCTTCTGCATCACCGCGAACGGCATCGTGGCGATGTCGGCACCGAGCTTCGCCGCGTCGAGGACGTGGATCGGGTGGCGCACGCTCGCGACCAGGACCTCGGTCTTCACGTGGTAATTCCGGTAGATCTGGACGATGTCGGCGATGAGCTTCATCCCGTCCTCGCCCTGGTCGTCGAGTCGGCCGATGAACGGACTCACGTACGCCGCCCCGACCTTCGCGGCGAGGATCGCCTGGTTCGCCGAGAAGACGAGGGTCATGTTGACGCGGGTCCCTTCGCCGGCGAGGATCTTCGTCGCCGTGAGCCCCGCCGGGATCATCGGGATCTTGACGTAGACCGACGGGTGGATCTGGCGGAGGTGCCGGCCCTCGGCGACCATGGCGTCGACCGTCGTGGCGACGACCTCCGCCGAGACCGATGGGACGCCCAGGGCGCAGATCTCCCGGATGACGTCCTCGAACTTGCGCCCCTCCTTCGCGACGAGCGACGGGTTGGTCGTCACTCCGTCCAGGATCCCGAGCGCCCACATCTGGCGGATCTCGTCGATACTCGCCGTGTCGAGGAACAGTTTCATCGGCCCACCTTCTTGGCCCCACTCCGCGCGGGCTAGTGAACCTTGCCCCTCATTCTCAGCAGCTCCCACGCCTCGTCCCGGGCGTGCGAGGCCGAGACGACCGTCCCGGTCGCTTCCCCGAGGCCGGTCACCGGGGGGATCCCGATCCGGCGTACCGGGACGGGGTACGATTCGGCGGTGATCGTGGCGACGAGGGCCCCCAAGCCGGTGAGGGTCGAATGCTCCTCCATCGTCAGGATCGCCCCCGTCTCCCGGGCGGCGCGGAGGATCGCTTTCGAATCCGCGGGCTGGAGCGAGACACAGTCCAGGACGCGCACCTCCACACCGACCCGGTGGAACTCCTCGGCGACCTCGCACGCCGGCGCGAGCATGCGCCCGATCGCCGCGATGGTGAGGTCGTTCCCGGCCCGGAGCTCGTTCGCCTTCCCGAGGGTGAGCGATCCATCCGAGAGTCGTGGGAGGGGGGCCTCCGTGACCCGGAGATAGGCGGGGCCGACGACCTGGGCGAGCACGGTGATCGCCTCGCCCGCCGTCGGCGCATCGCCGGGCACGACGACGGTCATCCCCGGGAGCCCGCGGAGGGTGCCGAGATCGGTCGCGACGCTCCGTCCCTCACCCCCGGAACCGAACTCGGGGTGCCGGGCGACGAGGTTGACGTTGACCTTCGCCGCCCCGAGCCACGTCCAGAGCGATCCGTAGGGGAGCTGGCCGACGGTTCGGGTGTCGATGAACGCGAAGGCGGTCCCGCCGCGGTGGGCGTGCGCCACCGCCGCCTCCACGACCGACCCCCCGGCGCGGGGCGGCGCCTGGAACCGCTCCGGGAACCGGTCGGCGAAGCCGGAGTTGAACCCCTCGATTCGGACGTCGGAGAAGACGGCGACCCCCGGGTCGCGACCGGCGAGTTCGACGATGGCCCGATCACAGGCGGCGACGAGGCTCTCGCGCGCCTTCGTCGCGCCGCTCGACGGCTTCTCGTCCATCGGCGGAGGCGCCGACGCGGGGCAGCCTATTTAGTGCTTGAGGCGCGGCGTGCCTTCGCGGGGAGCTTCGCCGGTCGCGGGGGAACTGGATGACCTTCCAGGAGCGAACGCAACGTCGCGAGGTCGGTGGCGTACGAGCCGTACCCCTCCTCTCCCTCCGCCAACGGGGTCTCGAGGTATCCCGGTCGGTCGGCCCAGCGTGGGTCGTTCAACAACGGACGGAACCCCTCGGCCCCGATGTGCCCCTTGCCGATGTTCTCGTGCCGGTCGAGGTGCGAGCCCAAGTCGGCTTTGGCGTCGTTGAGGTGGAAGGCTCGGACCTCGCGCGACCCGAGCTCCCGTTCGATCTGGTCCATGACCGCCGCGTACGACTCCGGGGTCCGAAGGTCGACCCCGTTCGCGAACAGGTGGCAGGTGTCGAGGGCCACGCCGACCCGCGCCGGTTCGGTCACGCCGTGGAGCGCGTCCGCCAGCTCGGTGAACGACGAACAGAGCGCGGTCCCCTGGCCCGAGGCGTTCTCCAGCAGGGCTCGGACGTGTAGCCCGGGGGTCTGCTCGAACGCCCAATTGAGGCTCTCGATCAACGTCTTGATCCCCGCCTCGGGCCCCGAGCCCAGGTGCGCGCCGGGGTGGAAGATCAGGTGGTCCACCCCGAGGAGCTCGGCCCGCTGAAGCTCATCGACAAAGGTCCGTCGCGAGAGGGCGAGCATCGGCGGCTTCGGGGTGGCGAGATTGATCAGGTAGCCGTGATGGACGGCCGAGCCACGGAGCCCTTCCGTCTTCATCGCCTCTCGGAAGGCGAGCGCCGCCTCCGGCGAGATCGCCGGGCCTTTCCACATCTGGGGGCTCTTCGAGAAGATCTGGATCGCCTCGCACCCGATCCCCTTCGCACTGGAGACCGCTTCGCCGAGGCCGTCGGAGATGCCGATGTGCGCCCCTAGCCACACGGGTCGGCCGACCGACGCGGGAGATTTAATGGGTCGCCCGGGGCCGACTTTACGGGGCTCCCGACCCGGGGCTCATCCCGAGGTCAGGGGAGAAGAGGGAGGCTGACAGCTTTCCGCAGTTCCCGTAGACTCGCGTACTTCAGTACCGTGCGAAACGCCAGTGGGCTTAACTTCCGGGTTCGGAATGGGACCGGGTGTTTCCCCACCGCTTTGGCCGTCAGCCGAGATTGCCACCGGGACCCCTTATTTAACGTTGGCCAAAACCGTCGGGTTTGCGCGTCCCCGCGGGGGTAAGGATATCCCCCGGACCCTCCTGCGCCGCTCCGCCGGGCCGACCTCCCGGCGTGGTGGCTCCCGAATGGCCGAGGCAGAGATTCCCCGGCAGGTCCGGGAGTACCGGGTCGTCTTGGAGGTCGATTTCCCCACCGGCGAGTTCCGGGGGATCGTCCACGCCGAGCTCGAGGCCGCTGCGCCATCGACGGTCGTGAACTCGGTCGAGCTCAAGATCCACTCCGTCGAGTGGAACGGTCAACCCGCGGCGTTTTCGCTGATCCCGGCAACGGAGGAGCTCCTCGTCGAGGGAACCGCGCCGGGATGGGGCACGCTGACGATCCGCTTCGGCGGTCGAGCCGCGGATAAGGGGCTCCAGGGGCTCTATCGGTCCCGATTCGGAGACGGGACGATCCTCACCACGCAGTGTGCGGCCACCGCCACCCGACGGCTGTTCCCGTGTGTCGATCGTCCGGACCGTCGCGCCGTCGTCTCCCTCGAGCTCACCACCGACCCCGACGTCGACGTGATCTTCAACACGCCATCGACCGGTCACGAGCTCACGGGCGACCGACGCCGGTGGCGGTTCGAGGCGACCCCCTCGATGCCCACCTACCTGGTGTACCTCGGCATCGGGCCATTCGCCTGGGAGCGGGGCTCGGTCGGCCGGGTCCAGCTCGGGGTCGCGCTGCCGAAGAGCCGCCTCGGCGCCGGAAGGTTCGCGCTCGAGGAGGCGTCCCGGATCCTTCCCGCCTACGATCGCTACTTCGGGATCCCCTACCCCCTGCCGAAGCTCGACCTGATCGCGGTCCCCGAGCTGAGCTACGGCGCCATGGAGAACTGGGGGGCGATCACGTTCCGCGACATGCGTCTACTGGTCGACACCAACTCGCCGTCGTCCCAACGGGACGACACCTTGACCACGATCGCCCACGAGATCGCCCACCAGTGGTTCGGGAACCTCGTCACCATGGCGTGGTGGGACGACATCTGGCTCAACGAGAGCTTCGCGACGCTGATGGAACCGCGGATCCTCACCCGACTCTACCCCGAATCGCGGCGGTTCGACGAGTTCGTGCTCACCTGGACCGCGACCGGACTGTTCGGCGACTCGTTATCGAGCACCCACCCGGTCGCCGCCCCCATCGCCGACCCCGCCGAGATCGCGCAGATCTTCGACGAGATCAGCTACGGGAAAGGCTCGAGCGTGCTCCGGATGATCGAGGGATACCTCGGGGAGGAGGTGTTCCGGGCCGGGGTCCGGCGATACTTGGAGCGGTTCCGCTACGGGAACGCGCGGGGCGAGGACCTCTGGGCCGCGCTGTCGGAGACGTCCGGCCGACCGGTGGGGCGCGTCCTGCGATCGTGGATCGAGCGGGCGGGAGTCCCTGTGGTGACCGTGACCGAGTCCGACGACGGGCTCACCCTCCGACAGCGGCCGTTCCGGCTCGACACCCCGGTGGACGGCCCCCCGTGGCCGATCCCCCTGTTCGCGGAGTTCGACGGGCAACCCGCTACCCTGCTGTTCGACGCCGCGGAGCTCGTCGTGCCGATGGCGGGGCGGCGCGACTACCTGCTCAACCGGGAGGCGCTCGGGTTCTACCGGGTCCTGTATACGGCCCCGGCGTACGATCGCCTCGCCGAGCGCTACCCCCTCCTCCCCCCGATGTCCCGCTTCAGCCTTCTCGTCGACCTCTATGCGTTCCTCCTCTCCGGGGACGTCGACCTCGACCGCTACTTGGGCTTCGTGGCCCAGTCGACGCCCTCGAAGGAGCGGCTGGTCGTCGAAGAGGTCGCCCGGGAGCTGGTCGGACGGGCGTCCCCCCGCGAGCCCGTCGGCCTCGAGTTCTTGATCGGGACCAACCGCCGGTTCCACGAGGTCACGGGGGAGTTCCTCCACGAGCAGTTCCACCGCCTGGTGGAGCACCGGGAAGCGGGCGAGCCGTCGTCGAACGGCTTCCTGCGGTCGATCGTCACCCGAGGTCTCGTTTGGAACGATCTCGACTTCGCCCGATCGTTCGCGCCGCGATACACCGAATGGGAGACGCTCGACCCGGACCTCAGAGGCCCCGCCGCGATCGCCTTCGCGAGGACCGGCGGCGCGCCGGAACACGCCGAGCTCTGCGAACGGCTGCGCGCCACCGAGAGCGAGGGGACCGCCTCCCTGCTCGAGGTGGCGTTGACCGCGTTCCGAGACCCCGCCCTCGTGGAGGCGACGTTGGGCCTCCTTCGGACCCCGACGATCAACCGCGGCCACATCCCCGGTCTCCTCTGGAGGGCGGCGATGAATCCCGCGGGTCGCGGGCCCACGTTCGACTGGCTCGCCCGCAACCTGGATGGCATCGCCGCGGATTTCCCGGGGACGGGGTACGTCGGGGACATCCTGGAGCGGACGATCCCGTTCGTCGGCCTCGGACGCGAGGAGAAGGTCGCCCGGTTCCTCGCCGAGCACTCGTGGCCGGAGTCGGCCCGGGGGGTCGCCAAGGGGCGAGCGGTCCTCCGCGTCACGTCGCGCCTGGCCCAGAAGTACCGCTAGACGCGACGGTGCGCCCGGGCCGGAGCCGCTCGCTTCGGGGACGGAGGGGGCGAAGCGGCCCACGTACCGTCGCCGGTCGACCAGATGTACCACGTGCCGCTCGCCGATCCGAGGAGCCGGCCGTCGCCGTCGTTCAGCGTCCCGCGGACGAACGCGAGGTGGCGTCCCCGGCGGACGACCTCGCCCCGGGCGATGAGCCGCTGGCCGAGGCGGGCCGGCCGAAGGAAGTCGACGTAGAGCGACGTGGTGGCGGTGACCTCCGCTTCCGAAAGTAGCGAGACGACGGCGGCTCCCATCGCGGTGTCGAGCGCCGTCGAGTAGACGCCCCCGTGCACCACCTGGTTGATGTTGAGGTGTCGGGCCTCGACGACCCCGGAGACGACGCACACCCCGTTCCCGCTCGCGGCGGGATCGATGGTGAACCCCACCTCCCGGTGGAATCCGCCCATCTTCGAGGCCCTCGCCCAATCCCGCGGCGCCCGGACCGGCCGGGGCTCGGGAGGGGGGGCACGACCGCTCATCGGCGTTCCACCCTCCGTGGGGGATATGTACTCTCCGTCGTCCTCGGGGGTTTCGGGGCCGAGCGTGCGGGGGAGTTCGCCACGCGTCGCCGGCTACGAGACGTCCCCGAACATCGCCCTGATCAAGTACTGGGGGATCCGCGATCCCCGGCTCAACCTCCCGTTCAACTCGTCGGTCTCGGTCACCCTCGATCGCCTCCGGAGCCGGACCGTCGTACGCTTCGACCCCAAGCTTTCCGCCGACCGCTTCCGCCTCAACGGGACCGAGCTCTCCGGTGGTCCGTGGGAGGACGTCCATCGCTTCCTCGACCGGGTCCGCGAGCTGGCCGGGCTCGAGGACGCGGCTTCGGTCGTCTCGACCAACAACTTCCAGACCGCGAGCGGCCTCGCGAGCAGCGCGAGCGGGTTCGCGGCCCTCGCGGGAGCCGCGACGCGGGCCGCGGGCCTCGATCTCCCGCCGCGTCGCCTCTCGCAGCTCGCCCGCCTCGGCTCCGGCAGCGCGTGCCGCTCGATATTCGGTGGATTCGTCGAATGGGAGCGCGGGACCCGGGCCGACGGCCGCGACTGCTACGCGCGCCCGCTGTTCGACGAGCACCACTGGCCCGAGCTCGTCGACGTGGTGGCGATCGTCGATGGCGCGCCCACCAAGGCCGTTCGATCGGCGTCGGCGATGCAGGCCTCGGTCGAGACGTCCCCCGAGTTCGCTTCGCGGCAGCGCGAGCTACCGGCCCGCATCGTGGCCGTTCGGCGGGCGCTGCGGCGACGCGATTGGGCCCGCCTGTTCCCCCTCATCATGGAGGAATGCGACAGCTTCCGTCGGGTCTGCGAGACAACGACCCCGTCGCTCGACTACCTCACCGCGACATCGCGCGAGGTGCTGGAGGTGGTGCGGGAGACGAACGCGATCGCCGGCGAGCCGGTCGCCGGCTACACCCATGACGCCGGCGCCCACGTGCACATCTTCACGCTTAGGCGCCACGCCGCCGGGATCCGGGCGAGGGTAGCGGGGCTCCGCGGCGTGGCCACGACCCATCTGTTGCATGCCGGCCCCGGTGGCCGGACGGTACGCGTCCCGGCACGCGGAACGGTCGCCTGACCCCCGACCGTCGGCCCCGCCGGGTCCCGGGGCGATCGCCGCGCGTCCCGCTACAGGATGTGACGGTCGAAGTCGGGGGAGGGGAGTTCGAGGCCCATCGACGCCACCAGGGGGGTGACCTCCTTGATGTAGAGCGCGCGCGCTTCCTCGTTGGTCCAGCGCTTCAGGCCCATGGCGATCGCCTTCTGGCTCGTCTCCGAGTGGGAGTGGCCGAACATGTCGAGGGCGCGCGGATACCACTTGTGGACCGCGGCCTGGGCCTCCTCCTTCGAACCGTAGTACTTCGGCCCGTCCTTCGAGATCCGCTTGAGGACGGAGAAACCGAAGTTGAGGTGGAGCTGCTCCTCCGAGAGCATGAGCGGCATGGCGCGGGCGAGAGGGCCGTACGCGCACTCCTGGAAGGCGCGGAGCTGGTAGACGCCGACGCGGTCGACGAAGCAGGTGAACGCCCCGACATCCGACCACCGGTCGAACTTCATGTTGAACGCGTCGAGCTTGTGCTGGCCCTCGCGCTTCGACAGGAGATCGTCGATGTACTGCTGCCCCTCCTCCCCGAAGTCGCGAAGGATGCGGCACGCCTGGAGCCCGTGGCGCGACTCGTCGGCGACGATGCGCGCCTCGATCCAGCGGTCCTCGAGCGTCGGGGCTCCATCGAGCCAGGGCCGGTGCTGCTGGATGGAGGCGAACTCGGTGTCGGCCTGAACGACCATCAACCGGATGATGAGCTTGCGCATCTCGGGCGTCAGCTCCTCCGCCGACTCGTACTTCCGGACCCCGGCGGCGTCGCCCCAGAGGATCTCGCGCACCGGCTCGATGGTGCCCCCCTCCCGCAGCGTCTTGGCGAGCGCCGGACCGGAGGGGGGGTTGGTGCCGGGCAGGGGGGTCTGAGAGGGGTCGGCGCTCATCGAACGGTACTCCTCGTACGAGGCTTCAGCGCCCCTTAAAGCTGGGCTTTCGCTTCTCCACGAACGCGGCGAGCCCCTCTTTCGCATCCTCGGTGACGAACAGGCGGTTCTGGAGCTCGCGCTCGAGCGCCAGGCCAGCGGGGAGGGTCATCTCGACCCCCTCGACGACCGACCGCTTGATCAGGTTCACCGCTCGGGAGGGGCCGTGGGCGAGCGCCTTCGCGTAGTTGGCGACGTCGGCCGCGAACGTCTCCTTCGGGTAGACGTAGTTGACGAGGCCGATGGCGAGCGCCTCCTCCGGGGTGAGCAGCTTGCCCGTGATCATCATGTCGAGCGCCCGGGCGGTGCCGATCAGCCTCGGAAGCCGCTGGGTGCCCCCGGTCCCCGGGAGGACGCCCAGCGTCACCTCGGGAAGGCCGATCTTGCCGGAGTCCTTCGCCATCATCCTCAGATCGCAGGCGAGGGCGATCTCGAGCCCCCCGCCGACGGTGTGGCCGTTGAGGGCGGCGATCACGATCTTCGGGGTGCTCGCGAACTTGTTGAGCGTCTCCTGGCAGTGCAGGCAGAACATCGCCTTGAAGTCCGGCTGGCTTCCCTTGAGCATCTCGATGTCGGCGCCGGCGCTGAAGAAGCCGCTCACCGTGCTGGTGAGGATGAGGACCCGCGCCTCGTCGTTGAAGCGCATCTCCTCGAGCGCGGCGTCCATCTCCCGCATCATGTGGATGTCGTAGGTGTTCGCCTTCGGCTTGGCGATCTCGATGTAGCCGACGTGGTCTTCGACCCGGGTCCGGATGAACTTGCCTTCCATGAGCGTTCGAGCCTCGCGCGGGTCGCGCTACGTTCGCCCTGCGATAAGGCTGGCGATGGGGCCGGCGGAGGCAGGGGGTCGCCTACGACCCGGCGCGGGAGGGGTGGGAGGGGAGGATCTCTTGCACGGTGCCGTCCGGAAGGCCCACGAACACCCGGTGGGCGAGTCCGCAGAACAGCCCGGTCTCGACGACGCCCGGGATCGCCCGCAGCTCCTGATCGAGGCCGGACGGATCGGTCACCGGCCACGAGGGGCGGAGGTCGAGGATCTCGTTGCCGTTGTCGGTGACGAACGGGTGCTCCCCGCCCGGAGCGACCCGCACGGCCGACGCCACCCGGCGTTCCCGCAACTGCTCGACGATCACGCCGCGAGCGAACGGAACGACCTCGATCGGGATCGCCGAGCGGGTGCCGAGGGTCGGGACGAGCTTCGTGTGGTCGACGAGGATCAGGAGCTCGCGCGAGAGCCGGGCGAGGAACTTCTCGCGGAACAGGGCCCCGCCACCCCCCTTGGTGAGGTCCAGGGTCGGGGCGACCTCATCGGCGCCGTCGATCATCAGGTCGAACCGGTCCGAGGGGAGGAGCGGCCCGACGTTCAGGCCGAGCTCCCGCGCCAAGCGTTCCGTGAGCATCGAGCTCGCCACCGCCGTGATCCCGCCGCCGTCCGGGAACCTCTGCACGAGCGCTCGGACGGCGAAGGCGGCCGTCGACCCGGTGCCGAGGGCGAGCCGCATGCCGCTCTTTACGTGCCGCACCGCGGCGGTCGCGGCGAGGAGCTTCTCGGAGTCGAGGTCTTCCGCCACCGCAACGCCCCCGGGGGGGAACAGACAGATAATCCTGCCGAACGATGACCGCCCCGCCGGCCGGAGAAACTATCTGGGGGACCCGACCGTCCCCCGCCGATGCCCGCCCCCGTGTCGCGGAAGCTCCGCACCGTCGTCGTCTCGATCGGCGGGTCGGTCCTGGTCACGGGGGATGACGACGTCGGCTACCTGCGACGCCTCGCGGGGCTGCTGAAGGCCGAGGGCCGTCGGGCGACTCTCGGCGTGACCGTCGGCGGGGGTCGAACGGCCCGGGAGTACATCCGATTGGGCCGGGAGCTCGGGCTGACCGAGGTCGAGCTCGACGAGATCGGGATCGACGTCACCCGGCTCCACGCCCGGCTCGTCGCGGCCGAGGTCGGCGCCCCGACCTCCACGCGCATCCCGACGACCGTCGCCCAAGCGGTCCAGGAGCTGCACCGTGCCTCGCCCGTGATCCTCGGCGGCACGGAACCCGGACACACCACGGACGGCGTCGCCGCGCTGTTGGCCGTCCGGTTACGGGCCGAGCGGCTCGTCAACGCGACCAACGTGGACGGCGTCTACGACCAGGACCCGCGGACCCACCGTGACGCGCGTCGGCTCGATCGTCTCGACTGGGAAGAGTTCGCGCGCCTCGTTCCGGACGGAACCCGCGAGGTCGCCGGTCAGCAGGCGGTTTTCGACCGCCTGGGCGCCGGATTGCTCTCCCGGGCGAAGATCCCGCTCGCCGTCGTCCACGGGCGCGACCTGAGTAACCTTCGCTCGGCGATCCGTGGGGAGCGGTTCGTCGGGTCCCGCGTCGGCTGAACGGTTCCCGAAGGGCTATACCTCCGTGCCCCTCGCGCCCCCCATGCATCGCATCGTCTTCCTGGGCCCGCCGGGGGCCGGGAAGGGGACGCAGGCAGCCGAGCTCGCGAAGGTCCTGGGGATCCCCCACATATCGACCGGCGATCTCCTGCGAGCCGCGGTGGCCCAGCACACGCCGCTCGGCATCGAAGCCGACGGGTACATGCGCGCCGGCAAGCTCGTGCCGGACGACCTGGTCCTGCGGATGCTGCAGGAGCGGCTCCGGTCCCCGGATGCCCGGTCGGGCTACCTCCTCGACGGGTTCCCGCGGACCCTGGTCCAGGCCGAGGCGCTCACCGGATTCGCTCCCATCGACCGCGTCGTCTCGTTCGAGATCCCCGAGTCGGTGCTCATGGAACGGCTGACGCAGCGGCGTTCGTGCCCCAACTGCGGTGCCGTCTACAACCTGGTCACCCAGCCGCCCCGGGTGGCCGGAACGTGCGACAAGTGTGGCGGAACGCTCGTAGGGCGCCCGGACGATCGCCCCGAACCGGTCTATACCCGGCTCCAGACGTACCATCGACAGACGGCCCCGCTGCTCGAGCACTATGCGCGCTTGGGGCTGCTCTCCCGGATCGACGCCCAGGGCTCGCGCGAGGCGGTTTCCGAGCGGATCCGAAAGGCCGTGGCGTGAGACGGCGCCACGGCGGTCCGAAGCCTTATAGCCGTCCCGCCGCTCGTCGGCGCATCCCGGCTTAGCTCAGTGGTAGAGCGGGGGACTGTAGTAGCGACCGCCGGTGACCGGCGGCCCCCGTGGATATCCTCAGGTCGCCTGTTCGAGTCAGGCAGCCGGGACCTGAGCATCGGAACGGCGGGTCCGTCGCCGGGAGCAGGGACGATCCGGTCGGGATCCCTACGTGCCGCCCGCGTGACGCGCGACCCACCCGAGCGCGAAGCCGAGGGCGGCCCCCGACCCGGGTCCGATCGCCCAGCCGGTCAGGACCCCGCGGACCGAGCTCCATAGGACCGTCCTCTGCCGGCGGGCGACCCCGGCCCCGATCATCGCCCCGACCAGGGCCTGGTTCATCGACGTGAAGTAGCCGAACGCCACCGAGACGAGGATCACCGTGGACTGCGAGAGCTGGGCGGCGATCGCCATCTTCGCGTCGAGCCGGACGATGTCGAACGCCACGCGCTTCAGGAGCGGGCGACCCCAGGTCAGCACGCCGAGGGCCAACCCGAACCCGCCGACCAGACCGGCCGCCATCAGGCCGAACGTCCCGGTCATCACCAGCGGACCGGAGGCGTTGGCGACGTCGTTCGCCCCCATTGCGAACGACGCCGCCATCCCCACCCCGACGAGCCCGGCGACCGTGAGGCGCCCGAGTTGGCGAGCGGGGGGGTCGACCGGCCGGGAGATGCCCCCGGCTCGCACCACGAGATAGCCGAGGCCGAAGGCGGCGAGCGGCGCGATCGCCCAGACGGCGAGAAGGGTGGCGATTGTGTGCCAGTTGACGGAGATCCCCGCCGCGAGTCCGGCTCCGACGGCGGAGAAGACGAGGATCTGGATGGTGGAGGTCGGGACCGTCAGGAAGTTGTAGGCGCTGGCCAGCACGACCGCCGAGGTGACGATGACGAGCGCGAGGCCGATGGTGACCTGGCCGTCCGGAAGGATCGCGTGGCCCACCGTGCCTTCGACCCCACCGCTCGCGAGGAACGCCCCGATGAGCGCCAATGGCGCCATGATCGCCAGGGCGGTTCCCGGCCGGATCGCCCCGGCCGCGTAGGGCATCCCCATGCAGGCCCCGGTGTAGTGGGCGCCGATGCTGACCGCGAACGCGATGGCGACGAGGACGAGGAGGAGGACCAGCAGGTCGGTCACCTCGGGGCCTCCACGTGGGGCGGAGAACGGGGCGACGAGCGGGCCGCGCTCACGCCGATAACTTCCCCTTCCGCACGACGTAACGGCCGTCGACCCGGACATCTGCCCCGTCGAGGAACAGCCACGCCCACCAGGGCGTCCGGGTCCGGCCGCCCAGGTAGTCGTTCCGTCCGAGGTGCATCGTAACCGTTCCCAGCCCCTGGTCCTCCAGCAAAGGGGCCGAGTGGAGGTGCTCGTTGAGCCCGATCGAGATCGACGCCGGCCGGTCGCGTCCGGCCGGAGCCCTTCCGTAACTCTGGGCAAAGAACTCCTGACCCACGTCGTACGCGAAGGACGTCAACCGACCGTCCCGGAACGACCAACGCCCGCCGTCCATCTCCCCGACGGTGTCCGATAGACCGATCGAGCTCGCCCGATTGGATCGGAACATCCCGTCGGCCGCGGACTCGTCGACGGCGACGCTGATCACCCCGGCCGGCAGCGTGACCAGGCTCCATTGACCTCCCCGGCTCGCCCGACGGACCGACCCATCGGAGATGTTCGGGGCGTACCCCTTCAGCCGCAGGGCCAACCGGGTCCCGTTCGGGTGGATCAGCTCGAGCTCTCGCCCCCGGGCGAGCGTCTCGGCCACCCGGTTCGCGCGGCGGCGGAGGACCGCGGGCTCGATGAGGGTCCCCTCCAGAAGCTCCCGACGCCAGACGATGGGGTCGACCCCGTACATGCGCGCCGAGGCGTCGGAGACGCGGCCGATCGCCATCTGGACCGCCCGGGCCCCCGCCCGCTCGGCGGCCCGATAGAGGGCATCCTGGTACTCGCCCAGCTTGAACATCGTGGCCGGGGGCAGCGCGTGGAACCGCTCGCGGTCGCTCGGTCCGAAGAAGCTCACGAAGACGTCGGTCTGTTCGAGCGCCGCCTTCCGATGCTCGCCGAGCGCGGAGAGGTACTTCGCGGGTACCTCGGTCGAGGCGGCCCAGTACGTCGGCTCGTCCTGCAATAGGGTGAGCGGTCGCGCTCCGAGCCGGAGCGCCTCGAGCACGAACGCGTTCGCGTACCCCAAGGTCCCCGACCAGGACTCCACGGTCAGCCGCTCCCCCCGTCGGACGTCGAGGTAGCGTCGCAGCACCACCCTCGCCATCTTCCGGCTGATGCCTTCGACCCCGAGATCCGCGCCCGTCACGGGACTGGACAGCCCGGTGGCGCTCTTGAACCCCGACGGGCCTGTAACAGCGAGGTCATACCGTAACCGGTACGCCGAGTCGCCCGAGGCGATCTCCCCCCGGGACGCCATCCAGAGGAGCGGCGCCCGACCTTCGCGGTAGGACGCCACCGATTGGGCGAGCGATCTCGCGATCTCGGCGGGACCCCGGAACTCCTTTAGGGAGGCCTCCCGGCGGCCGGCCTCGCGAAGGGTCTCGACGGCGCGTCGTTGCCATCGGAGGAGGTCGGCGTGGAGCTCCATATCCAGGTCGGGGTGCCGAACACGCCAGCGGTCCAGGTTCGTCGATATCCCCCCGTCCGGCAGTCGCGCGATCACGCGCACCAGCGGGCGTCCGACGAGACGGCGATCGAGCTCCCCGAGGAACCGCAGGAAGTCGTCGAGGGCCGCGTCGCCCCGTTCGCGGTCCTCGGGGAACGCCCGGAGCGAGCGGAACGCCGTTCGGATGCGGCGTTCGACGCCCTCGGGAGTGGCCTCGAGGGGTCCGATCGGGAGAGGTGGGGCCGTGGACTCGCGGGCCCGCGTCGGTTCCCCGAAGCGGGGGCGTAGGGTCACGACCATCGCCGCGATCGGCGGCCGCAAGTACAGGGCGACCACGTCCCAGGGAGCATGCGGGCTCACCGGGTCGGCGCGAGGCGGAGAGGCCGAATGGCCCGGCGGACGCACCCGGTAGAGCTCCCACACCCGACGGACGGTCATGTGGCTCACCCCGAACTCCCTAGCGAGGGAGCGCGTGGACCATACCGTGCCGTGGGGCGGCGCCCGTCCCACCGTCGCTCGGACGATCGCCTGGAGTCGCTCCTCGGGCAACCGTCCTCGGAGGAGGGTGCCCGGCAAATCGTCCAGGCCGCGCAATCGCGCGGTCAGGAACCTTCGACGCCAGCGGGCCACCGTGCGACGGTCGACCTCCAGTTCCCGGGCGATGTCGATGTCCCGCCCGCCATCGGCGGCTAGGAGCACCATTCGGGCACGGACCGACCGCTCTCCCGGGCGACGCCCAACCCCCGCCCATCGTCCGAGGCGGACGCGCTCTTCGGGACTCAGGTGAACCGACGGCGCGACGCGCACGAGTTCGACGACAGCGGCGCGGGGTTTAGGCTCCGTCGTTCCGGAAGAGACGCATTAAGTCGCTGGATCATTGTTCCAGGGAGTTCCCGGTTCATATCCTCCGGACCGGTGGTCGGGCCGATGAGCGGAACTCGCGCCCCGAAACATTCCCGACCCAAGCCGGAGAGACCGATCGCCTCGGAGATCCTGCCGGGCGTGTTCGTCGGGGGCTGGGACGATGCGACCTCGTTCCACGGGCAACGCGTGTGCGTCTTGGACGAGCTCCCCGACGAGGCCGCTCCCGCCGACGAACACGTTCCGATCTACGACGCCGGGGCGGGCGGTCCGATTCGACCGAACCTGGAACGGATCGTGCGGATCGTGGACGAGGCCCGGGGTCGGAACGAACCGGTGCTCCTCTTCTGCGGACATGGGGTCCGGCGCAGCCCGTTGGCGGGCGCCTGGTACCTGCATCGGCATGACCGGATCCCCCTCGATGCGGCGTACGACCGCCTCCGGGAGGTGCGGCCCGGTATCGAGCACGTCCGGAAGTGGGCGAAGCACTGGGACGTCCTCACCGAGGGGAAAGGCGCCTCGTCCTGACGGGGTTCGCCGGCCCCCGGTGGCTCCACACCGGGTCCCCGCGCTCGGTCGGATCGGTGCCCCGGCGAGAGCATCGCGGGGGACTCCGCGGCGGCTTCCACCGGCGGATCAGCGAAGTCGATTACCCTGGACGACCGTCGTGCCGTCGATCCGGACGGTCGCGCCGGTGAGGTGGAGGTTCGCGCGGAACTCCGTGCCGTTGGTCCCGCCGAAGTATCGGTTCCCCCCGATGGCGACGGTCACGGTCCCGAGACGCTGGTCGCGCATCCACGGGGCGCGCCGGATCTTCGGGTTGAGGCCGATGTCCAGGAGCGCCACCCGATCGTGGCCTGACCCTCCCCGCTCGTAGGACTCGTGGAACCATTTCGGTTCTCGGCGGTACGACTGATGGACGAGCCTCCCCTCCGAGAACTCCCACACCCCGCCGTCCAGCCGGTCCGGGCCGGCGACCGACAACTCGGCCGGAACGTTCGAAACGAACCG
>JABCYU010000050.1 GCA_013290045.1 Methanobacteriota archaeon | reverse complement strand
AACGGGAGATCCCTAGGACCCCGCGCGGCGCTCCACGAGCGGGGAGAAGACCTGCTCGAACCGTTCGGCCATCTTCGCGTAGCTGAACTGGTCGGCGTACGCTCGGCCCCGGCCCCCCATCTCGCGGCGGAGCGCCGGGTCCGCGAGGAGTTCCGCGAGGTCGCTCGCGTAGTCGCCCGGGTCGTCGGAAGCCACCACGCGGCACGCCTCCTCCTCGGGCAGCGACTCGAGGGGAACGTGGCGGCTGACGATCGTCGCGAGGCCGTAGCGCATCGCCTCGCGGGGCGCGAGGCCGAACCCCTCGTACTTCGCCGGGAAGAGGAACACGTCGGCGGCCCTCAGCACCTTCGCCTTCGTCCCCTCGTCGACGACCCCGAGTCCCATGACCCCGTTGCCGGAGCGCGTCGGGGAGCCGACGACGAGGAAGCGGGCGCCGGGGAAGAACACCCGCACCCGACGGAACGCCTCGAGGGCCGTCGGGAGCCCCTGCCGGTCGGGGGTGCGGCCGACGAACGCGACCGTGGGGACGTCGATCGGCACGTTCAGCTCCCGACGGCACGCCTCCCGGGTGCCGACGTCGACCGGGTCCGGGACGCCGTGGGGGATCACGTGCACGCGATCGGCCGGAACGCGGTAGTACTTGTGGAGCAGGTCGCGGTTGTACTGGGAGGCGACGACGATCGCACGGGCCGAGCGGATCGCGCTCCCCTCGAGTTTCAGGAGGGTCCGGCGGTCGACCCAGTTCCCGAGGGCCTGGCGGATCCCGCGACGTTCCTCGAGCGGGCGGAGGGTGTCGAACGTGTGGAGGGCGACGTCGTGCACGAAGTAGCCGTAGACCGGGGCGCGGGAACCGGAGGGGAGGGTGACGGCCCCCGCCTTCTCGTCGTTGCCGATGACCAGGTCGGCCTCCGGGTCGAGGAGCCGGGAGGCGTTGCGGCCGAAGGCGATGTCGCGGCCGAACGGTCGTCGGCGCGTCCCGGTGAGCGGAACGGGCAGGGCGAGGGTCCCGCGCTCCTCGGCGGGATGCGGGTGGTGGTCCTCGGGGAACAGGACCCGGGTCCGGTGTCCGCGGGCCGCGAGGGCGCTCGACAGCTCCCAGACCGCGCGGCTCAGCCCCGAGGTCGGGTCGTCCGAGGGAGCCGTGGCGAGGAGGTCGATCTTCCACGCCGGCATGAGTTCGGGCCTACCCGGCCGAGGGCCACAGGTGGGGGCCGAACGAGCGGCCGGTCATCGTCGGGGGGAGCGGGACCCCCATTCCGTCGAGTATCGTCGGCGCGACGTCCAGCAGGGAGAGCGGCTCGTCGGAGCGGGCGCCCGGAACGCCCGCGCCGCCGGCGATCAGGATCCCGTTCATCCGGTGGACCCCGGAGCCGTAGAAGTATCCCGGCCGGTGGCGCAGCATCGGCTTCGAGTAGCTGAAGTCCATCCTCAGCTCCGTGGCCATGTCGTCGACGCGGAGCAGGAGCGCCGGCGCCTGGTCGAGATTGGTCCCCCGGTAGATCGTCCTCGGGTCGAACACCTCGATCTTGCCTTCGGGGTACCGTTCGAGCTTCTGGCGGATCTCCGCGACGATTTCGGCCGACCGCTCGGGGGTCAGGTCCGGATTGTAGCGGTTGAGGTAGATCCCCTCCGGGACGGGGTAGGAGAACGCGATCGTCTTCCGCCAGTCGATGTGCTCGGCCATCGCCTCGAAGCTCGACTCTCCGGCCAGGAGCCGTCCGACCCGCTCGCGTCGGGCGCCGCCGCGCAGGCGGTCCGCCGCGGGCTTGAGCAGGCGTCGGAGGGGGCCGAACCGGTCGCTCGCCAGCAGGACCCGGGAGAGGACCCGGCGCCGCCACGACTCGCCGCCCTGCCGGAGCGCGAGGTAGTTCTCCTCGGCGAGCCAGCGGTTCGTGAAGAAGTCCGCGCAGGCCGCGCCGTGGCCGTGGTCGGAGATGACGAGGGTCATCGACGGGCCACCGAGGGCGCGGAACGCGTGGTCGGCCTGGGCGCAGGCCCCGTCGACGGCCCGCCAGAAGGCGAGCAGGTCGGCCTGGATCTCATCGTGCGGCCTCGCGAGCTCCGACCAATGCTGGTGCTGGACCCGATCGGTCTCCCGGAAGAGGACGAAAAGGAAATCCGGGCGGTACTGGTCGCAGAGGATCTTCGCCGCACGTCCTCGCTGCTCGACCCCGCGGGTCGCCTGGGCGATCCAATCGGCCCGCTCCGACTCCCGGTAGGCGGGGAGTTCGGCGAGGTACGGTTCGCCCAACTCGGTCTCGAGCGAGCTCTGGAGGTGGGCGGGGTACGTCGGCGGGTGCTCCGAGAGCATCCCGGGGACGAAGAAGCCGTTGAGCGGATACCCCGAGCGCAGCGGGAAGTTGAGGACGCCGACTCGGATCCCGCGCCGGGACAATAGGTCCCAGAACGCCTCGGCCGGACGGAACGTCTGGACGATGCGGCTCTTCCCGGGCCCCCCGTCCGGCTCCGTGAACCCGAAGATCCCCAGCGTCCCCGGGTCCTGCCCGGTGGCGAAGGAGTACCAGGCCGGGATCGTCTTGGGAGGGTAGACCGAGGTGAGCGGGGCGCGGAACCCGCGTTGGACGAGTCCCCGCAGGAACGGGAGCTCCCCCGCCTCCATGAGCGGATCGAGGAGGTCGAACGTGCCCCCGTCGAGGCCGAGGACGAGGAAGCGGTGCGAAGGGGCGGTCATGGGATCGTTGGAGGGTCTCCGGTCGTGGTTGGAGGGGCCCCGTCTAATAACGATTCGGCGGTGGCGGCGTCACAGCAGTCGCACGGCCTCGAGGTTGTACGGGGCCCGCGTCTCGACGTTGAACCGCTTGTGAAGACTCGTCGACAGGTCGATGATCTTCGACTCCTCGCCGTGGTTGAGGAGGATCTTCTGCGGCCGCGGGTCGAGCGTCGCGACGTAGTTCATCAATTGCACGCGGTCGGAGTGGCCGGAGAATCCCTCGATCGTCGCCACTTCGAGGCGCACGGGGACGTTGATCGTCCGGCCCCCGTCCATGAACGTCGCCTCGTTGAGGCCACGCTGGAGCCGCCGGCCGAACGTCCCGTCGGCCTGATAGCCGACGAAGAGGATCGCGCTCTTCTCGTCGGGAGCCCACGCTTTGAAGTATTCCATCACGGGCCCGCCGCTCATCATCCCCGAGGTCGCCAGGATGATGCACGGGTCCTTCGAATCGAGGACGCTCATCCGCATCGACGAGGAGTCGATGCGGTGGAAGACGTCCGAGAGGAACGGGTTGTCCCCCTGCTGGAAGATCTGCGTCCGAAGCTGGCTGTTCAGGTACTCGGGATAGGCGGTGTGGATCGCCGTCGCCTCGAAGATCATCCCGTCCAGGTAGACCGGGGCCCGGGGGATCTTCCCCTCGCGCATCCGCTCCTCGAGGACCAGCATGACCTCCTGAGAGCGGCCGACGGCGAACACTGGGACGATGAGCTTGCCGCCCCGCGAGAGGATCTTGGAGGCGAGGCCGGCGAAATCGTCGCTCGCCTGCTGTCGGCTCGGCTGTACGTCGCGGTATCCGCCGTACGTCGCCTCGAGGATGAGCGCTTCCAGCCGCGGGAACCGGTTCGCCGCCGGGTTGAACAGCCAGCTCCGCTCGAACTTGATGTCGCCGGAGTAGGCCAGGTTGTAGTCGCCGTCCCCCAGGTGGAAGTGGCAGATCGAGGAGCCGAGGATGTGGCCGGCGTTGTGCATCGTGAGCCTCAGGTCCGGCGCGATGTCGGTCGTCTCGCCCCATCGTAGCGGGATCGTCCGCGTCATGAGATCGCGGACGTGGGAAGAGTCGTAGAGCCCCTTACGCGCCTCCTGGTTCGTGACCTTGATCGCGTCGAGCAGCATGAGGGCCATCAGATCGCGGGTGGGCGCGGTACAGTAGATCGGCCCGTGGTAGCCGTACTTGAGCAGGACGGGCACGAGGCCGCAATGGTCGAGGTGAGCGTGGGTGATGACCACGGCATCGAGCGAGTCGAGCGGGAGGAGCTCGGGGGCGTTGAAGTACGGCGTCCGGTCGGAGCCCGGATCGATCCCGCAGTCGATCAGCACCTTGGAGTTCTGCGTCGTCAGCAGGTGGGCGCTCCGCCCGACCTCGCGATAGCCTCCGAGCGCCGTGTTCCTCGACCAGATCTTCTCCGGGAGGCGGTCGCGGGCGATCCGGATCCCGACCTTCTTCAGGAACGTGCGACGCTCGTCGAAGACGTTGCGGAGGTGGATGCGGACCTCCTCGACGGTCTTCGACGGGATCGGGGGCGTCCGGACGACGGTCGGGACCCACCCGATTCGGCGCTTGAGCTCGTTGAGCACCGCGCCCTGGCGGCCGATGGCGGCCCCCGGGTTCGCGGCCTCGATCGTGACCTCGCCGGTCTCCGGCTCGAAGAACAGGGCGCTGATCTCCGCCTCCACGGGGATCAGCTCGCGGATCGCCGCTTCGGCTTCCTTCGGATCGATGAGGACGGCCGGGTCGCTGCGGACCAGGACCCGACGGCGCAACCGCTGGGCGATCTGCCTCAGGAGGTCGCCGCCGGAGAGGAACGCATCGAGCTGCTTGGTGTACAATACGATGTGCGGACCCTCGAGCTCGATGTCGGTGACCTCGATGGTCTCCGGGAGGATCTCCCGGAGGGCTTCTTTCGTTTGGTCGACTAGTGAGTCGAAACTCATTCGCAGTTGGGAAAGGGTTGCGGCGGAACCGGTTGTCCCGGAGAGGACGGTAAACGCAACGAGGCCCTAGGCGAGCACGGGAGGCAACGGAATCTTAAGCGCCTTCAGGCGTTTATTGATTTCGTCGTCCGAAAACTCGCGGTACTCCTTGGCGGTGATCGTGTGCACGAGGTAGCCGTCGCCGCTCGCCGAGTCGCGCTTCATCGCCACGGTAAGCCCGCGCAGCGCCAGATCGACGCCGTCGGAGACCGAGAGGTCGCGGCTGTATCCTTCCTCCAGGATCCCGTAGGCGAACGTCGAGCCGCTTCCCACGGAGACGAACCGGTCCTCGATGGAGCCGCCGGCCGGGTCGATCGAGTAGACGTGGCCGCCCTTCCCGTCGACCCCGCCGAGGATCAACCAGGCGTAGTAGGGGAACATCCGGTTCCCGTTGAGGATGTTCGCGAGCAGGGTCGCGGCGCCGTCGGCGCTGAGCGGGGCGCTGCGCCGTAGCCGGTATAGGGAGACCTCGGCCTTGAGATAGCGGGCGAGGACCTGGGCGTCCCCGACGAGGCCCGCGACGGTGATCCCGATGTTCCCGTCGATGCGGAACAACTTCTGGGTCATCTTGTTCGCGATGAGATTCCCGGCCGTCGCCCGCCGCTCGGTCGCCAAGACGACGCCATCCTTGCAAACGAGACCAATCGTCGTCGTACCCTTGAGCAGCCGCTCTTCGTCCCGGGCGCCGAGCGCACGCTTCGGACTCTGCATACGTCGCAAAACCGAGCGGGTGACCCGGGGTCGGTATATAACCGCTCGTCCGAGGTTTCCTCGGGGTTACCCGATGGTAGGATCGCGGGGGGCGCGACGCGCTCCCGGCCCTCCGGAATCTCCGCGGCGCGGCGCGAATCGTTAAGCCCGAGCGGGTGTCGGGGCGATGGGATTCTCGCGATGCACCGTCACGATGTGGTGGTCGTCGGCGCGGGCCTTGCCGGGCAGCGGGCCGCGCTCGCCGCCGTCGAGGCGGGGAAGGACGTCGCGATCGTCTCGAAGCTCCACCCGCTTCGCTCGCATTCGGGAGCGGCCCAGGGCGGCATCAACGCCGCCGTCGGCGCGGAAGATTCCGTGGACACCCATATCTACGACACGGTGAAGGGCTCGGACTACCTCGGGGACCAGGACGCGATCGAGTTCTTCTGCCGCTCGGCGGGACCGACGGTCGTCGAGATGGAACATTTCGGCACCATCTTCAGCCGAGGATCGGACGGCCAGCTCGCGAGCCGGCCGTTCGGGGGCCAGGGATTCCCCCGAACGATCTATGCGGCCGACCGGACAGGACTGGCCCTTCTTCAGGCGTTGTACGAGCGCCTCGGGACCGAATCGTTCACGCTGTACGAGGAGTGGGATCTGACCCGGATCGTCGTCGGCGAGGGCCGGGTTCAGGGGATCATCGCCTTCGATCGGCGACATGGGGACTTCGCGGGGATCGCCGCGAAGAGCGTCGTCATCGCCACCGGACCGGCGGGCCGGGTCTACGGGCGGACCACGAACGCGCACAGCTGCACCGGGGACGGAATCGCCGCGGCGTACCGCGCCGGCGCCCTGCTGAAGGACATGGAATTCGTCCAGTTCCACCCGACGGCGCTTCTCGAGAGCGGGATCCTCATCACCGAGGGGGCGCGCGGCGAGGGTGGGATCCTGAAGAACGTGAACGGCGAACGGTTCATGTCGAAGTACGCGCCCCACGTCCTGGACCTCGCCTCGCGGGACGTCGTCTCCCGGGCGATCTGGACCGAGGTCAAGGAGGGCCGGGGGTTCCCCGGCGGCTACGTCCACCTGGAGCTCATGCACCTGGGTCGGGAGCGTATCGAGAGCCGTCTCCAGGAGATCTGCGATTTCTGCCGGAACTTCGCCGGCGTGGATCCCGTCACGCAGCCGATCCCGATCATGCCCGGCCAGCATTACATGATGGGCGGGGTCGGCACGAACATCCGGGGGGAGACGAACATCCCCGGACTCTTCGCCGCGGGCGAGGCGGCGTGCGTCTCGATCCACGGCGCGAACCGGCTGGGAGGCAACTCGCTATTGGAGACCCTGGTCTTCGGGAAGGAAGCGGGGATCCACGCCGCCGCCCACGCGGAAAAGGCCTCCACCACGGAGATCCCCAATGGCCTCGTCGAGGAGGAGACCGCCCTCATCCGGGGAATGTCGGAGAGGAAGGACGGGGAGGAGCCGCAGCACCTCAGGGCCGAGATGCAGGCCACGATGGACGAGCTGGTGGGGATCTACCGACACCCGAACGATCTCACCGAAGCGCTCCGGAGGATCCGCGCGCTCCAGACCCGCTATCAGAGCGTCCGGGTCGTCGACCGGTCGTCGATCTACAACATCAACCTCACCGACGCGCTCGAGACCGGCCACATGCTCGATCTCGCGGAGGTCATCGTCATCGGGGCGATCGCCCGGACGGAGAGCCGGGGGGCCCACGCGCGGGTCGATTTCCCGAGGCGGGACGACGTGAACTGGATGAAGCACACCATGGCCCGCCGGACGGCCACCGGGCCGGAACTGTCGTATGCGCCGGTCGCCTTCACCCGATGGGAACCGAAGGAGCGGGTCTACTGATGGAAGCCGGTCTCGTGAAGGCGCCGATCGAGGTGTACCGGTTCGACCCGACGCACGATCGGGCCCCCCGATACGACCGGTTCGAGCTGGAGCTCGCCCCGCACACGCCGGTGCTCACCGCGCTGCTCAAGATCCGCGCCGATTCGGACCCTTCGCTGACCATGCGATACTCGTGCCGCAGCTCGATCTGCGGCTCGTGCGCGATGGTGATCAACTCGAAGAGCCGGCTCGCCTGCCAGACGCCGATCGGACCCGAGCTCGAACGCCACGGGCGGATCGTGATCGACCCGATGCGGAACATGCCAGTGCTCCGCGATCTGGTGGTCGAGATGGGAGGGTTCTGGGGAAACTACCGAAAGCTCGAACCCCACCTGATCGACAATCCCGAGCGGCCGATGCCCGAAGGCCGGCCCAGCTCGATGAGCCCGGAGGAGGTCGAACGGTTCAAGGAGACGCCGCGGTGCATCGCCTGCGGTGCGTGCTACTCGGCGTGCCCGGCCGTCGAGCACGACGCGGCGTTCCCCGGGCCCATGTCGCTCGCCAAGCTCTACCGCTTCGTGGTCGATCCGCGGGACGGCGGCCAGCGGGAACGGCTCCTGAAGATCCAGCCGGGCGGACTGTGGCTCTGCCTGCGCTGCCACTTGTGCACCGAGGCGTGCCCGAAGGATGTCCGACCCTCGGAACGGATCCGGGACCTGAAGGAGATGGCGATCGCGCTCCAGGGGGCGACCGAGCACGGTTCGAAACACGCCGTCGCGTTCAAGGAGAACATCCGAGAGCGGGGCGTCCTCAACGAGTTCAAGCTCGTCCGCCAGACCTACAACCCGATCGAGATGCTCGGCCAGGTCCCGCAGGGCCTCAAGATCCGCCGGAAGAAGCCGGAGATCACTCAAACGCCGAAGCCGATCGAGGGGCTCGCCGAGGTCGAAAAGCTCTACGAGATCCTCGACGACGAACCGGAGGCAACGAAGTGAGGCTCGCCTACTATCCGGGCTGTGTCGCCCAGGAGTCGGGAAAAGAGCTCGACCTGGCGACACGGTGGGTCTGCCGGAAGCTCGGGATCGAGCTCGTCGAGTTCCCGAACTTCTCCTGCTGCGGGTCGGGGTTCATCGACGAGGCGAACTCCGTCCTGAACGTCGCGCTCAACGCCCGGAACCTCGCCATCGCCGAGAAGGCTGGGCTCGATCTCCTCACCGTCTGCTCGACGTGCCAGGGGATGCTGACCCTCGCCAACCGGCGGCTCGAGGAACCGGCCGTGAAGACGAAGGTGGACGGCGCGCTCGGTCAGATCGGGGTCAGCTACCACGGCGGGACCTCGGTACGCCACCTGCTCCAGGTCCTCACCGAATCGATCGGTCCCGAGGCGATCCGCCGCCAGGTCCGGCGCCCTTTGACGGGTCTCAAGGTGGGCGCGTTCTACGGGTGCCACCTGTTGCGCCCGGCGGCCGAGATGAGATCGGAGAGCGCCGAGGACCCTCACTCCTTCGAGGATCTGATCGCGGCCCTCGGCGCGACCCCGGTGATGTACCGGGGGCGAGTGATGTGCTGCGGCTTCCCGATCCTCTTCGTCAAGGAGGAGACGGCCAACCGGATCGCCGGACACCAGATCGAGGACGCCAAGGCGCACGGGGCGCACGCGATGGCTACGCCGTGCCCGCTCTGCCACATCTCGCTCGACTCGTTCCAGAACCTGGCGGAGCGCGCCGTCGGCCGCGATCTCGACATGCCGATCTTCCACCTGCCCCAGCTGGTCGGCCTCGCTCTCGGCGCCACGGCCGAGGAGCTCGGTCTCCCGAGGCATCTGGTCTCCACCGACTCCGCCCTCCAGCGGATCGGTGAGGTCGCGGTCCCCACGTGATCCCCCGCCCGTTCCGGACGGGCGAGCCGACCTCCGGGATCGGACGCGGTGCTCGATAGGGAGCGTTACGGGGTCCCGATCGGGGGAGTCGAGCTGGGCGATGTCAGGACGCGGGCTCCCTCCCCTTTGGTGACGTGAAGGTGCAGACGGTCACAGACCCCGCGGAAGTACTCAGCCGAGGGGCCGGTGAACGAGCCGGAGAGGTGCTGGCTCAGCGCCGCCTCGTCGAGCCGAGGATCGACCCGGGGCGTGAACATGCATCGGAACACGAGATATCGCGAGCCTTCGAGGTCGATGCGGTCGGTCTCGGGCGCGCCGCAGAAGGGACACTGCTGCACGGCCTCCCCCGAGCGCGACGGGGGTATAGGGTTGACGGGGTTTTCAATCGATGTAGCCGAGGGAGCGCAGCCGCTCGCGCAATCGGCGCTCGTCCTCTTCCGAGAACGGGACCTCGGAGGGCTGGTCGAGGAGCTTCGCGAGGACATACTCGACGAACGCGTCGACCGTCGTGAACCCGCTCCCCTCGATCCGAGCGGCGATCTGCCGCGCGGTCTCCTCGGGGATCCGGATCGTTCGGGAGGCAGGGGCGCCCCCGGTGTCGGCCAACTCGCGAGCCTCCGGGCCCGACCGAACCGTGAGGGAAGATAGTTTCTTCGCCCCGCCGGCGCGCTTCGGACGCCCGGCGCGTCGGGTCACTCCCATTCGATCGTGGCGGGGGGCTTGTCCGTGATATCGTACAGGACCCTCGAGACCTTCCCGGTCAGCTCCCGGGTGATCCGCTCGGCGATCGTGCGCAACAATTCCCACGGGGCGGCGGCGGCGACGGCGCTCATCGCGTCGATCGATTCGACGATCCGGACGCTGACGGCCTCTCCGTAGACCCGGTTGTCGCCGGTGACGCCCACCGTCCGGACCGGGAGCAGGACGGCAAAGTACTGCCAAGGTCGCGCGATCCGGCCCTCGGCGATGGCCCGGTCGACCTCCTCCTCGACGATCGCGTTGGCGCGTCGGGCCACGGCGACCCGATCGACCGTCACCGGCCCGCTCACCCGGACCGCGAGCCCGGGTCCCGGGAACGGCTGGCGGTCGGCGCGGGGGATCTTCAGGTGCGCGGCCAGGGTGCGGACCTCGTCCTTGTAGAGGTCCCGGAGCGGCTCGACGATCTGGAGCTTCAGGTCCTTCGGAAGACCGCCGACGTTGTGATGCGTCTTGATCGTGTCGCGGAGCGCTCCGCCGCTCTCGATCCAATCCGGGGCGATCGTCCCCTGGACCAGGGAGTCGGCGGAGAACCGGACCGCCTCCTCCTCGAACAGCCGGATGAACGCGGTCCCGATGCGCCGCCGCTTCTCCTCCGGGTCGACCACCCCCTCGAGGGCGCCCAGGAACCGCTCGGCGGCGGGGACCACGGTATATTCGAGGTCGCTCGCCCGGAAGAACGCTCCGACCTTCTCGACCTCGCCCTCCCGCAGCAGCCCGGTGTCGACGAAGATCGATCGGGCGCGCTCGCCGAGCGCCTGCTGGGTGAGGACCGCCGCGGCCGTGGAGTCGATCCCGCCGCTCGCGGCGACGATGGCGCGGCCGGTGACCCGTCGTCGGAGCGTCGCGACCGCTTCGAGCCGGAACGCCTCGGGGTCCTTCACGGGACCTTCGGGCCGGTCGGCGCCGTCTCTTCCCGCCACTTCGCGCGGTATCGCTCGATCGCGGCCGACACTTCGGGGTACTTCAGGGCCAGGATCGCGGCGGCGAGCAGGGCGGCGTTCTCCGAGGCATCGAGCCCGACCGCCGCGACGGGGATCCCCGGCGGCATCTGGACGACGGAGAGCAGCGAGTCCAGGCCGAGTCCCTTGTTGAGGGGGACGCCGATCACGGGACGGATCGTCCGGGCCGCGACCGCTCCCGGGAGGGCGGCGGAGAGGCCGGCCATCGCCACGAAGACGTCGGTCGCGGGGTCGGCGGCGAGGCGGTCGACCTTCTCCGGGGTCCGGTGCGCGGAGGCGACGTGGACCTCGCACGGGATCCCGAGCTCCGTGAGCCGGGAGCGGACCTTCTCGGCGGCGTCGAGGTCCGATTTGCTCCCGACGAGGACGGCGACCTTCATCGGGGAGTGCGAGGCCGACGGGGAGAAAAGCCCTTCGCGGTCGGCGGGCCCGCCGAGGGAAAAGCGGTTTACCGCGGCGGGTTCCCCCCGCCCATGGAGATGCGACTGCACCGCGGCGGCCGGTGGCGGTCGTGGCTCGGCGCGCGCTTCGGGGGCGACGCCGCGCTCGGCGACCGGGTGTGGCGCCGGTGCCTTCACCTCTTCGGGGTCGCGGTCCTCCTGTACTATCTGCTGCCGGTCCAGCTCGCCCCGTGGTTGAGCACGGAGGAGGTGCTGCTCGCCGCCCTCGCGATGGTCATCGTCCTCGAGATCGCGCGCCACACGGTCGGCGTCGACCTTCCTACCCTCCGCGAGCACGAGGAGCACCGCGTCGCCAGCTACACGTGGTTCGCGATTGGACTGGTCGTGGCCGTCCTCCTGTTCCCGCGGCCGATCGCCGTCGCCGCGGTGCTCGGGACCGCCCTCGTCGACCCGTTGATCGGCGAGCTCCGTCTGTCCCCCGCTCGACGCCGGTGGTACCCGGCGGGAGCCGGTGCCGTCTACGCGGGCCTCGCCCTGGCGTCGTTCGCCTTCGTGGGGCGCTGGGCGACGCTGCCGAGCGTCGCGATGGCGGTCGTGATGACCATCGTGGCCCTTCTCGTCGAAAGCCCGAAGCTCGCCTGGCTCGACGACGACCTCACCATGACGCTCGTCCCCGGAGCCCTGGCGACGGCGGTGCTGTTCTTCGCGCCCGGTTTCCCGACGTTCGTCCCGTAGGAACGAGGCCCCGATCTAGACGATCGGCGTGAGCCGCGCGTGCGGCGGGCCCTTCTCGCGGTCGATGGAGATCGAGTAGATCGTCGTCCTCGGCCGGATCCCGTAGATGCACGGGGCGTTGTCGATGTTGATGATCCGGAAGTACGTGTCCATCATGTTGAGGATCTCGCTCGAGACCAACAGCCCCGGCTTCAGCAGCCCGATCCCGAGGTTCCCGACGAGCTTCGTGCGCTGGACGCCGTGGAAGTACATCCGGATCGCCACCTGGTCGCCCATGAGGCTCTCCAACGTGTCGAACGCGGTGTACTCGAGGAACGGCTTGTTCTCCGGCCCGCGGGCCGCCTTCTCGGCGGTGACCATGGCGCGGAGCGCTTCATCCCTCCCGAACCGGGCCATCGGAACGATGTACGACAGCTCGGTCTCGTTCGCCGTGTAGTCCGCGATCCGCACGCGCGTGTCGAACACGTGGGGGGCGGTGTGCCGGCTCAACGTTTCGCGCAGCTTCTCGTGCGACTCGCCCGCGGCAAGGACCGCGATGATCCCGCGACCCTGGGAGAGGAAGTTCAGCAGGGTCGGGGTGAACAGCATGTAGTAGTCGTCGATGCCGACGTTGACGTCGACCTCGAAGGCGTTGAAACTGCCCCTCCGGAACCCTCCGCCGAGGAGGGCGTCGAAGTCGGTGATCCCCGTCGAGTAGAACCGGTCGGGGTCGGAGACGGGCCGCCAGGCGGGGGGTGTCGTCCCGACGTGGTCCGGCTGGAGGAATCCGAGCGCCTCGAAGCGGCCCTCGTTGAGCGTGACGGCGTATCGGGGACGCCCGATCGCGGTGGCCCGCAGCTTCTCGAGCCGCATGTGGCGTACGCGCCGTTCGTCGAGCTCCTCGCGCTGGATCGAGATGAGCCCGTCGACGAGATACTCGATCCCGCCGGCCTCGGGCTTCTCCAGGATCATCACGACGTTCGTGTTGGACCCTTCGACGAGGTCCTTCTGGAGCGCCATGACGAACTCTTCCATCTCGAGTCCGTACTTGTGGGTCACTCCCTCGAGGGAGTCGATGACGAGGAGCGACTTCTCCGGCAGCGCCTTCTCGACCCGGTTGTAGACGTTCTCGACCTCGGGCATCGGGTTGCGCTTCAACAGCGCGTGCAGGTGCGTCCGGTCGACGCGCGTGGGCGGGCCCCGCTCCTCTCCGAAGGTCCGCATCATCTCGCGGGCGGCCTGGATCTTCCGCTGCTCCGCCTCGGGGAGCTCGGCGCTCGCGCCCTTCCCACCGGCGTTGACGGCGTCGAGGAACAGCTTACCGGCGTCGAGGATGCGCGCGCGCATCTCCGTCGCCTTGAGCCACGGGAACTGTCGATAGAGCGCCTCGTCCCCGACCCGGGTGGAGAGATAGTAGGATTGGGCCGGCTTGCCCATGCGTTCGAGCAGCTCGAGGCCGAAGGTCGTTTTCCCCGTGCCGGCGCCGCCCTTGACGATCAGCGAGCGTCCGCCGCGTCCGGAAAGGAACGCGATCACTTCCGGGGGCACGCCCCCGACCGATGCACCTTCGCGAGTTGCCAAGAGACCTCACCACCGGACCGAAAGGTCCGACCCCGGTGCCTGCCGCATGCGCACTAAACCGGTCTCTTGATTGTCGCGTCCGGAAGGTAAAGGTTTCGACGGCTTGGAGAGACTACGCGCCGCCGGAGGCCGCCGAAGCGGCCCGGATCGCCGCCTCGAGCGCGCTCTTCAATGGGGCGCCGGGTTCGCCGACCGCGCTCGCGGCGCTCGGGTTGCCGCCGCCGCGTCCCTCGAAGGCGGGCATCGCGGCGTCGACGCAGGCGACCGCCGAGACGGCGGCCGAGGACGACCCGACGAAGAGGATCCCCCGGCCCTCGCTCTCTCCGGCCAGCACGGCGACCCGCTCGGGATCTCGCGTGAGTCGGCGGGAGAGCTCCATCAGCGACTTTCGGTCGAGCGTGCTCAGGTGGTGGACGACGGCCATGGGGCCGACGGTCGTCCTCGCGGCGGGATCCTGGAGGAGGCGGTCCGCCAGCCGAGCGACGTCCTCCTTGGCCCCGGCCCGCTCGCGATGCCGGGACTCTTCCACCTCCGCGAGGAGCCGGTCGACGCCCTCGGCGAGCTTCTCGGGCGGGACGCCCAGCTTGCGCGCGGCGTCCCGAAGCGCGCCCTCGTGGGCCTCGCGGACGTCGAGCGCGCGCTCGCCCGCCGCGTAGCTCAGCCGGACGATCCCGTCCTGGATCCGCTCGGTGCCGAGGATCTCCACGGAGCCGACCTCGCTGGTGTGGGTGCAGTGGGTCCCTCCGCACGCCTCGACGTCGAAGTTCTCGATCTCGACGATCCGAAGCTCCTTGCCGGGGACCGCCCCGCCCTGGTAGAGGGTGAACCCGAACCGGCGCTCGGCCTCGGAGCGCGACTCGAAGTAGCTCTTCACGGGCCGGTCCTCTCGGATGACCGCGTGGACGAGCCGCTCGACCCGCCGGATCTCTTCGGGAGCGAGGGGCCGGAAGTGCGTGATGTCGATGCGGGCCGCGTCGACCCCTTTGTACGCCCCGGCCTGCCAAACGTGGGGCCCCAGGACCTCGCGGAGCGCGCCGTTGAGCAGGTGCGTCGCCGTGTGGTGCTGCATGAGTTGGACGCGTCGCGCCTGGTCGATGTGGCCGTGGACCCGCTCCCCCGCGCGGAACGGGCTCGGCCGTTCGAGCCGATGGAACACCCAGCGGCCTTTCCGGGCGACGTCGATGACGGGAATATCGCCGAGCCGGCCGGTGTCGGTGATCTGACCGCCGCCCGTCGGGTAGAAGAACGTCCGGTCGAGGACCACCAACGGTCCCTCGGACCAGAGCACGTGCCCCTCGAACGAGAGGGTGTACGGGTCGAGATAGTACTCGACCTTCGTCTCGGCGATCGTCGCGGGGAGTTCGGGGAGGTCCGCCCCCTTCTCGGCGTAGTCGGTCTCGGGAGCCTCCTTCTCGTGGCGTGCCGCGAGTCGGGCGTAGAAGTCATCGGGGATCGCCGGCGGCCGCTTCAGCTCCTCGACGGCGACATCCGGGGGCACGCCGAGGCTATCGTACCACGCGACGAGATCGTCGGAGGTCACAGACTGCCCTTCCCGGTCTACGCGCTCCTCGTGACGGCGGATCGCGGCCCGGGCGCGGACGATCGCTTCGGCGTACCGTTCGACCTCGGCCTCGACGACCCGGTGGATGTCGTCTCGATGGGCGCCCACCTCGGGGAACGTCCGGGCGACCTCCCGCCCGACCCGGTCGAGCAGCGCCGTGATCTCGGGAGCTTCGGGGGTGCGTTGGAGCAGCCGGAGCATCCGGCGCAGGAGGAGCCGGGCGAAGTAGCCGTCCTTGCTGTTCGAGGGGACCACCCCATCGGTCAGCAATAGGTTGAGGGCGCGGGCGTGGTCGATGAGGATACTCGCCTCCCGGGGCGGGAAGTTGGCCCGGACCTCCTCGTACATCGCCCCGAAGACGGCCTCGTAGGCCGTCTTGGTCCCCTGGGAGAGCCACGTGAGCCGCTCGAGCCCGTAGCCGGTGTCGACCACGGTGAGGGGCATCGCCTTCAGCGCCGGGCCGTCTCGCAGGTACTCCATGAACACGAGCGTCGCCACTTCGGAGCCGAGCAGGCCGACGCTGAGCGACGGGCCCAGGTTCCCGCCCCCCTCCCACTCCTCCTCCTTGTACGTGATCGCGCGCGCATCGGCCCCAAACGTCTCGACGAGGAGCTCGTGGCAGAGCTCGACGGTCCGTTCCTTGAAGTAGACCTCGTGGTCCGGCCGGTTGAAGGCGTGGTGGGCGAGCATCTCGAACATCGTCAGGTGCCGGCCGCTTCGTCCGACCTCCTCGAGGTCGATGAACCTCAGGCAGGGCTGGCTGATCGTGAGCGGGTTCGCCGGCGGCGGGATCGCGCCGCTGGTCACCCACGGCTGGAAGTCGTAGATGCTCGCCTGCGTGAAGAAGACGTCGTTCCGCCACCTCGCGACGACGGGGTATCGCCGGACCCGGGTGTGCCCCCGCGCCTCGAAGAACGACAGGTAGGTCTCGCGCAGTTCGTCCGGAGTGTAC